>CAZSZN010000019.1:3948-26196 GCA_964610405.1 uncultured Macromonas sp. | reverse complement strand
GCCGCCTTCGAACATCTTCATCGAATTGTCGAGTTGCTGGCCCAGCCCGCCCGCGCCCACAAAGCCCAGCACCACCGACGAGCGGATCGCGCACTCCCAGCGGTAGACGGTGTAGCTGGTCAGCTCGGCCGCGTTGGCCGGCAGCAGGCCGTAGGCAAACGCCTGCAGGCGCGAGCCGCCGTTGCGCAGCAGGGTTTCGGTGGGGTGGGCGTCGCCGCTTTCCAGGATTTCGCCGTACACCTTGCCCAGCATGCCGCCGTAGGTGAGCGCAATGGCCAGCACGCCGGCGGTGGGGCCCAGCCCGACCACGCGCACGAACACCAGCGCCCACACCAGTTCCGGAATGCTGCGCAGCACGATCAGCAGCCAGCGGATGCCCTGCCGCACCCAGAACGGCCCGCGCGCCATGCGCCCGGACAGCGCCGAGATGGACAGCACCCGGGTGTTGAGCAGCGTCAGCGGAATGGCCACGCCCAGCGCCAGCGTCACCCCGGCGGTGGCCATGGCCACGGTGCGCCAGGTTTCGCGCGCCACCATGACCAGGAATTCGGCGCCGTGCGCCAGCGGCCAGAAGCTGCCCAGGAACTGGCCGGTGATCTTCAGGTTGTCGGGCTCGAGCAGCACCCAGGGGCGGAATTCGGTGGCCACGGCCAGGGGCCACAGCAGCACGGTGACCGCGACCGCCCAGAACAGGCGGCCTTGCCACGCCGGGTCGCGTGTGGGGGCGGGGTGCGCGCGAAGCGGCGCGATGGGGCGCATGTTCACCGGCAGTGCATCACGACGGGTTGTGGGCCGTCGTCGAGCAGGGTGGCAGGGGGCACTTCGCCGCGCAACTCGTGTTCGTGCTGGGCGTACAGCGCGGCCAACCGCTCGCGCGTCACCTCGGCGGCGGGCAGATCGAAGGCCAGCGCCCCGTCGCGCAGGCCGACGATGCGCGGGAAGTGGGCCAGCGCCACGTCCACCTGGTGCAGCGTGGCCACCAGGGTGGCGCCGTGGCTGTGGGCCGCGTCGCGCAGCGTTTCAATCGCTTGGCGGGCCCGGGTCGGGTCCAGCGCCGACAGCGGCTCGTCCACCAGCAACAAGCGGGCACCCTCTGCGGCCTGCGCCGGGATAGGGGCCAGCGCCACCAGGGCGCGTGCCAGGCCCACCCGCTGCCGTTCACCGCCCGAGAGGCGGTCCACCCGCTCGAACAGCTTGTCGGCCAGGTCCAGGCGGTCCAGCGCCGCGTGGGCGCCAGGGATGTCGGCCGGGTAGAACAGCGAGCGCACGCTGGCCAGCAGCCCCAGGCGCGGCAACTGGCCGGCCAGCACGGCGGTGACCACGCGCTGGCGCGGCGGCAGCGGCGGCACCTGTGGTGCCAGGAGCAGCCGCCCGCGCAGGCGTTGCAGGGCGGGCCGGGGCAGTTGCCAAGGCGTCGTGCCGTCGAGCCGCAGTTGGCCGGCCGAAGGCGGCAGGGCGCAGGCCAGCACCTGCAGCAGCGTGGTCTTGCCCGCGCCCGACGGGCCGATGATGGCCACCTGTTCGCCCGGAGCCACCGCCAGCGTCAATTGGCGCAGCGCTGGGCCGGCGCCCGGCCGAGCCGCTGGGTGCCGGGCCGACAGCGCCTGAAGTTCGAGCTTCAAGGGAGGCGCCCTGGCGTCAGAGCAGGCCGGCGCTGCGGGCCGCCGCTTCCAGGCCCTTGTAGTTCTCGGGCTGGGTGGCGATGTAGCGGCTGGCGCGGTTCAGGCGCAGGATTTCAGCCTGGTCCGGCTTGGCCGGGTCCAGCGCCAGCAAGGCGGCCTTCACCTTGTCTTGCAGGGCCTTGGGCATGTCGGCGTGCACCGACCAGTTGTAGTTGAAGTAACCCGGCGTGGTGTAGAACACGTCCACGGCTTTGGTGTCGACCTTGTTCTCGGCCACGAACTTCTTCCACACGGTGATGTCCAGCGCGGCGGCGTCCACCTTGCCGCTGACCACCGAGGCGATGGTCGCGTCGTGCGCGCCGCTGTAGGCGATGCGGCGGAAGTCCTTCTCGGGGTTGAGGTTGGCGGCCAGCAGGAAGCTGCGCGGCATCAGGTGGCCGGAGGTGCTGCTTTGCGAACCGAAGCTGACCTGCTTGCCCTTCATGTCGGCCAGCGTCTTGATGCCGGAGTCCGTCTTGGCGATGAACACCGACTGGAACTTGGTGTCTTCCTCGCGCTGGGCCAGCGGCACGATCTTGCCGCCCGAGCGGAGGTTGGCCTGCACGTGGGTGAAACCCCCGAACCAGACGAGATCGACCTTTTTGTTGACCAGCGCTTCGACGGCGGCCGGGTAGTCGTTCACCGGGGTGAACTCCACCTTCAGGCCCAACGCCTTTTCCAGGTAGCTGGCCAGCGGGGTGAACTTGCGCACCTGTTCGGTGGCGGCTTCTTCGGGGATGGTCGTCACCCGGAAAACGGTTTGGGCCTGGGCGAGGGTGCCAAGGCCAAGGGCGGCGCAGGTCAAAAGTGCGCTGAAAGTGCGGCGTGTGGTGGGCATGAGGGTATCCGGTTAAGAGGGATGCCCGTATTAGAACCCGGTCCGGCCGGATTTGCCGGCCATGGGGGCAAGTCTGCCGCCGTATTCGCGGTGGAGGCTGGCTTGAAGCGCTGGGTTCACGCTATAAAGCGGTGCATGGCCACCCCTCACTTTGTCCAGTGCTACGCAGAAGACCAGGCCGCCGTGCGTGCTGAACTGGCCCAAGGGCTGATGGGGCGGCCGGCCCAGGTGGCGCCCAAGTTCTTCTACGACCCGCTGGGTTCGCGCCTGTTTGACGCCATCACCGCCCTGCCCGAGTACTACCCCACCCGCACCGAAGCGGGCGTGTTCGCGCAGCATGCCGCGGCCATGGCGGCGCAGGTGCCGGCCGGCGCGCTGATGGTGGACCTGGGGGCGGGGTGTTGCGGCAAGGCGGCGCGGCTGTTCCCGGTGCTGCAGCCGGCGGCTTACGTGGCGGTGGACATTTCGGTGGACTACCTGCGCGAGACCCTGGTGCGCCTGCAGGGCGAACACCCGCAGCGTCCGATGCTGGGGCTGGGACTGGACTTTTCGGCCGACCTGGCCTGGCCGGCTGCCGTGCGCGACTGGTTGGCCAGGCACGGCCTGGCGCAGGCACCGCGCTGCGTGTTCTACCCAGGCTCCAGCATCGGCAATTTCACCCCGTTAGAGGCTTTGCGCCTGTTGAGGCAGGCGCGGGCGCTGTGCCGCGAAGGCGGGCCGGGCGGCGGGCTGTTGATCGGGGTGGACCGGGTGAAGCCGTTGGCCGTGCTGGAGTCGGCCTACGACGACGCGCTGGGGGTGACGGCGGCCTTCAACCGCAACCTGCTGCTGCACGTGAACCGCTTGCTCGGCACCGATTTCGCGCCCCGGCGCTGGCGCCATGTGGCGCACTTCAACGGGGGCGAATCGCGCATCGAGATGCACCTGGAAGCCGACGGCGCGCAGACGGTGCGCTGGCCCGGTGGCGAGCGCCACTTTGCCGATGGCGAGCGCATCCACACCGAAAACTCGTACAAGTGGACGCCCGAGGCGTTCGAGGCCTTGCTGCGCGAGGCGGGCTTTGCCACCCCTCAGCAATGGACCGATCCGTCAGGCTGGTTCAGCGTGTTCTGGGCCGAGGCTTGAACCGCCGCGCCGCTCAAGCTGCGACCGAACGGAACCCGGCGAAGAGGTCGTTGCGCTCGGGCGTGAAGTAGTTGCGGTAGCGGCGGTGCCGCAGCCGGGGGCTGGTGGCGGCGCTGGCACCCTTGAGCACCGGGCGGCCGTCGAACCAGGGTTGGGAGTAGTCGCGGTAGGGGTGGGCGCTGAAGCCGGGGAAGGGGGCGAATGGGCTGGCGGTCCATTCCCACACCTGGCCCCAGGCCCAGCTGGGCTGGTGCGCGGCCACTTCCCATTCGGCTTCGGTGGGCAGGCGGCGGCCGGCCCAGGTGCACCAGGCCTGCGCTTCAAAGGCATTGAGGTGGCAGGCCGGGGCCGATGCGTCTAGCGGTTGCCAGCGGCCGAACACCTGTTGCACCCTGCCGCCCGGTTCGCGGCGCAGGTGGCGCGGGGCCTGGGCGCCGCTCGCCTGGAGCCAGGCCCAGCCGGCCTCGCTCCAGCACCGGCGCTGGGTGTAGCCGCCGCTTTCCACGAAGGGCAGAAAGGCGCGCCAAGTCACGGCGGCGGCATCGATCTCGAACGCCGGCACCGCAACCTTGGTGCTACCGCATTCGTTGTCGAACGCGAAACCGGGACCCCGGTGGCCCAGCGTCCACGCGGTGGCGGGTACCTGCAGCGTTGGTGGGGCGGTGGCAGGGGCGCCCGCCCCGTGGTTCGGATGGCTCGCTTCGCCAGGGTCGAAGCCTAGGGTCTGGGCCATGTAGACCGCCGCTTCGGCGTGCATGTCTTCGTGGAACAGGGCCAGCCGGAAGAAGTACAGGCCCTCGTCGGTGTTGGGCGCCTCGGCCAGGCGGTCCAGCGTGTCGCGCAGGCTGTCGGCCAAGTCGGCGCGGGTGGTGTCCAGGTCGGGCAGCGGCAGGTGCCAGCGCCGGTCGTGTGGCACGGTGCTGGAGTTGTAGCAGGCGTCGGCGTCCTGGCCGCGCCGGGCCTGGCGCGCGGGCGGGCGGGGCACGTCGGGGTCGGCCGCCATTCCCAGGCTGCGCTGTGGGTTGCGGCTGATCCACCAGTCCGCGAACCAGCCGATGTGTCCCATTTCCCACAGCGGCGGGTTCAACTCGCCGGTGCAGGGCACCTGCAGCGTGGGGCCGA
The DNA here is from genome assembly GCA_964610405.1 of uncultured Macromonas sp. Taxonomy (GTDB): domain Bacteria; phylum Pseudomonadota; class Gammaproteobacteria; order Burkholderiales; family Burkholderiaceae_C; genus CAZGDZ01. Next base: position 21,450 of record CAZSZN010000019.1, on the reverse strand, counting down.
GGGCGCGCTCGCAGGCGGCCAGCAACGCCAGGGTGCGCCGGCGGCTGTCTTGCAGCGCGGCCGCCAAGCCGTCGCGGTCCAGGCAGCGCGCCGCGGATTCGTCCACAATGCCCATCAAGTCCCCATCCATGAACGCCAAACCCACTCTCTGCATTGTCACCCCCGCGCTGGCCGATGCCAACAACGGCAACTGGCAGACGGCGCGGCGCTGGGCGCACCTGCTGTCTGGCCATTATCGGGTGCGGCTGGCGCGGCAGTGGCCCGACGTTGGTGCGGTCAATCCCGGCACCGATGTGTTGCTGGCGCTGCACGCGCGCCGCTCGGCCGCCAGCATCGCGGCCTGGGCCGACGCCCTCCCGGGCCGGCCGCTGGTGGTGGCCCTCACCGGCACCGACCTGTACCGCGACATCGCGGTGGACGCCGATGCCCAGCGCTCGCTGGCCCTGGCCACGCGGCTCATCGTGCTGCAGGAGCAGGCGCCGGCCGATGTACCGGCCGCGTGGCGCGACAAGTGCCGGGTGGTGTTCCAGTCCAGCACCCGGCGCGCCACCCTGCCCAAAACCGCCGCACACCTGCGGGCGGTGGCGGTGGGCCACCTGCGCGATGAAAAGTGGCCCCAGACCCTGTTCGCGGCCGCGCGCCTCCTGCACCCGGACGAAGGCATCCTGATCGATCACATCGGCCAGGCCCTGGGCCCGACCCTGGGCGAGCAGGCCCAGGCCACCGCCGCCGCCTGCTCGCACTACCGCTGGCTGGGCGGCCTGCCGCACGCCGCAGCGCGTCAGCGCATCCAGCGCGCGCACCTGCTGGTGCACCCCAGCCGCATGGAAGGCGGCGCCCACGTCGTGATGGAGGCGGCCTTGAGTGGCACGCCGGTGCTGGCCTCGCGCGTGCCGGGCAACGTGGGCATGCTGGGCGAGGGCTACGCCGGCTACTTTCCCCCAGGCGATGCGCAGGCCCTGGCCGACGGGCTGCGCCGCTGCCGTGCGGGCATCGGCGCGCCCGACGGCGTGCTGGCGCGCTTGCAAGCACAATGCGCACAACGCGCCGCGCTGTTCGAACCCGCCGCCGAGCGGGCCGCCTTGCGCGCCGTGATCGATGAACTCTTGTAGAAGGACCGCCCCATGAACGCCCCCGCCACGCCCGCCGCCCAACCCCGCCTGACCAGCCTGTCGCACGGCGGCGGCTGTGGCTGCAAGATCGCGCCCGGCGTGCTGTCGGAAATCCTCAAGGGCACCAGCGCCATGCCCATGCCCAAGGAGTTGCTGGTGGGCATTGAAACCGCCGACGACGCGGCGGTGTACCAGCTCAACGACGAGCAGGCGCTGATCGCCACCACCGACTTCTTCATGCCCCTCGTGGACGACCCGTTCGACTTCGGACGCATCGCGGCCACCAACGCCATCTCTGACGTGTATGCCATGGGTGGCACCCCCATCATGGCGCTGGCACTGGTGGGCATGCCCATCAGCGTGTTGAGCACCGACACCATCGGCAAGATCCTGGAAGGCGGCCAAAGCGTCTGCTGCGCCGCCGGCATCCCGATCGCTGGCGGCCACACCATCGACTCGGTCGAGCCCATCTACGGCCTGGTGGCGCTGGGCCTCGTGCACCCCAAACGCGTCAAGCGCAACGCCGACGCCCGCGTGGGCGACCGGCTGGTGTTGGGCAAGCCGCTGGGTGTGGGCGTGCTGTCGGCGGCACTCAAGAAAGACGCGCTGCCGGCCGAGGGCTACGCGCAAATGATCGCCCACACCACCAAGTTGAACACCCCGGGCCCGGACCTGGCCGCGCTGGCCGGCGTGCACGCGCTGACCGACGTGACCGGCTTTGGCCTGGCCGGCCACGCGCTGGAAATGGCGCGCGGCTGCGGCGCCACGGTGCGACTGGCCATGGACCGGGTGCCGCTGGTGCACGGCGTGCGCGACCTGGCCGGCGCCGGCATGGTGACAGGGGCCAGCGGGCGCAACTGGGCCGCCTACGGCCCCGAGGTGGCCCTGGCCGAACGCCTGGATGCGGTGGACCGCGCGCTGCTGACCGACCCGCAGACCAGCGGCGGGCTGCTGGTGGCCTGCGCGCCCGAGGCGGTGGCCGAGGTGCTGGCCATTTTCCAGCGGCACGGCTTTGCCGACGCGGCCGAGGTGGGCGAGATCGCCGAAGCCCAGCCCGGTGGCGTCAAGCTGCAGGTGGTCTGACGGCGCTGTGGTGGCCGTGGGGGTGCGTTCAGCCCGCCCCGGCCGGGCGTGACCAGAAATCCGGCTGGCCGTAGCGGCTGCGCAGGAAGTCGATCCACAGCCGCACCCGCAGCGCCAGATGCTTGCGCTGGGGAAACACCGCGTAGATGCCGTTGGGCGGTGCGGCAAATTCGTCCAGCACGCTGTGCAGCCGACCGGCCGCGATGTCGCTTTCCACCTCCCAGATGCTGCGCCACGCGATGCCGTAGCCGGCCAGGCACCACTCGTGCAGCACCTGCCCGTCGGAGCAATCCAGCGGGCCGCCCGGGCGCAGGTGGATCAGCTCACCGGGCTTGCCGTCGCCGCCGGGGGGCAACTGGAACGCCCAGCCGCGCGTTTGCGAGGCGTCCGACGACAGCGTGACGCAGTCGAACCGCGCCAGATCGTGCGGGTGCTGCGGCCGCCCGTGCTGGCGCAGGTAGCGCGGCGTGGCCACGCACAGGCGCCGGTTGTCGGCCAGGCGGATGCTGACCAGCGACGAATCGGGCAAGTCCCCCACGCGCACCGCGCAGTCGTAGCCTTCGGCGGCCAGGTCGATGACGCGGTCGCTCAGGTTCAGCGAGATGCTGACCTCCGGGTGCAGTTCGCGGAACTGCGGCACCAGCGGCGCCACGTGCCGCCGCCCGAAGCCGGCCGGCGCGGTGATGCGCAGGTGCCCCTTGGCCTTCACGCCCCCGGCGCTGACACTGGCCTCGGCGTTGGCCAGGTCGGCCAGCAGGCGCTGGCAGTCCTCCAGGAACGCGCTGCCCTCGTGGGTGAGGGTGATGCGCCGCGTGGTGCGCACCAGCAGTTTCACGCCCAGGTGGGCCTCCAGCGCGTCCAGCCGTCGCCCCACGATGGCCGGCGCCACCCCCTCGGCGCGGGCCGCAGCGGTCAGGCTGCCTTTGGTGGCCACGGCCACGAAGGTTTCCATGGTTTTGAGTTTGTCCATGGTGGGTGATTGGGTGGTTTTGAAGGATGTTTTTGCTGCCGTATTTGATCGGATTATGGCGATAAAAGTCACGTCTGAGTGCCTTTCCAAGGGGGCAATCGCGGTGGCAAGGTCGCTTACAGTACAGCCATGCAACGTGGGTTTATGGCTTTTGTGCCTGGCGCCCCGTCTGCCCACCTTGTCCATCTTGGAGGTTCTCTCATGACCGCTCGCACCACCACCGGCCGCCTGCAAGTGGCCACCGCCCTGTACGATTTCGTCAACCAGCAGGTGCTGCCCGGCACCGGGGTCGACCAGGCCGCCTTCTGGGCCGGCTTCGACGCCATCGTGGCCGACCTGGCGCCCAAGAACATCGCCCTGCTGGCCGAGCGCGACCGCCTGCAGGCCGAACTGGACAAGTGGCACAGCGCCCACCCCGGCCCCGTCACCGACATGGCCGCCTACCGCCAGTTCCTGGAGACCATCGGCTACCTGGTGCCGCCGCCCATCGGCGTGAAGGCCACCACCGCCAACGTGGACGCGGAACTGGCCGTGCAGGCCGGCCCGCAGCTGGTGGTGCCCATCCTGAACGCGCGTTATGCCCTGAACGCCGCCAACGCCCGCTGGGGCAGCCTGTACGACGCGCTGTACGGCACCGACGCCATTTCCGAAGCCGACGGCTGCGAGAAAACGGTCAATGGTGGCCCCGGCTACAACGCCAAGCGCGGCGCCAAGGTCATTGCCTTTGCCCGCAACTTTCTGGACGAAGCCGTGCCGCTGGCCAGCGGTTCGCACAAGGACGCCACCGCCTACGCCATCGTGGGCGGCGTGTTGCAGGTCACGCTCCAGGGCGGTGCCACCACCGGCCTGAAGGACGCCACCCAGCTCGTGGGTTACCAAGGCGACGCCGCCGCGCCCAAGTCGGTGCTGCTGGTGCACAACGGCAACCACATCGACATCGTGTTCAACAAGGCCACCCCCATCGGCGCCAGTGACGCGGCCGGCGTCGCCGACGTGGTGCTGGAAGCGGCGCTGTCCACCATCCTGGACCTGGAAGACTCCGTGGCTGCCGTGGACGCCGAAGACAAGGTGCTGGGCTACAGCAACTGGCTGGGCATCATCAAGGGCACCCTGACCGAGTCGTTCGAGAAGGGCGGCAAGACGTTGACGCGCGGCCTGAACCCCGACCGGATCTACACCGCCGCAGGGTCGGGAGCCAGCGGTCAAGCCGCTGGGGGCGGCGAGGTGCGCCTGCACGGCCGCAGCCTGATGTTCCTGCGCAACGTCGGTCACCTGATGACCAACCCGGCCATCCTCTACACCGCCGCCGACGGCACCACCCGCGAAATCCCCGAGGGCATCATGGACGCGGTGGTCACCACCACCATCGCGTTGCACGACCTCAAGGGCAACGGCGCCAACGGCATCCGCAACAGCCGCACCGGCAGCGTCTACATCGTCAAGCCCAAGATGCACGGACCCAAGGAAGTGGCCTTCGCCGCCGAGCTGTTCGGCCGCGTGGAGCAACTGCTGGGCCTGCCCGACAGCACCGTCAAGCTGGGCATTATGGACGAGGAGCGCCGCACCTCGGTCAACCTCAAGGCCTGCATTGCTGCGGCCGCCAGCCGCGTGGCCTTCATCAACACCGGCTTCCTGGACCGCACCGGCGATGAGATGCACACCGCCATGCTGGCCGGCCCCATGGTGCGCAAGGGCGACATGAAGACCAGCGCCTGGATCCAGAGCTACGAGCGCAACAACGTGCTGGTGGGCCTGGGCCTGGGCCTGCGCGGCAAGGCGCAGATCGGCAAGGGCATGTGGGCCATGCCCGACCTGATGGCCGAGATGCTCAAGCAGAAGATCGGCCACCCCAAGGCCGGCGCCAACACGGCCTGGGTGCCCAGCCCCACCGGTGCCACGCTGCACGCGCTGCACTACCACCAGGTCAAGGTGTCCGACATCCAGATCGAGATGGAAAAGATCGACGCCGACGCCGAGCGCGACAACCTGCTCACCGGCCTGCTGACCGTGCCCGTGACCGCCACCCCGAACTGGACCGACGCCGAAAAGCAGGCCGAGCTGGACAACAACATTCAGGGCATCCTGGGTTACGTGGTGCGTTGGGTGGACCAGGGCGTGGGCTGCTCCAAGGTGCCCGATATCAACGACGTGGGCCTGATGGAAGACCGCGCCACGCTGCGCATCAGCAGCCAGCACGTGGCCAACTGGCTGCACCATGGCGTGGTGACGGAGCAGCAGGTGCGCGACACCTTCGCCCGCATGGCGGCCAAGGTGGATGGCCAGAACGCGGGCGATCCGGCTTACCAGAGCCTGGTGACCAACCCCAACGGGGCTGCCTTTCAGGCCGCGCTGGACCTGGTGTTCAAGGGCAAGGAACAGCCCAGCGGCTACACCGAGCCGCTGCTGCACGCCTGGCGTTTGAAAGTGAAAGCAGGGCAGGCCTGAGCGGCTACTGCGCCTTCAGCGGCCGCCACGGCGGCGCTGGAATGCGCTCGGTTTCACCCGGCACCGCTGGGAAGTGCCCCGCTTCCCAGTCCGCCACCGCTTGTTCGATGCGTTCGCGCCGGCTGGACACGAAGTTCCACCACAGGTAGCGCGGCGCGTCGGGCGGCTCGCCGCCCACCACCAGCACTTGCGCGGGGGCGTCGGCCGGGGCGCTCAGGGTGAAACCGTTCGCATCCGGCAGTGCCATCACCCGCGCGGGCACCGGCTGGCCATCGACCGCGAATGGCGACTCGGGCGCGTACAGCGCCACTTCGGGCGCCAGGCGCGGCACGCGCAGCGAGGTGCCCGGGGCCAGGCGCAGGTCCAGGTACAGCGTTTCCATGGGCAGGGCCACCGGCGAGCGTTGCCCGAAGGCCTCGCCCACCAGCACGCGCACACCAACGCCGCCCTGTTTGTCCAGCGGCAAACGGTCGGCCGCCACATGCTCAAACGCTGCCGCGGTTTCTTCGTGCGACCGTGGCAGCGCCAGCCACAGTTGAAGGCCGTGGGTGTGCACCGGCCGGCCCACCAGGTCGTCGGGCGTGCGCTCGCTGTGCACCACACCCCGGCCGGCCGTCATCAGGTTGACGGCGCCGGGCTCGATGCGTTGCACCGCGCCCGTGCTGTCGCGGTGCATCATGGCGCCGGCCAGCAGGTAGGTGAGCGTGGCCAGGCCGATGTGCGGGTGGGGCCGCACGTCGTGTTCGCGCTGGCCCACGCCGCTGAGCGGCCCCATGTGGTCGAAGAACACGAACGGCCCCACCGTGCGCCGCTGCACTTGTGGCAGCAGGCGACGCACCAGGAAACCACCGCCCAGGTCTTTCTCCTGGCCGGTCAACGTGGACAGGGTTGAGCGTTCAGCAGGCTGGGACATGGCGATCTCCTTCGGGGTGAGGACTCAGGCGTTGCCGCGGCGCGCGTCCAGGCTCCAGGCGCCGGCACCGGCCGCCGCCAGGGCCAGCAGGCCACCGACCACGCCCAGGTTCTTGAAGAACATGAGTTGCTGCACGAACTGCTGCTCGGCCGGCATGGCCCAGTAGTTGTGGAAGAAGACCGAGGCGCCCAGGGTGAACAGCGCCAAGGCCAGTGCCGCCCAGCGGGTGGCGAAACCGGCCAGCAGCGCCAGCGAGCCGACCACTTCCACCACGATGGCGACGACCGCGCCCACCGTGGCCAGTGGCAACCCGACCGATGCGATGTAGCCCACGGTGCCTTCAAAGCCGGTGATTTTGTTGAGTCCGGCGGGCAGGAACAGCGCGACCATCAGCAGCCGGGCCACGAGAGGAAAAGCGGGGTGTTGGAACATGGTGGAATCTCCAGTGAAGTTGCGATGGCTCAACTGTAGGCTTCAACCGTGCAGTTCAGGTTGAACATGAACTGTCGCAGCATTCAAAAACGCTGAACGATCAGGGGCGCCAAATCAAATGACGTTGGACAGCGTGAACATGACCGCCGAACCCAGAGAGGCATCGAGCGCGTCCAGGGGCACGGTGGCGGTGTCGGTGGCTGCGCTGGGCATGCCCTGTGAAGGCACGATGCGCAGCATCACCTGTGTGGGGTGGTGGGTGGCCAGGTCGTAGTGCAGGTTGGCCATGTCGGCGGGGGGGTGTGCCTCGTCCAACACCAGCAGGTGCACGTCCCGTTCGCGCAGCGTGGCCAGCGTCTGGGCGGCACTGGCCACGCCATCGGCGTTGGCGCCCAGCTTTTTGACGATGCCCAACGCACGCAGCCGCGTTTCGGCCGACGCGGAGCACACCAGCACGTACGTGCCGGTGACGGTCTTGAACATGCTGGAGGCGGCGCCTGCGGCCGTTGGGGCCCCGTCGGGCGGCGGGGTGGTGGGGTCGGGCGCGTTCAATGTCCGTTTGAACACCGCGCTCACCACCACGCCTTCATCGGTGACTTGCCGGTTCAGGTCGATGCCGCCGTCGGTGGCCGCGATCTGGCGCAGCAGCAGCCACTGGATGCTGTCCTCGAACGCCTGGCTTTGGGTTGGTGCCTCCTCGCCCAAGACGCGCATCCACAAACGCGCCCGCGGCGGGCTGTCTTCCAGGTCCAGCCGCAGGTCGATGTGGTTGCCCAGCGGCGTGCTCCATTCCAACATCGCCTGCGCCAGGCTGTAGGCCAGCGTTGGGTCGATCAGCAGTTGCACCGGGCGGAACTTGCGCCGCACGCTGATGCCCATCATCGCCAGATCATCGCGCCGCTCCTGCAGCACCGATTCCATCACGTAGGCGAGATCGATTTTTTCGTGCGACTGGCGCACCCGACCGCTCTGGAAGCGCACGATCTGCTGTGCGTGCATGCCGCAATGCTTCATGCGCTGGGCCGGCGTGGCCAGCACCTTGAATTCCGCTTCGCTCAGGCGCCCGCGCTGCACCAGCACGTCCAGGCCGCGCAGCAGGCGGTCCACCGTCTCAATGGCCTGGTCCGTCACGGCCATGGCCAGTTCGGGCCAGTGGTCGGCCATGCGCCAGTCGCTGTCGGTGGGCGGTGTGGGTGGGGCGTTGTCCGGTGTTGACACGGTGATCGGTCCGGCCGGGGCCGGAGGCAGTCGCACAGGGGTCGCTGCAGTGTAACGCCAGCCCCGGCAGTTTTGCCACAATACCGGCATGACCACGAACGTTGCACCCTACCCCCTGTCGCGCCCGCGCCGCCTGCGCCGCGACGTGTTCACCCGCAACCTGGTGCGCGAACACCACCTGACCGCGCACGACCTGATCTACCCGGTGTTCGTGCTGGACGGCGAGAACCGCCGCGAACCCGTGGCCTCGATGCCCGGCGTGGAGCGCCTGAGCCTGGACCTGCTGTTGCCCGTGGCGCAGGAGTGTGTGTACTTGGGGATTCCGGTGATGGCGCTGTTCCCCGTCATCGACCCCTCGCTCAAAACCCCCGATGGCCGCGAAGCCTACAACCCCGACGGCCTGATTCCCCGTGTGGTGGCCGAACTCAAGGCCAAAGTGCCCAATCTGGGCATCATGACCGACGTGGCGCTGGACCCCTACACCAGCCACGGCCAGGACGGCCTGCTCGACGAGCAGAACTACATCCTGAACGACCCCACGGTGGAGGTGCTGGTGAAACAGGCCCTGTGCCAGGCCGCCGCCGGCGTGGACATCGTGGCCCCCAGCGACATGATGGACGGCCGCATCGGCGCCATTCGCCTGGCGCTGGAGGCGCACGGCCACGTCCACACCCGCATCATGGCCTACAGCGCCAAGTACGCCAGCGCCTTCTACGGCCCCTTCCGCGACGCGGTGGGCAGCGCCGCCAACCTGGGCAAGGCCGACAAAAAGGTCTACCAGATGGACCCCGGCAACACCGACGAGGCGCTGCGTGAAGTGGCGCTGGACCTGGCCGAGGGCGCCGACATGGTGATGGTCAAGCCCGGCATGCCCTACCTGGACGTGGTGCGCCGCGTGAAGGACGAGTTCAAGGTGCCCACCTTCGCTTACCAGGTGAGCGGCGAGTACGCCATGCTGAAAGCCGCCGCGCAGAACGGCTGGCTGGCCCACGACGCGGTGATGATGGAAAGCCTGCTCGCCTTCAAGCGCGCCGGCGCCGATGGCGTGCTGACCTACTTTGCGCGCGAAGCGGCGCGCCTGTTGCGCCAGGGTTGACGCTGCGCAAGGTCCACCCATGCGGGTATTCCACCTCCAGGGCCAGCGCGTCAGTGAACGCGATGCGCTGCCCGATGCCCTGCCCGATGCCCTGCCGCCACAAGGCTTTCTGTGGCTGGCCTTGGGCCGGCGCGAATTCGAGCTGATGCAGGGCGAGGTGCAGGCTCGCCTGCATGCCTGGCTGCGTGCCCCGCTGGTGGACCTGCACGTGTCCGATCTGTTGAACAATCAGTTGCCCTCGCACTTCGACTACACCGCGCAGTACGACATCTTGGTGATCCGACGCCTGGCACAAGGTGCGTCGGAAACCGACTTGGAGGCCCCTGGGCGCATCCTGCACCGCTCGGTGCAGCGGGGCGGTCCACCGGTGTTGCGCCGCATCGACACCAGTCCGGTGGGGTTTGCGGTGTTCGACCGGGTGCTCATCACCGTGCATCCGGCGGTGTGCCCGGTGCGCGACGGTTACGCGACCCGCCTGCTGGCCTGGGCCGAGGCCTATGCCCGCGCCGGTGAGGACGCCGCCCCGGCCGACGTGGCCACGGCGGTGCGCGGTGCATCGGGCCGGCACATGCCCGACAGCCCAGCCGAACTCATGCTGCGCCTGGTCAGCCAGATGGTGGACGGTTACTTGGACCTGCGCCGCGAACTCACCCGCCAGCTCGACCACTGGCAAGCCGAGTTGCTCAACCCGCGCACCCGCTTCAACAACTGGGGCAGCCTGCTGGATGCGCGGTTGGCCTTGCATCAGTTGGACGAAATCTGCGAGGACCAGCGCGCCGCGGTGCAGGACTGGATCGAAGCGCTCAACGCCTGGTCGCCCGAAGACGTGGCCACCGGCGAGCGCGGGCTGGAGCTGCTCAAGGTGCGCAGCCGCGACGTGCTGGAGCACATCGAACGGGTGGTGCACCACGTGCGCCGGCTGGAGCAAAGCGCCGAAGCGGCGGTGCAGATGCACTTTTCGGCCCAAAGCCACCGCGCCAACGACATCATGCGCACCCTCACGGTGCTGACGGCCATTTTCCTGCCGTTGAACCTGATCGCGGGCATTTTTGGCATGAATTTCGACTTCATCCCGTTGTTGCACGAGCAGGGCGGCTTCTGGCTGACCATGGCCGGCATGGTGTTGGTGGCCGTGGGCTTGAGCTTGTTCTTCTGGCGCAAGCGCTACCTGGAACATGGCCGCTGAACCGGGCCGGCGACAATACAGGCCATGAAGCATTTCCAACCCCGAGAGGCCTGGGCCTGGTTGCAGGCGCACGCGGGCGACCCGCCCGAGCAGACGCCGCTGTTTGTGGACGTGCGCATGGAGATCGAATCCCTCTACGTCGGGCGCCCACCGGGGGTGGTGCACATCGCCTGGTACGACTACCCGGACCTGACGCCCGACCCCGAGCGTTTTGCCCGACTGGTGGAAGAGGAAGCCGGCGGCAAAAACCGGCCGGTGCTGTTGATTTGCCGCAGCGGCAAGCGCACGCTCGAAGCTGGCAAGGCCCTGGCCGCTGCCGGCTTCACCGACGTGGCCCATGTGCTGCACGGCTTTGAAGGCGAACTGGACGATCAATTCCACCGCTCCACCGTCAACGGTTGGCGCCACGACGGATTGCCTTGGGAACAGATGTGAGCGTGGCCGCCTTGGCCACCCCGGCGTCGGCGGGGGCGGCTTGTTCGCAGGTGCTGGCCGAGGTATTCGGCTACGACCACTTCCGGGGGCCGCAGCAGGCCATCGTCGAACACGTCAGCACCGGCGGCGATGCCTTGGTGCTCATGCCCACGGGCGGCGGCAAGTCGCTGTGTTACCAGATTCCCGCCATCGTGCGCCACCGCGCAGGGCAGGGAGTGGCCATCGTGGTGTCACCGCTGATCGCGCTGATGCACGACCAGGTGGGCGCCTTGCTCGAAGCCGGCGTCGATGCGGCGTACCTGAACTCCAGCCTCAGCAGCGACGAGGCGGCCGACGTGGAGCGCCGCCTGTTCCGGGGCGACATCACCCTGCTGTACGCCGCGCCCGAACGGCTGACCACACCGCGCTTCATGGCGCAGTTGCAGTCGCTGCACGAGCGCGGCTTGTTGAGCCTGTTCGCCATCGACGAGGCGCACTGCGTGAGCCAGTGGGGGCACGACTTCCGGCCCGAGTACCGGGGCCTGGCCGCCCTGCACGAACGCTTTCCCGAGGTGCCGCGCATCGCGCTCACCGCCACCGCCGATGCGCTGACGCGCGAGGACATCGTGCACCACCTGCGGCTGGAAGAGGCGCAGCACTTTGTCAGCAGCTTTGACCGGCCCAACATCCGCTACCAGATCGCCGAGAAGAAGGAGAGCTTGCAGCAACTGCTGCGCTTCATCCGCGACGAGCACACCGGCGCCAGCGGCCACGACGCGGGCGTGGTGTACTGCCAGTCGCGCCGCAAGGTGGAAGACGTGGCGGCGCAACTGGCCGACGCCGGCCTGAATGCTCTGCCCTACCACGCCGGCCTGGACGCCAAGCTGCGCCAGCGCCACCAGGACCGCTTCCTGCGCGAGGAAGGGGTGATCATGGTCGCCACCATCGCGTTCGGCATGGGCATCGACAAGCCCGACGTGCGCTTCGTGGCCCACCTGGACATGCCCAAGAACATCGAGGGCTACTACCAGGAAACCGGCCGTGGGGGGCGCGATGGCGAGCCCGCCAACGCCTGGATGGCCTATGGCCTGCAGGACGTGGTGAACCAGCGCCGCATGATCGACGAAAGCCCGGCCGCCGACGAGTTCAAGCAGGTGCTGCGTGGCAAGCTCGACGCGCTGCTGGCGCTGGCCGAAGCCACCGACTGCCGCCGGGTGCGCTTGCTGGCGTACTTTGGGGAGGCGTCTCAGCCTTGCGGCAACTGCGACAACTGCCTCAGCCCGCCGCAAACCTGGGACGCCACCGAAGCCGCGCGCAAGTTGCTGTCGTGCATCTACCGGGTGCAGCAGGCCAGTGGCACCGCCTTCGGGGCCGGCCACCTGATCGACATTCTGCGCGGCAAGGTGACCGAGAAGGTGCAGCAACACGGGCACGACCAGCTCAGCACTTTTGGCATCGGCGCGCAACTGGGCGAAAGCGAATGGCGCGGCTTGTTGCGCCAGTTGATCGCGCGCGGCGCGGTGTGGGTGGATGGCGAACACTTCAACACCCTGCGTTTGGGCGAGGCGGCGCGGCCCTTGCTGAAAGGCGAAGGCGAGGTGTGGCTGCGGGTGCAGACTGCCAGCGCTCGCGGTGGCTCGCGCAGCCGCGCCGATCGCCAGCGCGTGGTGGCTGCCGAAGCCACGCTGTCGCTCGCGGCGCGCGACACGCTGGCCGCCCTCAAGGCCTGGCGGGCCGAAGTGGCGCGCGAACACAACCTGCCGGCCTACATCATCTTCCCGGACGCCACCCTGCGTGCCATCGCGGCGGCGCAGCCGGGCAGCTTGAGCGAGCTGGACGGTATCAGTGGCATTGGCCAGAAAAAGCGCGAGGCCTACGGCGCCGAAGTGCTGCGCATCGTGGCCGAAAGCGCCTGAGCTCCCTCAGTGCACAAAGCCCATGCCCCGGCCTTCGCGCACCTCGGGCTTGAGGCGGTGTTCGGCCTCCAGTTGGTCCAGAAAGGCCTCGGCCGTGGGTTGCTCCTGCAGGATGTCGCACTGGCGCCGGATGGCGGCAAAGTCGCCCATGGTCAACTGGTCCAGCTTGTGCAGTCGGCGCACCCAGGCTGGGTCCAGCGCGCCTGAGAGGTCGTCCGTCGGCGGCAGCCCCAGGGCTTCTTGAGCGAACAGCGCCAGCCGCTGCTCCAGTCGCAGGGCTTTGAACTGCACCTTGAAGGTGAAGCGGCGCAAGGCGGCGGCGTCCAACCGGTCCATCAGGTTGGTGGTGCACACGAAGATGCCGCGAAACCGCTCCATGCCCTGCAGCATTTCGTTGACTTCGCTCACCTCGTGCGAGCGCTGGGCGCCGCGCCGGTCCAGCAAAAAGCTGTCGGCCTCGTCCAGCAGCAGCACCGCCTGCTCGGCTTCGGCTTCGCTGAACATGGCGGCCATCTGTTGCTCGGTTTCGCCGACGAACTTGCTCATCAGGTCGCTGGCCTGGCGCACCATCAGCGGCCGCTGCAGCACCTGGGCCAGGTGCTCGGCCAGCGCGGTTTTGCCTGTGCCCGGGGGGCCAAAAAAGCACAACGTGCCGTGGCCCCGGGCGCGCAGCGCGTCCAGGATGCGGGGCAGGTCGTGGCGCGATTCGGTGTGCAGCCACTGCAGGCCGTACTGCAGCGGGTTGTGCCGCAGCGCGTGGTCGAGCCGGCGGCCCAAGGCCTGGTCGGCGTGGGCCAGTTGGCGTTCGATCAACTGCTCGTAGTGCTCGGTGGCGGCCGTTGCGTGGGGCGTGACCAGATCCGCAAAGCGCAGGGCGGTGTGGATTTGCGCCGGCGTCAGGCCTGGGCGCTCGCTCAGGCGGGCCACCAGCGCGTCGGACACCGGCGCTCCGGCCAGGGCCTTGCGCACCAGCTGTTCGCGCGCACCGGGCGGCGGGCTCTTGAGTTCCAGGTGGTAGGCAAAGCGGCGCCGGAACGCCGGGTCGATCTGTTCGATGCGGTTGGTCACCCACAGCGTGGGCACCGGGTTGTTCTCCAGCACCTGGTTGACCCAGGCCTTGCCGCCCACGCCGCCCGCAGCCGCGTCCGCGCGCACGCGCCCTTCGGTGGGCAGGGTGGGGAACACGTCCTCCACCTCGTCAAACAGCAGCGCCGAACGGGCGGTGCCTTTCAGGAATACCTGCGCGATCTGCAGCGATCGGTAGCGATCCCGCCCAGCCAGCGAGTGGCCTTCGCGGTCGGCGTACTCCACCTCGAACAGTTCCAGCCCGGCGGCCTGTGCGGTCACCCGGGCGAGTTCGGTTTTGCCGGTGCCGGGGGGCCCGTAAATCAACACGTTCACCCCGGGCTCGCGCCGCTGCACCGCCTGGCGCAGCAGGTCGCACAGCAGTTGGGCGTCGTCGCGCACAAAGTCGAAATCGGCCAGGGTGAGCGCGGTGCTGGTGGCGGGCCGGGTGAACACGGCCATCAACTCGTGGTGGTGGCGGTACTCGCGCATCAACACCGGGGGCAGGCGTTCGCTGACCTTCATCAGGTCGCCCATGTCGGTGATGTTGTGTTCCGACAGCAGGTTTTCCACCAGGCCAATGCGCTCCAGCCGCGAGCCGGCGCGCAGCGCTTCGGCCAGTTCGGCGGCGTCCACCCCGGTCACTTCGGCCAGCGCGGCATGGGCTTCGGGCGCGTTGTGCACCTTCAGCTCCACCAACAGGTTGCGCAACTCGCGCTGATAGCGCGCCAGGGTGCCGCACAGCAGCAGCGCGCGTTCGGCCTGGTTGAGCTGCAGCACATCGGCCAGGGTGTCGATGTTGCGCTCCACCAGCGTGCGCTGCGGGTCCAGCAACCGGCCTAGCCAATCGCTGGTGGCGGCCAGCACGGCGAGGATGTCTTTGGGCGCGTCTTTGGCGTAGTCGTCCAGGTGGAAAAACAGGGTGCCTTCTTCGTATGGGCCCTGCCAGGTGCCAAAGCGTTCCAGAAATGCGCTGGGGCTCAACGCCGCTTGGCCCAGCCACCATTCGTTGTCGTGGCAGCGGTGTTCCAGGTAGGTGCGCAGGCGGCGCAGCACCGTCACCGGCCACACCAGGTGACGCCCGGCCAGGTCCAGCAGGGTGCTGAGGTCGCGCCGCAGGTTGAAGCGCGCGCCGGTGCGCGTCACCATGGCCAGGGCCAGTCGGGAGCACATAAGGTCGAGCACGGGGGCGTTGTGCAGTTCCGGTGACACCAGCCAGGGGCCACTGGCCGTATCGGTCCGTTCGCGCGCAGGGCGGGTGCTCGCCTTGGGTGCCCGGGTCGTGGTGGTGCTCGGCCGTGCGGCCGGCGCCCGCTCGCGCAGCACCTGCGCGTCGGATCGCGACGATGTCGAACGCTTGACCATTCGCTGTCAGCTCCTGCTGGCGACGCCGGCCAAAGTGCCAGCACCGTTTTGGGCGAACCATAACCCAGCTTGGTGCAACTTGGAAGGGGGCCAACAAAGACCCCAGGGTTTGATTAAAATCAAGCCAATTGCGATCAACCGACCTCCAGGAGTTTTTAATGTCTCACGCCCCCCACACCGAGCAACACGCCGGCGAAGTCGATCCGGTGGAAGCCATCGTGCCCGTCATTCCTTGGCTGCTGCCGCTGGCCGGTGGCGTGCTGATTTTCCTGCTTGCCTTCATCGCCGTGTTCATGGCGTGAGGCCCGCTGACGGGGCTGCATGCCCCGGTTCCGCACTCGCACGACCGGCCTGTGGGCCGGTTTTGTTTTGGGGCGGCGCCATGCCCTGGCCTACACTTGCAGCACCATGTTGCGTCGTTCGTGCTTGATTCTGTTGGCCACGGGCTTGCCTGTGGCCGGGTTGGCCCAGCCGGTGGCCACCGTCGCTGCGGCTTCGGACCTGAAGTTCGCGCTGGAGGAAGTGGCCTCCGCTTTCACCCAGCAGACCGGCCACACCTTGCGGCTGGTGTTTGGTTCCTCGGGCAACTTCAAAACCCAAATTTTGCAGGGCGCGCCGTTTCACCTGTTCCTGTCGGCCGACGAGGGCTTTGTGCACGAGCTGGCCGATGCCGGCAAGACCGAAGACCGGGGGCGGCCCTACGCGGTGGGGCGCATCGGCATCGTGGTGCCGCCCGGCTCGCCCTTGAAAGCCGATGGCGAGCTGAAGGACCTGGCCGCCGCCTTGAAGGACGGGCGCCTGCAACGCTTTGCCATCGCCAACCCCGACCACGCGCCTTATGGTGCCCGTGCCCGGGAAGCGCTGCAGCATGCCGGCCTGTGGGACGCGATCCGGCCCCGCCTGGTCTATGGCGAGAACATTTCCCAGGCGGCGCAGTTCGCCACCTCAGGTTCGACGCAGGGCGGCATCATCGCCCAGTCCCTGGCGCTGGCGCCGGCCGTGGCCCAGACCGGCAGCTTCCAGTTGATACCCCAGGCCTGGCACCAGCCGCTGAAGCAGCGCATGGTGCTGGTCAAGGGGGCGCCGGCCGCCGCCCGCGCGTTCTACGAACACCTGTCGCAGCCCGCCGCGCAAGCGGTGCTCAAGCGCTACGGTTTCGAGTTGCCGCGCGACTGATGGCCCCATGGACTGGCAGGCGCTGACCCTTTCGCTGGAACTGGCCGCCGCCACGCTGGCGGTGCTGTTGCCGCTGGGGTTGTGGCTGGGGCGCTGGCTGGCGCACACTCGCTTGGCCGGCAAGGCGTGGATCGAAGCGCTGGTGGTGCTGCCCCTGGTGCTGCCGCCCACGGTGCTGGGCTACTACCTGCTGGTGTCGCTGGGCGGTGGGTCGCCCGTGGGGGCCTGGCTGCAGCACAACTTCGGCCTCACACTCACCTTCAACTTTGTGGGTTTGCTGCTGGCCTCGGTGGTGTTCAACGTGCCGTTCATGGTGCAACCGGTGCAACGCGCTTTCGAGGCCATCCCCGCCAACCTGGCCGAGGCGGCGGCGGTCAGCGGCCTGTCGGCCTGGCAGACCTTCTGGCGCGTGGAACTGCCGCTGGCCTGGCCCGGCGTGCTGTCGGCCCTGGTGCTCACCTTCGTGCACACGCTGGGCGAGTTTGGCGTGGTGCTGATGGTGGGTGGCAGCATCCCCGGCGAAACCAAGACCATCGCCATCAGCATTTACGACAAGGTGCAGTCGTTTGACTTGCAAGGCGCGCACCAGATGTCGTTGCTGCTGCTGGTGCTGTCGCTGGGGGCGGTGGCTGCGTCCTTCTTTGCCTCGGCGCGGCTGGCGGTGCGGCGGTGAACGTGTCGGACGCATCCACCGACCGCGCGCGGGCGCACGGGCTGACCGTCGAGGTGGAGCAGGGCCTGCCCATGCCCTTGGAAGGCACGCTGCGCTGCGGCCCGGGCGAACTGCTGGCCCTGGTGGGGCCGTCGGGGGCGGGCAAGACCTCGCTGGTGCGGGTGCTGGCCGGTTTGATGAAGCCGCAGCGCGGTCGCGTCACCGTGGCCGGGGAATGCTGGTGCGATACCGAGGCGGGCGTGTTCCTGCCGCCGCAGCAGCGCCACGTGGGCCTGGTGTTCCAGAACTACGCGCTCATGCCGCACTTGAGCGCACTGGACAACGTGGCCCTGTCGTTGTTGCACCGGCCCGCCGCCGATCGCCGCCGCCAGGCCCGGCACTGGCTGGACCACGTGGGCCTGAGCGCCGAGCAGCAACACCGCCGCCCGGCCGCGCTGT
>CAZSZN010000019.1:0-3938 GCA_964610405.1 uncultured Macromonas sp. | reverse complement strand
GTTGCTCGACGAACCGTTTTCCGCTGTGGACCAGATGATGCGCCAGGGCCTGTACCGCTTGCTGGCCGATCTGCGGCGCGAGCTGTCGGTGCCCATCGTGTTGGTCACGCACGACCTGAACGAAGCCCGGCTGCTGGCCGACACCCTGGTGGTGATGGATGGGGGGCGCCTGCTGCAGCAGGGCACGCCGGCCCAGATCTACCGCTCGCCCCGCAACGCGCGGGTGGCCGATCTGGTGGGCATCCAGAACCGGTTTTATGGGTACTGGGAAGGCCCGGCCGACGAGCCCGGGCAGGGTTGGCTGGTGTGGCTTCCGGGCCCCGATGCGGATCCCACTGGCCCTGCGGTGCGCCTGAAGGTGCGCGACAAAGGCCGCCTGGACGTGGGCCAGCGCGTGACCTGGGTGGTGCAGGGGGATGGATTGCAGTGCCGGCCGGTGGACCCTTCAAGCACCCCGCCAAGCGCACCACCTTCGGGCGGGGCTGGTACCCTGCCGTTGGCCGCCCGCCTGAGCGAACGGCGGCACCTGGGTGAAATGTCACTGGCGCTGCTGGCGCTGGAGGTGCTGCCCGGGGTTCAATTGCACATGACCCTCAGCGGGCCCTGGCGCCACAGCCTGCAACCCGGCCAGCGTCTGTGGGTGGACATCGACCCCGAATGGGTGCATGTCATGCCGACGAGGACAGCTTGACGCCACTTTCTCCGTGCGGAGCCATGGCTCGTTGCACCAGCGCCGCCATCGCCTGCGCCTCGCTGTCACTGTCCTGCTTCAACCCATCCACCGTACCAAGGCGGTCGGCCAGATCTTCGTCCTGGCTCACTTTCAGCCGCCCTTCCAGGCGGTCGATGGTGATTTCAATGCCGACGATGGCCCGCAGTTTTTGCTGCACGTAGCTCTGCGGGGCGTCGGTGACCCGCCAGGGTGCAGGCCGAGCCGCTTCCTGGGCGTCTGTCAGTTGGTGCAGCATGTCCAGCAGCCAGCCCGCGTCCTCCACCGCGCGGGCGACGCCGTGGGCGTGCACCGTCACGTAGTTCCAGGTGGGCACCACTTGGCCGTGTGCCTGTTTGCCCGGGTACCAACTGGGGGTGATATAGCGCTGAGGCCCCATGAACATCACCACGCAGGGTGCGCCGTCGGCCAGCTGTCGCCACACGCCGTTGGCGCGCGACACGTGGCCGATCAATCGCCCGTATGGCCCCCGGCTGCGGTCCAGCACAAACGGCACATGGTTGGCGGTCAAACCACTGTCGGCCCAGCACACCCAGGCCCCCAACGGGTGCTGGGCAATGTGTGCCTGCATGGCGGGGGTGTCGGTCAGCGCGTGGTACTTGGGCAGGTACATGTCAACGTCCTCAAAATGGCGCCAGGGCATGCCGCACCAGCAACACGGCCAGCACCCCCATCGTCAGGCCGATCAGGCCGTCCAGCACCTGCCAGGCGCGCGGCCGTGCAAACCACGGCGCCAGCCAGCGCGCCCCAAACCCCAGCGTGCTGAACCACGCCAGGCTGGCGCTGCTGGCGCCGGCCACAAACCAGCCTTGCAGCGGCGTGGGCTGCTGTGCGCCAATGCTGCCCACCAGCAGCACCGTGTCCAGGTACACGTGCGGGTTGAGCAGGGTGAAGGCCGCGGCCTGGGCCATGGCGGCGCCCCGGGGCAGGCGCGTGTCGCCCGCCGTTGCCTGCAGTTGCCCGGCTTGGCGGATGCGCCGCAGCGCCTGCCAGCCGTACCAAGCCAGGAACGCTGCGCCGGCCAACGCCAAAGCGCGGGCCAGTTGCGGACGGTCGCCGAGGGCCTGCGCCATGCCGAACACTCCGGCCGTGATCAGCAGCGCATCGGCCACCGCGCAGAACAGCACCACACTGCCCACGTGCTCGCGCCGCAGCCCTTGCCGCAGCACGAAGGCGTTCTGGGCGCCAATCGCCACGATCAGGCCCAGGCTCAAGGCCAGGCCTTGCATGAACACCGGCCCAACGGCGGTGGAGGTGGAAATCGCATTCATGCCCCAGAGCTTGCCGGCCCTTGGCAATAAAGGCAAACTACATTTCCTTTTATAAGTGAAGTAAAGCTAATCCGGTGCTGGACTACACCTCCCTGTTTGCCCTGGCCGCCGTGGTGCGGGAAGGCAGTTTCGAGCGGGCGGCCCGCGCGCTGCACGTGACCCCGTCGGCGGTGTCTCAGCGCATCCGATTGCTCGAAGAACGGGTGGGCGGGGCGTTGGTGGTGCGCGGGCAGCCGTGCCTGCCCACCGAACTGGGCCGCCGCCTGTGCCAGCACGTGGACCGGGTGCGCTTGCTGGAGCACGAGCTGCGTGACGAGTTGCCCGGTGCCGAAGCCGAGCCCGCTCGCGTCAGCGTGCCCGTGGCGGTCAATGCCGACAGTCTGGCCACCTGGTTCATGCCGGCGCTGAACGCTTTTGCCACTGAAGCGCCGGTGCTGGTGCAACTGGCGGTGGATGACGAGGGCCACACCGCTGATTGGTTGCGCCGCGGCCAAGTGGTCGCGGCGGTCACGGCCGATGCCTCGCCGGTGGCGGGGTGCAACACCCTGTGCCTGGGCGCCATGCCTTACCTGGCGGTGGCCAGCCCGGCGTTTGTGCAACGCTGGTTCCCGGACGGGGTGACGCCGCAGGCCTTGGCGGCCGCGCCCAGTTTGGCGTTCAACGCCAAGGATCACTTGCAGCAGCGTTGGGCGCAGCGGCAAACCGGCCAAGCGGTACCGCTGGCGTGCCATGCCATCCCGTCGTCCCAGGCGTTCGTGTCGGCCACCTTGGCGGGTTTGGGCTGGGCGCTCAACCCCCAGGCGCTGGTGGCGGACCAAGTGGCCCAGGGCCGCTTGGTGGAGCTGGTGCCGAACACCCCGTTGGCCGTCCCTTTGTACTGGCAGCAGGCCCGGGTGGTCTCCGCGTTATTGATGGGGCTGACCCGCCAGGTGGTGGCCCAGGCCCAGATCGCCCTGCAGCCCTTGGCCGCCTGAAGCCTCAGCGCCGCAGCGGCAGCAGCAAATGCTTCAGACCATTGTGGTCGATGGTTTGCATCAGCGCCAGCAACCGGCCCAGTTCGCCCTTGGGAAACCCTTCGCGGGCAAACCAGTTCAGGTAGTGCCCGGGCAGGTCGGCAATCACGCGTCCGGCGTACTTGCCGTACGGCATCTCGGTACGAACCAGTTTCATCAATTGATCCGGGTTGAAGTCGATGTCTAAGGGCATGGCATGGGTCCATGCAATTTTTGCATGTAACTGGTCTGTAACTTTTCGCCGACCCTTTTTAAAATTGGCGACCCTCTTTGGTCGGAAAGGGATTTGGAAAGTCTTGCACCCGCGAGGCGGGACGCACCAAGGCTTCCCACATCCGCTTTTTTGACCTTTGGAGTTGTAACTCATGAACGCACCCGTGATGCAGGGCTTAACCATTGAAGCGCCCGCTTACGTCAAGAACGCCAGGCTGATTGCCTGGGTGGCCGACATGGCCGCGCTGTGCAAGCCGGCCCGCATCGAATGGTGCGACGGCAGCGAAGAAGAATACAACCGCCTGTGCGAACAGATGGTGGCCGCCGGCACGCTGAAAAAGCTCAACCCCGCCAAGCGCCCCAACTCTTACCTGGCCTGGTCCGATCCATCGGACGTGGCCCGCGTGGAAGACCGCACCTACCTCTGTTCCGAAAAGCAGGAAGACGCCGGCCCCACCAACAACTGGATGGCCCCGGCCCAGATGCGCGCCACGCTGAACCCGTTGTTCGACGGCTGCATGGCTGGGCGCACCATGTACGTGATCCCGTTCAGCATGGGCCCGCTGGGTTCGCACATCGCCCAGATCGGTGTGGAACTGAGCGACAGCCCCTACGTCGTCACCAACATGAAGGTGATGACCCGCATGGGCAAGGCGGTGTACGACGTGCTGGGCGTGGACGGCGAGTTCGTGCCCTGCGTGCACACCGTGG
>CAZSZN010000018.1:0-26373 GCA_964610405.1 uncultured Macromonas sp. | reverse complement strand
CACCGGCGTCAGCAAGGGCGCGGTGCTGCTGCACCGCAACGTGATCGCCAACGTGCTGCAGTCCGAAGCGTGGAACGCCCCGGTGATGCAGAAAATCCCCGCCGACGAGCAACCCACCAGCGTCTGCGCCCTGCCGCTGTACCACATCTTCGCTTTCACGGTGAACATGATGCTCAGCCTGCGCACCGGAGGCAAGACGCTGCTCATCCCCAACCCGCGCGACCTGCCGGCGGTGCTCAAAACCCTGAGCCAGCACACGTTTCACAGCTTTCCCGCAGTGAACACCTTGTTCAACGCCTTGCTGAGCCACCCGGATTTCGACACCGTCAATTGGCGCAACCTCAAGGTGTCGGTCGGGGGCGGCATGGCGGTGCAGGCGGTGGTGGCCAAGCGCTGGCTGGAGCGCACCGGTTGCCCCATTTGCGAAGGCTATGGCCTGTCGGAAACCAGTCCCTCGGCCAGTTGCAACCCGGTCACCAACCTGGAGTTCACCGGCACCATCGGCGTGCCCCTGCCCAGCACCCGCATGAAGTGCATCGACGACGACGGCGAGGAGGTGCCCCCAGGCCGACCTGGCGAAATCGCCATCCAGGGCCCGCAGGTGATGGCCGGCTACTGGCAGCGGCCCGACGAAACCGCCAAGGCCATGACCGTCGATGGCTGGTTCAAGACCGGCGACATCGGCGTGATGGACGAGCGCGGCTACTTCAAGATCGTGGATCGCAAGAAAGACATGATCTTGATCAGCGGCTTCAACGTCTACCCCAACGAGGTGGAGGAGGTGGTGGCCGAAATGGACGGTGTGCTGGAGTGCGCGGTGGTGGGCATCCCGGACGAGCATTCGGGCGAGGCGGTGAAGTTGATCATCGTCAAGAAAGACCCGGCCCTGAGCGAGCAACATGTGCGAGACTACTGCAAAGCCGCCTTGACCGGGTACAAGCAGCCCAAGGTGATCGAGTTTCGCGCCGAGTTGCCCAAAACCCCGGTGGGCAAGATTTTGCGCCGGGAGTTGCGCGACAAAACCTAGCCGGAGCCAAGCACATGGGCCAACGCATTGCCGTCATCAGCGCCGTTCGCGAAGAACTGGCCGAAATCCTCCACCTCATGTCCGACGAGCAGCCGGTGCGCTCGGGCGGGCGGGAGTTCTGGCAGGGCCACCTGCAGCAGCACGCGGTGGTGGCGGTGCTTTCGGGCATTGGCAAAGTGGCTGCTGCGGCCACCGCCACCGCCGTGATGGAACGGTTCCAGCCCCAACAGGTCATTTTCACCGGGGTGGCGGGTGGTTTGGCACCCGGCGTGGAGGTGGGCGACATCGTGGTGGGCGGCACGTATTTGCAGCACGACCTGGACGCTTCGCCCATCGTGCCGCGCTGGGAAGTGCCGGGTTACGGGCGTTCGCGCTTCGCGGCGGACTTGGCCTTGACCCAGGTGCTGCACGAGGCCGCCAAGGACGCGGTGACCTGGCTGCCCAAGCTGGTGGACGAGCCCACCTTGCGCGCTTTTGGCTTGCATTCGCCCAGCGTGCACCGGGGCGAGATCGTGACCGGCGACCGCTTTGTGGCCACCAGCGCCGAAAGCGCGGCGTTGCGTGCGGCGCTGCCCGAAGCGCTGGCGGTGGACATGGAAAGCGCGGCCGTGGCTCAGGTGTGTGCCGATTACGGCGTGCCGTTCGCGGCGGTGCGCACCATTTCGGACCGGGCCGACGACGATGCCCACGTCGATTTCCAGCACTTCTTGCAACAGGTCGCACGCCACTACAGCGGGCGCATTGTGCGCAAGGCGCTCAACCTGCTGTGAGCGAGTGGGCGCTTACTTGAGCCAGCCGCGTTTGCGGAAATACACCATCGGCACCACCGCCGACAGCACCATCAGCGCGATCGCGAACGGGTAGCCCAGTTTCCAACCCAGTTCGGGCATGAACTGGAAGTTCATGCCGTAGCTGCTGGCCACCAGCGTCGGCGGCAGCAGCGACACGCTGGCCACCGAAAAGATCTTGATGATCTTGTTCTGGTTGATGTTGATGAAACCGATGGTCGCGTCCATCAGGAAGTTGATCTTCTCGAACATGAACGCGGTGTGGCTGTCGAGCGAGTCCAGGTCGCGCAAAATCTGGCGCGCGTCCTCGAACTGCTCGGCGCTCAACAGCCGGGTTCGCATCATGAAGCTGACGGCGCGGCGGGTGTCCATCATGTTGCGGCGGATGCGCCCGCTCATGTCCTCGTGCCGCGCGATGCCGCCCAGCACCTCGGACGCGATTTCGTCCGTCACCTGGCCCGACAGCACCTTGCGGCTGATGCGTTCCAGGTCGTCGTAAATGTCTTCCACCGTGTCGGCGCAGTATTCGGCGTCGGTGTCGAACAGGCTCAGCAGCACGTCTTTCGCGTCTTTGATGAGGCCGGGCATGCGCCGCGCGCGCAGGCGCAGCAGGCGGAACACCGGCACGTCCTCATCGTGGATGGAAAACAGCACGCCTCGGCTTTTCAGTTCGTCGTTCTGCTCGTTCAAGATGAACGCGACGCGCACCGTGCGCGGGTTGTCCTCGTCGTCGATCAAAAAGTCCGAGCGCACGTGCAGCTCGCCGTTGTCCTCCTCGAAGAAGCGGGCCGATTCTTCGATGTCCTCGTCCATCGCGTCTTCCGGGATCGACAGGCCGAAGTGCTGTCGCACCCAGCGGCGCTCTTCAGGTGTGGGGGACTCCAGGTCCACCCAGATGGGCTTGAAGCGGGCGAGTTCTTCCCGGGACTCGATTTCTTCCTGGAACAGGCGGCCTTTGGCCTGGGTGAAGACGTTGAGCATGGGACGCTTCCTGAACGCAAACGACGGGATGGGGCAAGGCTTGGTGGCCTTGAAAGGCGGTTGAGGGTGCTTTCAGCCGCTGCTGGCCCATCCGGTGCGCTCCACCACCGGGGCGGAGGGGCGAGGGGAAGGCTCAATCAGGCGCTGAAAGCACGCGACTAGGGCTGCTTTCCACGCGGATCTCCAAAGGACATTGATGCCAGATTATCGCACCGCCTCATGACGCTGGCGTGTCGAAAAACGCCAGAATGTCATCG
This sequence comes from uncultured Macromonas sp., assembly GCA_964610405.1. GTDB lineage: Bacteria > Pseudomonadota > Gammaproteobacteria > Burkholderiales > Burkholderiaceae_C > CAZGDZ01. The sequence continues at coordinate 23,320 of CAZSZN010000018.1, read as the reverse complement.
CGCCGCGCGAGCAGGTCGGTTTCGCCGCAGCTCATCAGCGCGTTGACGAACGGCGACTCGAACAGCAGGTAGCTGGCCAGCGCGGCCGCGCTGCCGGTGGCGCTGCGTCGGGTGTCCAAGGCACCCAGGCCCACCAGGGTGTGGCGTGCGGCGGCTGGCAGAGCCTGCACATGTTTCAGGGCCAATTCGTCCAGCGACACGCTGGGTTGCAGGGCGAGCACGTCGACTGGCCGGTAGGGCAGCAGGTGGGCCAGGTCGGGCGGCAGGTTGGACAGGGTTTTGCTCACGCGCTGGGCCTGCTCCACGTCGGCTTGGAGGGTGTCGTGGAACACGCTGGCCAGCGCGTGGCCCGCGATGGTGCCTGCGGTCGGGTCGCTGACCGAGGTGCCGCTGGTCAGGCCGGCGCGCTGCGGTTGCCCGACGCCTATGACCAGCACCTGCCGCGCGCCCAATTGGATGGCGGGCGACAAGGGCGAGAGCTGGCGCATTGAGCCGTCGCCGAAATACTCCTTGTGCCCTTCCACCCACAGCGGCATGGCCGGAAACAGGAAGGGAATGGCGGCCGAGGCCATCAGGTGTTCGATCCCGATCGGTTGCGCGCTGGCGCGGCGTCCGGGGCGGCGCCAGGGCGTGACCGCCTCGTTCTCGCGGGTTTGGTAGAAGGTCCAGTGCTCGCCGCTGGTGTAGCTGGATGCGGTCACCGCCAGGGCGTCGATCGCGCCTTGCTGCAAGGCCGATTCAATGCCCTCCAGCCGCAGGCTGCGGTGCAGGGTGTCCACCAGCGGTAAGGTGTCGAGCAAGGCCCGGTGGCGGCGTACCTGGCGCATCAACGTCAAGCCGGCGGTCAGCAGGTTGGGCCAGCCCCAGCGTGGGCTTTCCAGGCGATACACCTGCTCAGAACGCAGCCGTTGCCAGAAGTCGCCCAGCGCGTCGAAGGCGGCCAAACCCCCCAGAGCGTGGCTGGCCAGGTAGGCCGCGTTCAGCGCGCCGGCCGAGGTGCCGAGCAGCACATCGAACGGGAACGTGGCCGGCGGGTGCCCATGTTGTGCCAGCAGCCGCGACAGCGCCCGCAAGGCGCCCACCTGGTAGGCGGTGCGGGCGCCACCGCCCATCAACACCAGCGCGCGGCGGTGCGCGTCGTGGCCGGGCGCGGGCAAAGGCCGTTCCAGGCTGGAGGTGATCAGCGTGTGGAGTGCCATGGCGCCATACGCCGTTTACATTCGTGGGCTACGCTTGTCGCCATGTCTTTGCATTCTCCTTCCTCTGCCCCCGGCGCTTCGCGCGAACGCTGGCTGCTGCTCACGCTGGCTGGCATCCAGTTCACCCACATCGTGGACTTCATGGTCATGATGCCGCTGGGCCCGCAGCTCACGCGCCTGTTCGGCATCTCGGACGCCCAGTTCGGGCTTCTGGTGTCGGCCTACACCTTTGCGGCCGGCGCCTCGGGGCTGCTGGCCAGCACCTATCTGGACAAATTCGACCGCAAACGCTTGCTGTTGACACTCTACACCTTGTTTGCGCTGGCCACCTTGGCGTGCGGTCTGGCGCCCACCTACGGCCTGCTGCTGGTGGCCAGGGTGGCGGCAGGTTTGTTTGGCGGCGTGCTCACCGCCCTGTCGCAAACCATCGTTGCCGACGCGGTGCCGTTCGAGCGGCGCGGCCGCGCCATGGGCGTCGTGATGTCGTCGTTCTCCGCCTCCACCGTGGCCGGGGTGCCGCTCAGCCTGTGGCTGGCATCGCACTGGGGCTGGCAGTGGCCCTTCATCGCGATTGCCGGGCTGAGTCTGCTGTTCGCGCTTGGCGCGGTCTACAGTTTGCCCCCGCTGCGGGCGCATTTGCACGCCGCGCGGCCCAGCACCTGGCAGGGCATTGCCCAGGTGCTGGCCGACCGCAACCACTGGCGCGCCATGCTGTTCACCGGGCTGATGATGTTCGCCGGCTTCACCGTCATTCCCTACATCACCCTGTTTTTGCAGGCCAACGTGGGGTTGACCGACGCCGAAATTCCTTGGCTGTACCTGAGCGGAGGCGCCGCCACGCTGTTGACGGCGCGCTGGGTGGGGCGGCTGGCCGACCGGCACGGCAAGGTTCGGGTGTTTTCCTGGCTGGCGCTGGCGCTGGGCGTGCCCCTGCTCTCCTTGACCCTGCTGGGGCCAGTGCCGCTGTGGGCGGCGCTGGCGGTCACCACGCTGATGTTCGTCGTCATGAGCGGGCGCATGATCCCGGGCATGGCCATCGTCACTTCGGCCGCGCAACCGGCTTTGCGCGGCACCTTCATGGCGTTCAACGCGGCGGTGCAGTCGGCGGCCATGGGCACCGCCACGTTTGTCGGCGGGCTCATCATCCAGCGCGACGCGGCGGGCCTGGTGCGCCACTATTGGGTGGCCGCGCTGATTGGGGTGGCCGCCAGTGTGTTGAGCATTTGGGTGGCGCACCGCCTGACCTTGCACGGTGAGGCCCGTGGCCCCGTGCCGCTGCCACCGGCTTGACCGGCGTCAAAAGACCCGCAAAGTCCAGGCATTTTGCTGCACTGCAAGCTTGCCGATCGGCGCCGAAGCAGGCATAGTGCAGTCAAGGTCCATCGTTTCCCGTGGCTTTGGCGGGGCCCCGCCAGAGCTTGGTCAACCAGAGCAAAGGAGGCTCTTCATGAACCTGACGATCAGTGGTCATCACCTCGACATCACGCCCGCCTTGCGCTTGTACGTCACGTCCAAACTGGACCGCATCTCAAGGCATTTCGACCAAGTCGTGGACATCAAGGTCTTGCTGACAGTCGACAAAATCAAGGAGAAGGACCACCGCCAGAAAGCCGAGTGCAATATCCACGTCAAAGGAAAGGATATTTTTGCCGAAAGCACCCACGCCGACCTGTACGCCGCCGTGGATGAGCTGGCCGACAAACTGGACCGCCAGGTGCTGCGCTACAAGACAAAAGTGCAGGACCACCACCACGAAACGGTGAAGCGCGAACTGCAATAAATCCCGGTCGGTATATTGCACTGCAGCACGCCGCTTGTTTTGTCAAGCGGCGTGTTTGTTTTTGGGGACTAGGCAGAAACCCTCAGAAAGGCATAATCTGCCCTCCGTGAGGCCGTAGTATGAATCGTCTTTCTGCCATCTTGCCCGCCGAACAGGTGTTGGTTGCTGTGGACGCCACCAGCAAAAAGCGCGCGTTCGAAGAAGCGGGTTTGCTTTTTGAATCCCTGCATGGGCTCAACCGTGCGCTGATCACCGACAGCTTGTTTGCGCGTGAGCGCCTGGGCTCGACCGGGCTCGGTCACGGCGTCGCGATCCCGCATGGCCGCATCAAAGGACTCAAACAGCCGCTGGCGGCCGTGTTCCAGCTGGCCAACCCGATCGGTTTTGATGCCCCCGACGAGCAGCCGGTGCGCCTCATGATCTTCTTGCTCGTGCCGGAAGCGGCCACGCAGAAGCACCTGGAAATCCTGTCTGAAATCGCTGAACTGTTGAGCGACAGCGCCTTGCGTGAACAGATGAAATCCAGTGCAGTGGCCGTCGATCTGCACCAGTTGATCGCCCATTGGCAGTCGGCCCACGCCGCCGCCTGATGCCCGATCAAGGGGTGAACCTCGCCCCTGTTCCTGCATGAAACCCACCGCCGTCAGCGCCGACGTCCTGTTTGAGGACCACCGCGAAACCCTCAAGTGGCACTGGGCAGCGGGCCAGAGCGCGTCTGAGCGCCGTTTCGAGGACAAGGCTGTCAGCGATGCCCGCTCCGGCGCCGATCTGGTGGGTTATCTCAACTACATCCACCCCTATCGGGTGCAGGTGCTGGGCGCCAAAGAAATCGCGTACCTCACCAACTCCACGCCAGAGGATTGTCGTCGCCGTGTTTCGCGCATCGTGGTGCTGGAGCCGCCGGTGTTGGTGGTGGCCGATGGCCAGCAGCCACCGGCCGAGCTGCTGGCCATGTGCGAGCGGGCCCACATTCCGCTCTTCACCACCGAAGACTCGGCCGCGTTCGTGATCGATGTGCTGCGTGCCTACCTGTCGCGCCACTTCGCCGAGCGCACCACGTTGCACGGGGTGTTCATGGACATCCTGGGCCTGGGCGTGCTGATCACCGGCGAGTCGGGCCTGGGCAAAAGCGAGTTGGGGTTGGAGCTGATTTCGCGCGGCCACGGCCTGGTGGCCGACGACGCGGTGGATTTTCACCGGGTGAACCAGACCACGTTGGAAGGGCGTTGCCCCGACCTGCTGCAGAACCTGCTGGAAGTGCGCGGCATCGGTCTGCTCGACATCAAAGCCATTTTTGGCGAAACGGCGGTGCGCCGCAAAATGCGCCTGCGCCTGATCGTGCACCTGGTGCGCCGCGAAACGATGGAACGCGACTACGAGCGCCTGCCCCATGAGCCGCTGTACCAGGACGTGCTGGGGGTGGCGGTGCGCAAGGCCGTCATTCAGGTGGTGGCGGGCCGAAACATCGCGGTGCTGGTGGAGGCGGCGGTGCGCAACACCATTTTGCAGTTGCGCGGCATCGACACCTACCAGGAATTTGTGCAGCGTCAGCGCGACGCCATGATGCGCGGGCTCTGAGCCGCGCGGTTCGTCAACGCCGGCCAGCCGGGCGGTGCGGGCACTCCGTTTTCACGCAATTCGCGTACAGCGACAGCGCGTGTTCCTGCAGGTCAAATCCCCGCTCCACCGCAATGCGCTGCTGGCGTTTTTCAATTTCCGGGTCGTAGAACTCTTCCACCCGGCCGCAATCCAGGCAGACCAGGTGGTCGTGGTGCTTGCCCTCGTTCAGCTCGTAAACCGCTTTGCCCGATTCAAAGTTGCTGCGGATCAGCAGGCCGGCCTGCTCGAACTGGGTCAGCACGCGGTAGACCGTGGCCAGGCCGATGTCGGAGCGCTCTTCCAGCAGCACGCGGAACACGTCTTCGGCCGTCATGTGGCGCTGCTTGCCGCCCTGAAAGATGTTCAGGATCTTCAGCCGGGGCAGGGTTGCCTTGAGTCCGGTGTTCTTCAGTTCTTCGATGTTGGTCATGCTGGCTCCGTCGCGCAGCCCCGCCCGCCGGGCCCACAGCTACAATGGGTCGAATGATATAACTTCGCGCCCGCGCCCGTGCGCAGCGCCCTATGCAAGACTGCAACGCCATGAAGTTTTCCCCCTCCTTGCCGCCCGCCCGCCGGGCCGCGTGTGTTGTGTTGGCTGTGTCCTTGGTCGCGCTGGCCGGCTGCTCCACGCTCAAGAACGTGGGGGCCTCCGCCAGCACCCTGGGCGGCTTGATCACCCCGTACAAGATCGACATCCTGCAGGGCAATGTGGTGGTGCGCGAACAGGTGCAGGCCTTGCAACCTGGTATGCCCCGCGAGCAGGTGCAGGCCGTGCTCGGCACTCCGCTGGTGGCCAGCGTGTTCCACGCCGACCGTTGGGACTACGTGTTCACCTTCAAGCGCCAGGGCCAGGAGCCGCAAATGCGGCGCGTGACCGTGTTCTTTGACGGCAACGCGCTCGCCCGCATCGAGGCGGACGAACTGCCGACCGAAGAGGAGTTCGTTGCGTCGCTGGACGTGCGTCGCTCCAGCGCCAAGCCGCCGGTGCTGGAGGCCACGCCCGAGCAGTTGCAGGCTTTCCGTGACAAGAACCCGGCACAGGCGGCCGCACCCACCGCGCCGGCCACGCCCGCTGCCGCCAGCTACCCGCCGCTGGAACCCCGTTGACCGCCATGAACACCGAATCCCTACACCGCGTCTGCATTGCCGGCGCCAGTGGCCGCATGGGCCGCATGTTGATTGAAGCCGTGCACGCGGCCGACGATTGCACCTTGAGCGGTGCGCTGGACCTGCCGCACAGCCCCGCCCTGGGGCAGGACGCTGCAGCGTTCCTGGGCCACACCAGTGGCGTGCCCATCGCCGCTGACCTGGGTACGCTGGCCGGCAGTCAGGTGCTGATCGATTTCACCCGCCCCGAAGGCACCATGGCGCATCTGCGCGCCTGCGTGCAGCACGGCGTGAAGCTGGTCATCGGCACCACCGGTTTTTCTGAAGAACAGAAAGCCGAAATCGCCGAGGCGTCCCAGCACATCGCCATCATGATGGCGCCCAACATGAGCGTGGGCGTGAACGTGACCCTGAAGCTGTTGGAAATGGCCGCCCAGGCCATGGCGACTGGCTACGACATCGAAATCGTCGAGGCCCACCACCGCCACAAGGTGGACGCGCCCAGCGGCACGGCCCTGAAAATGGGCGAGGTGATCGCCGACGCGCTGGGCCGCGACCTGAAGGACTGCGCGGTGTACGAGCGCTACGGCCACACCGGCGAGCGCGACCCGTCCACCATCGGCTTTGCCACGGTGCGTGGCGGTGACGTGGTGGGCGACCACACCGTGATGTTCCTGGGTACCGGCGAACGCATTGAAATCACCCACAAGTCCAGCAGCCGCGCCACGTACGCTCAAGGCAGCTTGCGCGCCGTGCGTTTTTTGGCCGACAAGCCCTACGGCCTGTACGACATGTTTGATGTGCTGAATTTGCGCTGAACGTTCGCCCCTGATCTTTTTCCTGAATTGCCGTTGCAAGACGGCAACCGCTGAGCCATGCAAGACAAATACACCCCGCAGGACGTGGAGCGCGCCGCCCACGCCCACTGGACCGCCCGCGATGCCTACCGCGTGAACGAACACGCGACCGACGCGCAAGGCAACCCCAAGCCCAAGTTCTACGCTTGTTCCATGCTGCCGTACCCGAGCGGAAAGCTGCACATGGGCCACGTGCGCAACTACACCATCAACGACATGCTCACGCGCCAGTTGCGCATGCAGGGCCACAACGTGTTGATGCCCATGGGCTGGGATGCTTTCGGCCTGCCGGCCGAGAACGCCGCCTTGAAGAACAAGGTGCCGCCTGCGCAGTGGACCTACTCCAACATCGCGTACATGAAGCAGCAGATGCAGGCCATGGGCCTGGCCATCGACTGGTCGCGCGAAGTGGCCACCTGCTCGCCCGAGTACTACAAATGGAACCAGTGGCTGTTCCTGAAGATGCTGGAGCGTGGCATTGCCTACCGCAAGACCCAGGTGGTGAACTGGGATCCGGTGGACCAGACGGTGCTCGCCAACGAACAGGTGATCGACGGGCGCGGCTGGCGGACCGGTGCGCCGGTGGAAAAGCGTGAGATCCCCGGCTATTACCTGAACATCACCGCGTATGCCGACGAGTTGCTGCAGCACGTGCAGTTGGGCAACGAGCAGGCCACACTGGACGGCTGGCCCGACAAGGTGCGGCTGATGCAGGAAAACTGGATCGGCAAGAGCGAAGGCGTGCGCTTTGCCTTCCCGCACCAGATTCGCGGCCACGATGGCAACCTGATCCAGGATGGCCACCTGTACGTGTTCACCACCCGCGCCGACACCATCATGGGGGTGACCTTCGCTGCCGTGGCGGCCGAGCACCCGCTGGCGGCGCACGCGGCCGAGAAGAACCCCGCGTTGCAGGCCTTCATTGAAGAATGCAAGACGGGTGGCACCACCGAGGCCGAACTGGCCACGCAAGAGAAGAAGGGCATGCCCACCGGGCTGACGGTGACGCACCCGCTGACCGGCGCCGAGGTGCCGGTGTGGGTGGGCAACTATGTGCTCATGTCGTACGGCGATGGCGCGGTGATGGGGGTGCCGGCGCACGATGAGCGGGATTTTGCGTTTGCGCTGAAGTACGGGTTGGAGATCAAGCAGGTGGTGGGCGTCGCTCCGGAGGGGGCGGCCACATCATCGGGCACGCCGGGCGCCTCATGCTGCGAGCAGAAATCGTCGCCCGGCGCACCCGACGCTGCGGCCTGTTGTGTGTTCGACGCCACCCGCTGGCAAGACTGGTACGCCGACAAGACCGGTTCGCTGGTGTGCGTGAACTCCGGCGTGTTGGATGGCCTGTCCTACAAAGCCGCCGTGAACAAGGTGGCCGAACTGCTCGCCACCAAGGGTCTGGGCGAGAAGAAAACCACGTTTCGCCTGCGCGACTGGGGCATCAGCCGCCAGCGCTACTGGGGCACGCCCATCCCCATCATCCACTGCCCGCAGCACGGCTCGGTGCCGGTGCCGGAAAAAGACCTGCCGGTGGTGCTGCCGGAAGATTGCGTGCCGGACGGCTCGGGCAACCCGCTGGTCAAGCACGAAGGCTTCCACGCCGGCGTGACCTGCCCGATCTGCGGCGCCGCGGCCCGCCGCGAAACCGACACCATGGACACCTTCGTGGACTCGTCCTGGTACTTCATGCGCTACTGCGACCCCACCAATGCCGACGCGATGGTGGCCGAAGGCGCGAAGTACTGGATGCCGATGGACCAGTACATCGGTGGCATCGAGCACGCCATCCTGCACTTGCTGTACGCGCGTTTCTGGACCAAGGTGATGCGCGACCTGGGCCTGGTGCAGGTGGACGAGCCGTTCAAGAAGCTGCTCACCCAAGGCATGGTGCTCAACCACATCTATTCCCGGCGCACCGCCAAGGGCGGCAAGGACTACTTCTGGCCGCACGACGTGGAGCACGTGCTGGACGACGCCGGCAAGGTCATTGGCGCCAAGCTGAAAAACGCGGCCGAAAGTGGTGATGGCCTGCTGCCGGTGGGCACGCCCATCGACTACGAGGGTGTGGGCACCATGTCCAAGTCCAAGAACAACGGCGTGGACCCGCAGGACCTGATCGAGAGGTACGGCGCCGACACCGCGCGCCTGTACACCATGTTCACCGCCCCGCCCGAGGCCACGTTGGAGTGGAACGATGCTGCCGTGGAGGGCAGCTACCGTTTCCTGCGCCGCGTCTGGGCCTTTGGCCACAAGCTGGCGCAGAACGACTGGGCGCAGGCCACGGCCAGCGTGTCGGGTGCGCATTCGCTGGGTGACGTCGCGTTCGGCAAGGCTGCCAAAGCCTTGCGTCGCGAGATCCACACCGTGCTCAAGCAGGTCGACTACGACTATCAGCGCATGCAGTACAACACCGTGGTGTCGGGCTGCATGAAGATGCTCAATGCGCTGGAAGACTTCAAGGCGGCCGACGACGCAGGCGCCGAAGTGGCGCTGATCGAGGGTTTTGGCGTGCTGCTGCGCTGCCTGTACCCGGCGACGCCGCACATCGCCCATGCGCTGTGGGCCGAGTTGGGCTACGCCAACACCTTGGGCGATCTGCTGGACGCCGCCTGGCCGAAGGTGGACCCGGCCGCGCTGGTGCAGGACGAGATCGAACTGATGCTGCAGATCAACGGCAAGCTGCGCGGCTCGGTGCTGGTGCCTGCCAGCGCCGACAAGGCCGCCATCGAGGCGGCGGCCCTGGCCAGCGAAGCGGTGCAGAAGCAGGCCAATGGCGCCCCGCCCAAGAAGGTGGTGGTGGTGCCCGGCCGCTTGGTCAACGTGGTGCTGTGATGACGACCCGCCGCCGCGTTTGGTTGGGTCTGGGCCTCTCGCTGTCTCTGGTGGGCTGCGGCTTTCGCTTGCGCGGCAACCTGGTGTTGCCGTTTCAGGTTTTGAAGCTGGAGGCGTCGGCCCACTCACCGGTGGTGGCGGGCTTGCTGATGCAACTGCAATCCAGTGGCGTGCAGGTGCTGACGAACCAGGCCACACCGGCCACCACTCCGCCGGCAACGGCACCCGATGTCGTCCTGCGCATCCTGCAGGACCAGCGCGAACGGGTGGTGGTGGGCACCACGGCCACCGGTCAGGTGCGAGAACTGCAGTTGCGCCAGCGCTTCCGGTTCACCCTGACCACGCCCACGGGCCGCACCTTGCTGGCACCGACCGAGGTGCTGCAGGAGCGCGACCTGAGCTTCAGCGAAACCCAGGTGCTGGGCAAGGAAATGGAAGAGGCCTTGCTGTACCAAGACATGCAAAACGCGGTGGTGCGTCAGGTCATGCAGCGTTTGGCGGCGCTCAAGCTCTGACGGGGGTGTCGGTGGGGGCGCGTTCGCGCATCAGCGTGCTCTTGCCAAAGAGGCTCTCGATCAAATCCACCGCGAGCAGCGCAGTTTGGTTGCGCACGTCCAGCGCGGGGTTGAGCTCCATCACGTCCAGGCTGGCCAGCAGGCCGGTGTCGGCGATCATTTCCATGCACAGCTGGGCCTCGCGGTAGGTGGGGCCGCCGGGCACGGTGGTGCCCACGCCGGGTGCGATGTCGGGGTCGAGGAAATCGACGTCGAAGCTGACGTGCAGATGGGTGTCTGCGTCCAGGCCGGCCAGGGCGCGTTCCATCGTTGCGCGCATGCCCACTTCGTCGATGTAGCGCATGTCGAACACCTCCAGGCCTTGCGCGTGCACAAAGCGTTTCTCACCCGGGTCCACGCTGCGGATGCCGATCTGCCGCACCTGGTGGGGACGCAAGGCGGGGCCTGCGCCCGCCAGCGTGGTCAGCCCGTCGGGGCCGAAGCCGCACAGGCATGCGACCGGCATGCCATGCACGTTGCCGCTGGGGGTGAGCGCCGAGGTGTTGAAGTCCGCGTGGGCATCGAGCCACAGCACCCGCAGGTGTTTGCCGGCTTCGCGGCAATGGCGCGCCACCGCGCTGATGGAGCCCACCGCCAGGCAGTGGTCGCCGCCCAGCACCATGGGCATGTGCCCTGCCTGCAGGGTGGCGTAGACCGCGTCGTGCAACTGCTGGTTCCAGGCGATCACTTCGGGCAGGTGGCGGTAGCCCTCGACCGGGGCTTGCCAGGGGTTGGCCGGACCGTGCAGGTTGCCACTGTCGCGCACCACCAAGCCGTGGCGCCGCAACGCATCGGCCAGGCCCGCCACCCGCAGTGCTTCCGGCCCCATCGAGGCGCCGCGCACGCCCGCACCCACGTCGGTCGGGGCCCCAATCAGCACCGTGCATCGCCCTGTGGGGGCATCGGCGCCAAGATTCGTTACCATGTCCATGTCTGCTTCCTCCAACACCGTGAGCCAGGCCACCATGCACATCCGGATTTTGGGCTGCTCGGGCGCCATCGCCCGCCATGCGCGCACCACCTCGTTCCTGGTGGACGATCGTATTCTGATCGATGCCGGCACCGGCGTGGGCGATCTCACGGTGGACGAGATGTTGCGCATCGAACATGTTTTCATCACCCACGCGCACCTGGATCACATTGCTGCGCTGCCGCTGATGATCGATTCCATGGCCGGTGGCCTCAAGCGTTCGTTGGTGGTGCACGCGCTGCCGGCCACCATTGAGGCGATGCGGACCCACATCTTCAACAACCTGATCTGGCCGGATTTTTCGCGCATCCCGTCCAGCGAGCACCCGTTCATGCGGTTCGAACCGGTGGAGGTGGGTGATGTGGTGCAGGTCAGTGGCCACCGGGTGGAGGTGCTGCCGGCGTGCCACACGGTGCCGGCCGTGGGTTACGCGGTGGACACGCCCAGCGGGCAATGGGTGTTCACTGGCGACACCTGCACCAACCCGGCGTTCTGGCAGCGCGTCAATGAACTGACGATGGCGATGCTGGTGATCGAGACCGCTTTCAGTGACCGCGAGCACTGGCTGGCCTTGCGCAGCCAGCACCTCAGCCCCAGCCTGTTGAACGACGAGCTGGCGCAGCTCGACCTGGGTCGGCACCCGGGCCTGCGCATCGGCATCACCCACACCAAGCCGGCCGAGCACGAACAGATCGAACACGACGTGGCCGCGCTCGGACTGGACCAACGCTACCCGCTGGTGTGGCTGGAGGCCGGGCAGCGCTTCGAGCTTTGAGGGCGGCAGTGCCCGTTTGGCACAGAATCTGCATGCCTCCCGAGGGCAACACCCACGGGAGGCAGCATGCAATCACCGTTACAGACCCATCTGGAGGCGCTGTACGCGCAGCTGCGCGACCGGCAGCAGGGCGCTTTGGCCAGCTACATCCCCGAGTTGACCAAAGCCGACCCTGCGTGGTTTGGCATTTGCCTGGTGACGGTGGATGGCACCGTCTATGGCGCGGGCGATGTGAATCAGCCGTTCACCATCCAGTCGATCTCCAAGGCGTTCGTGTACGCGGCGGCGCTGGCCGACCGGGGCAAGGACCATGTGGCCCGCAAAGTGGGGGTGGAGCCCAGCGGCGACGCGTTCAACTCCATCAGCTTGCACCCCCAGACCGGGGCGCCGCTGAACCCGATGATCAATGCCGGTGCGATCGCCACCACCAGTTTGGTGCAAGGCAGCACCGTGGAGGCGCAATGGGACCGGATCGCCGATGCCTTGCGGGCGTTCGCCGGTCGCCCGCTGGCGGTGGACGAAGCGGTCTACCGATCGGAAAGCGAGACCGGCCACCGCAACCGGGGCATTGCCTGGATGCTGAAAAACTTCGGCATCATCGAAGGCGATCCGATGGCATCGCTGGAGAACTACTTCCGTCAATGTTCGGTGCTCGTGAATTGCCGCGACATCGCCTTCATGGCCGCCACGCTGGCCAACCGGGGCGTGCACCCGGTGACGGGCGAGCAGGCCTTGCCCGCCGAGCATGTGGAGCGGGTGCTCAGTGTGATGGCCAGTTGCGGCATGTACGACTACGCCGGCAGTTGGATGACCGAGGTGGGCCTGCCCGCCAAAAGCGGCGTGGGGGGCGGCATTGTGGCGGTGCTGCCGGGGCGGTTTGGCATTGGCGTGTTTTCCCCCCTGCTGGACGACAAGGGCAACAGCGTGCGCGGTATCGAGGCGTGCAAGCGCCTGTCGCGCGAGTTCGGGCTGAACGTGTTCAGCAGCCAGAGCCAGCCGCGCATGGCCTTGGGCAGCGTGTTCAGCGGGGCCGAAGCCCCTTCGCGCCGGCAACCCACCCACGACGTGAGTGCGTACTTGAAAGAGAAATCGTCGCTCATAAAGTACCTGTGCCTGCACGGCTACCTGGCGGTGGACGGGATCGAGTACGTGATTCGGCACCTGTTGGCCCTGGCGCCGACCAGCCGTTGCTTCATCCTGGACATGCACCGGGTGGATGGCATGTCGGACGCCGCCGCGCGCCTGCTGAACCAGACCCGCCTGGGCCTGGCGGCGGACGGGGTGGCGGTGGTGTTCTCGCGCATCCACGGCCGCGCCGACATCAGCGGCCCGTTGCGCAAGGCGGTGAGCCGCGACGACCGGGGTTTTCTGAGCTTCGAGGACAACGATCTGGCGGTCGAGTGGTGTGAAAACCGGCTGCTCGAAGGCGTGCCACGTGTGCTGGACATGACCGGCACGCTGGCTGAAGCGACGCTGTTTCGCGGCTTACCGTCCGCCTTGCTCGACGAAGTGTTGGCGGCCAGCAGCCGGCAGGTTTACCCGGCCGGGGACCAGGTGCTGGCCAGCGGCCAGCCGGCGGACGGCCGCATTTTCTTCATCGAGCGCGGGCAGGTGAGCATATTGGTGCCCTTGCCCGATGGCGCCCACCAGCGCATTGCCACGCTGGGGCCGGGCATGGTGTTTGGCGAGATGATCCTGCTCGGCCAGACCACGCGCAGCGCGTCGGTGTTCGCCGATGCGCCATTGCACTGCGTGGTCATGAATGCCAAAGCCCTGGAACAGATCTCCAGCCGCGAACCGTTGCTCAAAATCACCCTGCTGGAAAACCTGGCGAAAGAGATGGCGGACAAGGTGCGTGGCATGCACAAATGGGTGGCCGCCCTGGCCTGAGACCGTGCCGGGGGTGGCGCTGGGGCGCGACAGCGTCTACACTGAACGCCTGCAAAGGGGGACCATGATGTTCAAGACCGCAACCACCGTGGCGTTGGTGCTGATGCTGATGGGCACCCAAGCCCGGGCCAGTGATCCGCCCATCGCCTATGTAAAAACCGTTTCGGGCGATGCGCGCATCGTCACCGCTGGGCAGGCGCGCGCCGCTGCCGTGGGCGCCCCGGTGCACCTGGGCAGCACGCTGCAGACCGGGGCCCAAGGTAGCCTGGGGGTGACGTTCCGGGACGAAACTGTGATGTCGTTCGGCCCCAACACCGAACTCACGGTCGATGAATACCTGTACGCGCCCGACAAGCGCGATGGCAAACTGGGCACCCGCTTGGCCAAAGGCACGCTCAACTACGTGTCGGGGGCCATTGCCCGTGTCAAGCCGGAAGCCGTGCAGGTGCGCACGCCAACGGGCACCATCGGCGTGCGGGGCACCCGTTTCGTCGTCAAGGTGGACGAAACGGCAGCGCCGGTCAGCGCGCGATGATCACCACGCGCCGGTTGCGGACCTCGCTGGTCTGCGCCGGGGTGGGCACTTCCAGATCGCGGGCGCCGTAACCCTCGATCGCGATCGCCGTGTCTTTGAAACCGCTGGCCCGCAGCCGTTGCGCCACGGCACGGGCGCGTCGCAGTGCCAATGCTTCGTTGATGCGCGGGGTGCTGACGGTGTCGGTGTGCCCGGCCACGGTGATGTCCAGCGCCTTGCGCTCTTTCAGGCGCTGCAGCACCGCGGCCCATTGGGCTTCGCTGGTGCGGGACAGGCGGGTGCTGCCTTTGTCGAAATAGAGGGTGAAGCGTTCGGGCAGTTGCGGCTGGGCGTCCATGGCTTGCCCGAAGTCGCGCTTGACCTGGTCTTCGCTCACACTGTAGGCGGCGCGCGCGCCGTTCATGTCGGTGCCGGAGAGGGGCGTGGTCAGCGCTTGCTGGCCTTGGGCGCCGCTGACCTGGACCTGGCCCACGCTGCCATCGGCGTTCGGTAGCAGCACCACGTAGTCGGCGCGGCGCGGGCGTTGCGGCAATTCCAGGCTGGCCTTGATGCGTTCCAGCGAGTCCATGAAGGTTTCTTGGGTCGGGCACAGCTCGGCCATGGCGACCTCGCCGCGCGGGCCGGTATCCGCCAGGGTGCTGTCGCCAGCGGGGGCGGTGCCAAACAGCGCCACCAGCCGGCCCATGGCCGCGAGCGTGCGGGCTTCGGCGCGCAACTGGTCATGGCGCACGTCCACGTAGTTGCGGGCGGCGTCGTAGTACTCGGCCTGGGTGTCCAGCACGTCCAGCAGGCTGCGCTGGCCAATGTCAAACTGCTGGCGGAACGCGGTGGTGGCTTTTTCGACCGCCAACCGCTGGCTGTCCACCAGGCGCTCGCGGATGCGCAGGGTCTGCACGTCGTTGAAGGCGATGGACAGGTTTTGCTGAACCTCGCGGCAGGTGGCGTCCATGTCGGCCCGCGAGCGCAACTGCAGTTCGGTGGCCCGGCGTTGTGCGCTGCTGTCGGCACCACCCCTGTAGAGGTTTTGCGACAGGCGGATTTCGGCCAACTGGTCGCGGTAGTCGCCGGTCACGCCATCGCGGTTGCGGCTTTCACCGACCGACACGCGGGCGTCGATCCGGGGCATGAACGCGGCCTGGCGTTGCGCCACAGCCTGCTCAGATGCTTTCCAGCGGTGGTAGGCGGAACGCACCACCGGACTGCTGGACAGGCCTTGCTGCAGCGTGGTGAGCACGGTGTCGGGCAGCGCGGACAGGCCGCGCCCTTCCGGCCAGCCGGGCAAGTTGGCGGGCGGCAACTGGCCCACAAAACGCTGGTAAGCAATGCCAGCCTCGCGCAGGGCCGTGGTTTCGGCCACCAGCGTGGATTCAGCGACCGCCAAACGGCCTTGAGCTTGCTCGGTGTCGGCGCGGCGGCCCACGGCCGCATTGGATCGCTCGGTCATGGCGTCGAACGTGCGCTTGTGCTCGACGTAGTTGTCGGTGGCCAGCGCCACCCGCTCCTGCATGCGCAGCAGATCCAGATAGGCCAGCACCACCCGGCTGGCCACCGTTTCGCTGGTGCTCAGCAGGTCGTGATAGGCGGCCATTTCGTTTTCGCTGGCTTCGGCAATGGCACCCGTGACCACACCACCATCGAACAGCAACTGGTTCAGCGACAGTTCCACCCCGCCGATGGAGAACCAACCCAGGTTCTGACCGGGTGTGCGGCGCTCCTGCCGGCCAGCGTAGGCTTGCAGGTCCACCTGGGGCAGCAGCCCCGCCCGTGCAATCGGCACCCCTTGGCGGGCACCCAGCAGGGCCTTCCAGCGCTCCTGCACGTCGGGGCTTTGCACCAACGCGGTTTGGGCGGCTTGCACCAAGGGCTGGGGCAAGGGCTGGGGCAAGGTCTGGGCGTGGGCCCAGCCTGCGGCAATGCACAGGCCCAGCAAAGCGGGTTTGAACAACGGTTTCACAGTGATTTCCCTTCCCCGAAGATGTTCAGGTTGTAGACGCAAGCTCGGCAAACGTCAAGTCCGCGCGCTCAAGTTCGCTCCGGTATGGGGCCGAGGTAGGGCGCAATGTCCACCTCGTCGATCTGCTCGGGTTTCAAAAAGCGTTCCGCGTAGCGGCGGTACACGCCCGAGCGCAGGAACAGGTCGAACAGTTCGGCGTCGATGTGGCGGTCTTTCTTGAAGAGCCACAGGATCTTGATCGACTCCGACAGCGTTTTGGCCTTTTTGTAGGGGCGGTCGGAGGCGGTCAATGCCTCGAAAATATCGGCAATGGCCATGATGCGCGAGGGCACCGACAGCTCGGCAGCGGTCAGCTTTCGCGGGTAGCCGGTGCCAATCAGCGTTTCGTGGTGGGTGCCGGCGTACTCTGGCACCCGCTGGAGGTGCTCGGGGAAGGGCAGGTTGTCCAGCATCACGATGGTCTGGATGATGTGCTCGTTGATCTTGAAGCGTTCTTCTTCGGTCAGCGTGCCGCGGCCGATGGCCAGGTTGTAGACCTCGCCGTTGTTGTATAGGTGCTGCGGCACCTTCACCTGGAAGCCGTACTTGGGGTCGAGCGCCTTGTCGTCGCCGCGTGGAACGATGTGGTGCTTTTTGTCGGCCAGCAGCGGCTCCACCACCGGCAGGTTGGGGGCCGGCTCCTGCGCGTAGCGGCGCAATTCCTCGTGCGACAGGCCCAACCTGTCGTCAAAATGGCGCAGCCAGGTGTGCGCGGCGATGCTTTGCAGGCGCTCCACCTTGTCGGGGGCCATGAATTCGCCCCCCAGGTTGCACTCGGCCACAAACGCAAAGTCGCCCTGCAACTGGGCCACCCGCTCGGCCCAGCGCGCGTCGGCGCTGGCGCGGTCCTCGCCGCGTTCGTGGACGGCCTGCAGCCGTTCGATGTCGGCATCGCGGCGCAGCACCTCAAACCGCATCCGAATTTCGTGCAGCCGGTTGTAAATGGTTTCCAGCTTGGTCGCCTTGTCCACCACGTACTCGGGCGTGGTGACCTTGCCGCAATCGTGCAGCCAGGCGCCAATCTTGAACTCGCGCCATTCATCCTCGTTCTGGAACCGGAAGTCCGCCAGCGGCCCCGAGGTGACGCGGCCCGCTTCCTCGGCCAGCATCAGGGCCAGTTCGGGCACCCGTTCGCAATGGCCGCCGGTGTAGGCACTCTTGGCGTCGATGGCGCCGGCAATGATCTGGATCATCGCGTCCACCAGTGCTTTCTGCGCTTCCAGCAGGCGTTGGTTTTCGATCGCCACCGCCGCCTGGCTGGCCAGCGCTTCCACAAAGCCGACCAGTTCGCGGTCGAACGGCACCACCTCGCCGGTTTGCGGGTCGAGCGCGTTCATCAACTGCAACACCGCGATCACCTTGCCTTCGCGGGGGTACAGCGGCACGGTCAGCATGGACACGGTGCGAAAACCCGAGGCTTCGCTGAATTGCTTGGTGCCACTGAGGTCGAACCGGGTTTCGGCGTACACGTCGTCCACCACCACCGATTCGCCCGACAGCGCCACGTGGGTGGCCAGGAACTGGTGTTGAGGTTCGCCGGTGTGGGGGTCGTGCAGCGGGATTTCGAATGCGGGCAGCGGGTCGTCGCTGGTGCGCAGGGCGAAGCGCAGGGTGTCGTGGTCGGTGCGCAGGAACAGGGTGGCCGCCGCGCAGTGCGCCAGGTCGCGGGCGCCGAACAGCACGTGCCGCAGCAGTTGTTCGCGGTTTTTCTCGCGCGCCAGCAAGATGCCGCTGTCCACCAGCTGGGCCAATTTGGCCTGGGCCACCTGCAGCGCTTCGGTCCGGCCCTTGATCGAGTGGTACATCACGTTCTGGGCCTCGCCCAGGGTGTTGACTTCATACAGGAACGATCTGACCTCGTGCGGGTTGGACGAGAAGTCGAGCTTTTTGAGTCGCTCGGAATCGGCAGCCAGGGTGGTCAGGGCGGCCGTCACGCTGCGCGTGCCCAGCAGCGCCAGCGGCACCAGCACCGCCAGCAACACGGCCGAGATCAGCAGCACATCGCGCCGGGCCCGGTCCACCGGGGCGGTGAAGTCGGTGACCGGTGCCCAACTGACGACGCGGTAGCTGGCGCCCTGGCCCACGTTCAGCGTGGCCTGGGTCAGCACCATCTCGGTGTCGGCCAGCGGTGCGATGGTGGTGCCCTGCGCCGGCAGTTGGTCCAGTTGCGCGTGCAGGCTGGCCCACCAGGGGTGTTTCAGTTCTTCGATCGGGCTCAGGGCGGGCAGGGTGGCGGCGTCGCTGGAGCGGCCTTTGCCGCTGGCGGCGATCACCAGCCGTTCGCTGTCCAGAATGGCGATGAAGGCGTTGTCGCTCAGCGGCAGGCTGGCCAGAAAGTCGGGCAGGTCGTGCAGGCTGGTGTCGATGCCGTAGACGCCGGCATCACCGGGCAGGGCGGCCGCGATCGTCAGTCCGCCGCGCTGGGTGGAGGAAAACACATAGGGCGCGGTGATGTGTGCCCCCTGGTTGGTGCGCGCGGCCCGGTACCACGGGCGGGTGCTTGGGCGGTAGGTGGAGGTGTTGCGGCGTTCACCCACGAGTTGCCCCGCCGCGTTGAAAAATTGCCAGTCTTCCATGCGATCGTTGCCGGCTCCGCGCAGCACCCGCAGCGCCACTTCGGTTTCGGCGGGAGCCTGCAGCGCGGTGGTGATCAGGCCATCCTGACGCACGCCGATGGCCTGGATGAAGTCGTCGTTTGGCAGGCCGAAGTATTCGCTGTAAACCTCAGGGTACTGACGCACCGAGGCCTGCAGGAACGCCAGTGCGCGCTCGGTGTCGAGTTGGCCCGCGCGCAGCAGGCCCGCCGCGCCGCCCTGGGTGAATGCGGTGGCGCGGGTGGCGTTGCTTTGCAGCACCGCGCGCAGGTTGTCGGCGGCGCGTTCGGCCATCACCGCGTACTTCTCGCGGGCGCTGTCGTGCGCAGCGCGTTCAAATTGGCGCAGCACGGTGCCCAGAAACACGGCGGTCAGGCCGATCACCAGCAAGCTGGCCAGCCCAATGATCCAATGCTGGAACTTGATGTCGCGCGGCAAAGGCATGGCGATCCCTTGGGTCGTGTATTCTGCGAATCATCTTAGCGGCAAGCCGAGGCATTCGTGCGGTTGCAGCCCGTTGGCGGAGGTAATTTCCGATGAAATCCCTGTCTTTGCGCGCGATGGCGCTGTGGTTGTCGTTGTCGGCGGCGGTGCTGGGTGGCCTGCTGTTGCTGCTGGACCCGCTGGTGCTGCAGACCCTGCGTAACCAGGCCTACGACCAGTACCAGCGCTGGAGTCCGCGCACCTACGAGCCGGTGCCGGTGCGCATCATCGACATCGACGAAGCCAGCCTGGAGCGCCTGGGCCAATGGCCCTGGCCCCGGACCCGGATCGCTGACATGGTGACGCGGCTGAACGACGCCGGGGCGGCCGCCATCGGCTTTGACGTGGTGTTTGCCGAGTCCGACCGCACCTCGCCCCGTGCCATGGTGGACTTGTGGCCGCTGGCGCCGCCCACCCGCCAGGCCCTGAGCCGCTTGCCCGACCACGACGCGGTGCTGGGCGAGGCTTTGGTCGATCGGCCGGTGGTGCTGGGTTTTGCGGTGCAGCGCGACCGCGACCCTGGTGAAGCGGACCGGTTGCCCAGCGCCCCATACCGTTACGTGTGGGTGGGTGGTGGCCCCCGGGTCGATGCCTTGCACGGGTTCAGCACGGCGGTGCCGGCGCTGGAGGTGCTGGACACCCGCGCGGCCGGCAACGGCGCCCTGACCTTTGTGCCAGACGCCGACGGCGTGGTGCGCCGTGTGCCGCTCGCCCTGCGCCTGGGCGACCAGCCGGTGCCCACCCTGGCGTCGGAAACCTTGCGCGTCGCCCTGGGCGCCCGCAACCACCTGCTGCGCAGCGCCGAATCGGACGTGCCGGCGTTGCAGGAGGTGCGCATTGGCGACATCACTTTGCCGACCACCGCGCAAGGCGAAATGTGGGTGCACTACACCGAGCCGGTGCCCGAGCGTTACGTGCCGGCCTGGCAGGTGCTGGACGGCTCGGCCGACCCGGCGCTGTTGGCGGGGCATCTGGTGCTGGTGGGCAGTTCGGCCCAAGGCCTGATGGACCTGCGTTTCAACCCGCTGGGCCGCATCATGCCCGGGGTGGAGGCCCACGCCCAGGCGCTGGAGCAGGCGCTGAGTGGGCACTTCCTGACCCGGCCCGCCTGGGCCCTGGGCATGGAGGTGGTGGTGCTGGCGCTGGGCACGGTGGTGCTGGTGGTGCTGGCCACCTACGTGCGCGCCCTGTGGGCGGCCGCCGGCGCGGTGCTCATGATCGGGGGGGTGCTGGTGGGCGGCTGGTGGGCCTTTACCGCCCACGGCCTGCTGCTCAACAGCCTCACCCCAGCCCTGGTGCTGGCGCTGGCGTTTGTGGTGGCCAGCCTGGCGCACCATTTCTGGAGCGAGCAGCAGCAGCGCTTCATCAAACAGGCGTTCTCGCGCTACGTGTCGCCCAACCGGGTGGATTACCTGGTCCAGCATCCGGACGACCTGAACCTGGGCGGACAACGCCAGACCTGCAGCTTCATCTTCACCGACCTGGCCGGTTTCACGGGGCTGATGGAAAAAATCGACCCGGCGCAGGCGCTGAGCCTGCTCAACCAGTACCTGGAAGAAATGATCACCATCGCTTTCCGACACCAGGGCACGCTGGACCGGATCGTCGGTGATGCGGTGGCGATTATGTTCTCGGCGCCGGTGCCGCAGCCCGACCACCCGCGTCGCGCGCTGATGTGTGCGCTGGAGATGCACGCCTTTGCCAGCCGTTACGCCAGCGATTTGCAGGCGCAAGGCATCCCGTTCGGCCACACCCGGCTCGGGGTGCATTCGGGCGAGGTCATCGTGGGCAACTTCGGCGGCAAAGCCATTTTCGATTACCGCGCCTTGGGCGATCCGGTGAACACCGCCGCCCGGCTGGAGAGCGTGAACAAGCACCTGGGCACCCGCATTTGCGTCTCCGGCGTCACCCTGGCCGACTGCGGGGCGGTGCCGGCGCGCCCCATTGGGCGTCTGGTGCTGAAAGGCAAGACGCAGGCGCTGGCCGTGTTCGAGCCCTTGACCGACGAGGTGCCGGGGCCGTACGCGCCCACCGCCGACTACCAGGCCGCGTTCGACGCGATGGCCGCCGAAGCCCCCGACGCACTCGCGCGGTTCGAGGCCCTGGCCGCTGGCTACCCGGACGATCCGCTGGTGCACCTGCACCGCGAACGCTTGAGCCAGGGGGAGGTGGGCGACCGCATCGTGCTGGACGCCAAGTGAAAGCCGCTGGCGCCCGCTACACTGCCGGCTGACACATGCAAGTTCCCGCATCCCAACTGGCCGCCCAACTGCAACGCGGCCTCAAACCCCTGTACACGGTCCATGGCGACGACCCTCTGCTGGCGCAGGAGGCGGCCGATGCCATCCGTGCGGCGGCGCGTGCCCAGGGCCACACCGAACGCACCGTGTTCACCGTGGCGGGCGCCCATTTCGACTGGAGCGCGGTGCTCGCGGCGGGCGGCTCGCTCAGCCTGTTCGCCGACCGGCAACTGGTGGAGGTGCGCATTCCGTCGGGCAAGCCGGGCAAAGAGGGTTCGACCGTCTTGCAGCAGATCGCCGCCGCTGCCGTGGGCCAAGACAGCACCTTGACCCTGGTGCTGCTGCCCCGGCTGGACGCCGCGACCCTCAAGAGTGCCTGGTTCGCCGCGCTGGACGCGAACGGCGTGACGGTGCGGGTGGAGCCGGTGGAGCGTGCCCAGTTGCCGGCCTGGATCGCGCAGCGCCTGCGCCTGCAAGGTCAGCACGTGGCCGCCGGCGAGGTGGGGCAGCGTGCCCTGGCCTTTGTGGCCGATCGGGTCGAGGGCAACCTGCTCGCGGCTCACCAGGAAATTCAAAAACTCGGCTTGCTCTACCCGCCGGGCGAGCTGGACTTCGAGCAGATCGAAGGCGCGGTGCTGAACGTGGCGCGCTACGACCCATTCAAGCTCGCCGAGGCGGTGCTGGACGGGCAAGCCGCCCGGGCCCAGCGCATGCTTGATGGTCTGCAAGCCGAAGGCGAAGCCCCGGTGCTGGTGCACTGGGCGTTGGCCGAAGACATCCGCGCCCTGTGGCGCGTGAAAACCGCCACCGAGTCGGGGCGCCCCTTGCCCATGGCCTTGCGCGAGCAACGCGTCTGGGGGCCGCGCGAAAAGCGGTTTGAGCGCGTGCTGCCGCGCTTGACGCTGGCCCAGACCGCCGATTGGGTGCAGGACGCGCACCGGGTGGACGGCATCGTCAAAGGCTTGCGCCACGCCGACTGGCCGCGCGAGCCCTGGTCGGCACTGCACCGACTGGCTTTGCAGGTGTGTCGCGCTTGCGCCCGCTGAACCCCGGTTTTCAGGTGGCCTTGGCCGATCTGATACCATAGCCGGATGCCTTTTTTCAGACACGCAGTGATCGCGTTGCTTTTTTGCAACGCGATCGCCCACGCCAACCCTGTGCCTGCCGAGCCCGCTGTCGAGCCCGCGCTGGCAGCGCAGTTCATGGGCAAGCTGCAGGACGTGGGCCGTGAAACCGGCACCATGACCACCCGCCTGGTCACCACGGCCATGGGGCTGATTGGCGTGCCGTACCGGTTTGGCGGCAACTCGGTCGAAACCGGGCTCGACTGCAGCGCTTTCGTGCGCACCGTGTACGAGCAGACGCTGGGTCTGGTGCTGCCCCGCCGCGCGGCCGAACAGGCCAAGGCCACGGAATCCATCCCAAAGGACCAGTTGCAGCCCGGCGATCTGGTGTTCTTCAACACCATGCGCCGCGCCTTCAGCCATGTCGGCATCTACATCGGTGACGGCAAATTCATCCATTCGCCGCGTGCTGGCCAGTCGGTGCGGGTCGAGGACATGACCAAAGCCTACTGGGTCAAGCGCTACAACGGCGCCAGCCGGGTCGAGCCCGAAACCGCCCTGCGCTAAACCCCCACGGTTCGGCCGAATTTCCACAGCACGCGGGGGCTCCCCTACAATCGGCGCTGGGCCGATGGGGCCCGTACTGGCCTGCGCCGACCGACCGATGCTGTATCCCGAACTCTTCAAGCAACTCGAAGCCGTCCGCTGGGACATGGACAAAGACATTCCCTGGGACTGTTTTGACGCCAGCCTGCTCAGCGACGAACAGGCGCAGACCATCAAGATGAACGCCATCACCGAGTGGGCGGCGCTGCCGGCCACCGAGATGTTCCTGCGCGACAACCGCG
>CAZSZN010000017.1:0-27155 GCA_964610405.1 uncultured Macromonas sp. | reverse complement strand
GGGGCAGGGCAGCACCGGCGTCACCAACTTTCCCTACGCCGAATACGGCACGCTGGTCCAGCCCTTCGTGCAGTACCCGGGCTCGCGCCTGACCAATGCGGGCGAGGCCTGGCGCCAGGTGCGCAACCACTGGCTCATTCCGTACGGCGGCTCGCTGTTGCTGATCGTGCTGCTGGCCATTGGCCTGTTTTATTGGCGCAAGGGCACACTGCAGCTGCATGGTGCAGAGACCGGTCGCAAGATCGAACGTTTCACTCCGTTTGAACGCGCGGCGCACTGGGCCAACGCCATCGCTTTCGTGAGCCTGGCCGTTTCGGGCATCGTCATGGCCTTTGGCAAGTTCTTCATCTTGCCCGTCATCGGCAGCACGCTGTTTGGCTGGCTCACCTACGCACTCAAGAACCTGCACAACTTCATGGGGCCGCTGTTCGCGGTGTCCTTGGTGGTGGTGATCCTGACTTTTGTGCGCGACAACCTGCCGGCCAAGGAAGACATCACCTGGCTGCTCAAGGGCGGTGGCCTGCTCGGCGGTCACGAAGTGCCTTCGCACCGGTTCAACGCGGGCGAGAAGGTCTTGTTCTGGGGCGGCGTGTTCCTCTTTGGCCTCATCGTGGTGGGCTCTGGCCTGGTGCTCGACAAACTGGTGCCCGGCCTGGCTTACTTCCGCAGCGACATGCAGATCGCCCACATGATCCACCTGACTGCGGCTGTGGTGATGATGGCCATGTTCCTGGGCCACATCTACATGGGCACGGTGGGCATGAGCGGTGCCTACCAGGCCATGAAAACCGGCTACGTGGACGAGACCTGGGCCAAGGAACACCACGAGTTGTGGCACGACGACATCCAGGCCGGCAAGATCCCGGCGCAGCGCAGCACGCCTGCCGCCGCCCCGGCCCAGACGGCCAAGGCCTGACCCGGCGCAGACCCCTTTCGGAGCACACGCATGAAACACATCCTCACGGTGGCGCTGCTGGCACTGGCTTGTGCCGCACAGGCCAAGTTGCCTGCACCTGCGCCCATGGACGACGCGGCCAAAGCCAAGGCCGAAGAAGCCAAGGCCAAGGCGGCCCACGCCACCAAGGTCGACAACTACAAGTTGTGCAAGTCCATGGACGTGGCGGCAGCCCACTACTTCAAGACCGCTGGCGCGAAGGCCACCAAGCCGTCCGACAAGGCCCCGCCCTGTGTGGACCCGGGACCGTTTGCGGCGGCTGGCGCGCCGGCTGCGGCCCCGGCAGCCACCCCGGCACAAGCACCGGCACAAGCACCGGCCAAAGCACCGGCGAAGAAGTCCTGATACCCTGCGCGCATGAACGCTCGCCTGCCCGATTCGGTTGCCGCCCTCGCGGCACGTGAACTGCCCCGCCTCACGCAGGCGCGGGTGCCGCTCACGCGCGCCATCGAGGTGCGCAACGAGTTCGGCGAGGTCCACACGATTTCGATTCCGGCCGAGCGCGATCTCACGGTCTACGTGGACAAACGCGAGCTGGTCACGCTCATGACCCTGGGTGGCCACCCGGAGTGGCTGGTGCTGGGCTATTTGCTCAACCAGCGCCTGGTGGCTTCGGCCGAAGACATCGAGTCCATCACGGTGGACTGGGACGTGGGCTCGGCGGCCGTGAAAACCCGCCACGGCATCGCCCGCATCGAGGAGCGCACCGCCAAACGCGTGGTCACCACCGGCTGTGGTCAGGGCAGCGTGTTCGGCGCGCTGATGGACGACGTGGACAAGATCCAGTTGCCCGAGGGCGCGGTGCTGCGCCAGTCCGAGCTCTACGGCGTGGTGGACACCATCCGCCAGATGCAGAGCACCTACAAAGCGGCCGGTTCGGTGCATGGCTGTGCGCTGTTCCGTGGCGCCGAGCTGCTGAGTTTTGTGGAAGACGTGGGCCGCCACAACGCGGTGGACACCATCGCCGGCTGGATGTCCCTGCAAGACCCGGCCGAGATGAATGGCACCGACAAGGTCTTCTACACCACCGGGCGCCTCACCAGCGAGATGGTCATCAAGGCCGCCCAGATGGGTGTGCCGGTGGTGGTGTCGCGCAGCGGCATCACGCAGATGGGGCTGGAGGTCGCGCAGCGCGTGGGCCTGTGTGCCATCGGCCGCGCCACCAACAAGCGCTTCCTGTGTTTCACGCACCCGCAGCGTTTGGTGCTGGACGCCGTGCCGCCCCGGCTGGCTTAAACTCGTCGGCCTATTTGTGAGGCCGCCATGAGCACACGACAAGTCCACCTGATCGACCACCCCCTGGTGCAGCACAAGCTCACGCTGATGCGCCAGAAAGACACCAGCACCAAAAGCTTCCGCCAGCTGGTGCACGAACTCAGCGCTCTGCTCGCCTACGAGGTCACGCGCGACATGCCCATGCAGGAGATCGAGATCGAGACCCCGCTGGAGACCATGAAGTCCCGCGTCATCGACGGCAAGAAGATCGTCCTGGCCTCCATCCTGCGCGCCGGCAACGGTTTCCTGGACGGCATGCTGGAGGTGGTGCCCAACGCGCGCGTGGGCCACATCGGCCTGTACCGCGACCCCAAGACCCTGCAGGCGGTGGAGTACTACTTCAAGATGCCCAGCGGCATGGAGGAGCGCGACGTCATCGTGCTCGATCCCATGCTGGCCACCGGCAACTCGGCCGTGGCTGCGGTGGACCGGCTCAAGCAGACCAAGCCACGCTCCATCCGTTTCGTGTGCCTGGTGACCTGTCCCGAAGGCCTCAAGACCTTCCACGACCACCACCCGGATGTGCCGGTCTACACCCCGGCGGTGGACCGTGGCCTGAACGACCACGGCTACATCGTGCCCGGCCTCGGTGACGCGGGTGACAGGATATTTGGCACGAAATAAGGCCCACCCCCGTTTCTCGCTCACTTCGTGTAGCTCGAATCCCCCCTCAAGGGGCAACACCAGCCGTCCGGCAGAGCCGGCCCGGCGGTGTTCACCCGGTTGACTCCCCCCCGTTCGTCGGGTTGTTTCTTCTGGGGTAAGGTTAGCGGATGACGCATCAAGCTCCCTCTTTCTGGCAACTCGGCTGGCGCGCGCTGTGGCGCGATCTGCGGGCGGGTGAGTTGCGGCTGCTGATCGTGGCGGTGGCCCTGGCCGTGGGCGCGCTCACCGCCGTGGGCTTTTTTGCCGACCGCCTGCAGGGCGGCTTGCAGCGCGATGCGCGCCAGCTCATTGGCGGCGACGCGGTGGTGCAGAGTGACCACCCGGTGCCACCCCAGTTCGTGGCTCAGGCCGCCGCGCTGGGCCTGCGTTCGGTGACCACGTTGAACTTCCCTACCATGGGTCGGGCCGATGAAGCGCACGGCGGTGGGGCAAAGTTGGTTGCCCTCAAGGCGGTGGGCGAGGGCTACCCCTTGCGCGGCAAGCTGCGCACCACGCCCACACCGGGCACGCCCGACGAGGCCACCAGCGACATCCCCGCGCCGGGCACGGCCTGGATAGACGCCGCCCTGCTCGATGCGCTCAACCTGCAGATGGGCCAGGCCCTGCTGCTGGGCGACAAGGGCTTTCGGATAGCCCGCATCCTGGTGATCGAACCCGACCGGGGCGCCGGCTTCATGAGCTTCGCGCCGCGCGTGATGATCCACAGCGCCGACCTGGCCGCCACCGGCCTGGTGCAGCCTGCCAGCCGCGTGAGCTACCGCTTTGCCGTGGCGGGTGACGAGCCCGCCGTGCGCCGCTTCAACACCTGGGCCGAGGCCGAGTTGAAGAAGCCCGAGGTGCGCGGCATGCGGCTCGAATCGCTGCAGGGCGGCCGGCCCGAAATGCAGCGCACGCTGGAGCGGGCCGAAAAATTCCTCAACCTCGTGGCCCTGCTGGCCGCCTTGCTGAGCGCTGTGGCCGTGGCCATCGCGGCGCGCGGCTACGCCCAGCGCCACCTCGACGATTGCGCCATGCTGCGCGTGCTGGGCCTGTCGCAGGGCACCATGGCGCGGGCCTACACCTTCCAGTTCGTCACCGTGGGCCTGGCCGCCAGCGCCATCGGCGTGGCACTGGGCTTTGCCGTGCACTTCGTGTTCGTGGTTTTGCTGGCCGGCCTGGTGGACGCGGCTTTGCCGGCGGCCAGCATTTGGCCGGTGCTGTTTGGCCTGGGCATGGGCCTCACGCTGATGTTGGCGTTCGGCTTGCCGCCGGTGCTGCAGTTGGCCCAGGTGCCGCCACTGCGCGTGATCCGCCGCGACGTGGGGCAGCTCAAGCCCGCTTCGCTGGCCGTGCTGGCGCTGGGTGCGGCGGGTTTTTCCGCCCTGTTGCTGGCGGCCAGCCGGGATCTCACCCTGGGTCTCATTGCCGTGGGGGGCTTTGCGGTGGCGGTGGCCATTTTTGCCGTGGCCTCGTACGCGGCGGTGCGACTGCTGCGCGCCAGCGTCAACGAGGCCACCGCGCCGCGCTGGCTGCGCCTGGCCACGCGCCAGTTGGCCGCACGCCCGGCCTACGCGGTGGTGCAGGTGAGTGCCCTGTCGGTCGGCCTGCTGGCCCTGGTGCTGCTGGTGCTGCTGCGCACCGACCTCATCAGCAGCTGGCAAAAAGCCACGCCGCCCGATGCGCCCAACCGCTTCGTCATCAACATCCAGCCCGAGCAGGCCCAGCCGTTCCAGAGCAGCCTGCGCCAAGGTGGGGTGGACAAGTTCGACTGGTACCCCATGATCCGGGGCCGGCTGGTGGCCATCAATGGCAAGGACGTGGTGCCCGAAGACTTTGCGAGCGACCGCGCCCAGCGCCTGGTGGACCGCGAGTTCAACCTCTCGCACAGCGCCGAACGTCCCACGCACAACGAGGTCGTGGCCGGACGCTGGACGCCCGACGAGGCCGGCGCCGCCAGCGTGGAAGAAGGCCTGGCCAAGGAATTGGGCCTCCAACTGGGTGACCGCATCACCTTTGACATGGCCGGCCAGCGCATCGAATCGCGCATCACCAGCCTGCGCAAGGTCGATTGGGGTTCGCTGCGCGTCAACTTCTTCGTGCTCTACCCGGTGGCGCAGATGAGCGACGTGCCGCTGACTTACATCAGCGCCTTCCGCGCGCCCGACCAGGCCGGTTTCGACAACGCCCTGGTGCGCGCCTACCCCAACATCACCAACGTGGACATGAGCAGCACCATCGCCCAGGTGCAGCGCGTGCTGGGCCAGGTCATACGCGCGGTGGAGTTTTTGTTCGGCTTCACCCTGGCCGCCGGTCTGGTGGTGCTGTTCGCCGCCGTCACCGCCACCCGCAGCGAACGCGAGCGCGAGTTCGCCGTCA
The DNA here is from genome assembly GCA_964610405.1 of uncultured Macromonas sp. Taxonomy (GTDB): domain Bacteria; phylum Pseudomonadota; class Gammaproteobacteria; order Burkholderiales; family Burkholderiaceae_C; genus CAZGDZ01. The sequence goes on along the minus strand of CAZSZN010000017.1, from coordinate 21,904 downwards.
TGCGTGCCGTGGGGGCTCCATCGCAATTGCTGCGGCAGGTGCAGCGCGCCGAACTGGCGGGCGTGGGCCTGCTGGCGGGTTTTCTGGCCTCGCTGGTGGCGGTGGTGGTGGGCTGGGCGCTGGCGCGTTACGTGTTCGAATTTGCCTGGACGGCATCGCCCTGGGTGCCCCTGGGCGGGGCCCTGTCGGGCGCTGTGCTGGCCTTGGCCGCCGGCTGGTGGGGTCTGCGCAGCGTGTTGCGCACCCCGGTGGTCGAAACCCTGCGCAAGGCGCCAACCTGATGACAACCGAACCCTCTGCTTCCGATACCACCACCTACGCCACCCCTTTCGAGTGGATGGGCGGCGAGGCGCGCGTGCTGGCCCTGGTCACCCGCTTCTACGACCTCATGGACCTGGAGCCCGCTTACCGCGAACTGCGCGCCGCCCATGGCAGCAGCCTGGACAGCGCGCGCCAGAAGCTGTTCTGGTTCCTGTGCGGCTGGCTGGGCGGCCCCAACCACTACACCGACCGCTTCGGCCACCCCCGGCTGCGCATGCGCCACATGCCCTTTGCCATCGGCATCCTGGAGCGCGACCAGTGGCTGGCCTGCATGGACCAGGCCATGGGCGAGGTGGGCGTGCCCACCGATTTGCGCGAGCGGCTCAAGAACAGCTTCTTCCAGACGGCAGACTGGATGCGCAACACGCCGTGAGATGGGGCATCGTCGTGGTCTGTCTACGCCACCTGTGCCAGCGGAACCAAGATCTCCACCGACTCGAAGGGCACGGAAACCGCGCCATCCTGTGATCGCTCGATGAGTCCCAGTTCTTCGAGCCGCCCCACGTCGCTGTGCACATTGGAGTAGTTGCGCTGCGCTGCCTTGGCGAGCGCGTAGACGCTGCAGGGCCCCACACGGCGAAGCACATCCAAAAGCTCCACGCGCGCGGGAGTGAGCTCGGTGAAGAGTGCCCGCGCCGTTTCAAAGCTGAGCATGAAATCCGGCGGAACGCCGCGACCGCTTGCCACCAACTGGGTGCGGGCAGTACGCACCGCTGAACCGCGTCTGGAGACCTCAATGATGGCTTTCATGATGCACTCCAATTTTCAATGTCTTGCTCGAAGTCATCGAGCAACTGGTCGATGGAGACAAAGGCATAGGCCGATTCGATGCCATTCACATGGCGGTGGTCGCCTTTGCCACGCTCGTTGTCGTATCTCACCCGATCCACGCCGGCATGCCCGTAATACAGGCGGTACTTGAAGCGGTGCCCACAAGGCGGCACCGGCTCGGGCAGCGACCACACGACGATCTCGACGATCGCGCCGTCTTCCCTCACTTCCTTGGCCTTGGCTTGCAACACCGCTCCCATGTATTGCATGGTAGCAATACATGGAAGGCGGGTCTACCACCCGTTTGGGACCGGCCTCTCAATCCGGAATCGCCGGCTCCACCAACTGCGCCAACTGCGCCAGCGACTCCTGCCAGCCCAGGTAGCACATCGCCACCGGGATGGCCTCCGGAATGCCCGATTGCACGACGCTCAGCTCGGTGCCACACAACACCGGGCGCAGGCTGACCGTCACCTCCAATGTGCCCGGCAGGTGGGGGTCGTCGAAACGGTCGGTGTAGCGCAGCTTCTCGTTGGGCACCAGCTCCAGGTATTCACCGCCAAACGAATGGCCGTGGCCGGTGCTGAAGTTGCGGAAGGACATGCGGTGGGTGCCGCCCACGCGCGCGTCCAGCTGGTGCACCTGGCAGGTGAAGCCATAGGGCGGCAGCCACTTGGCCACGGCATCGGCTTCCAGGAAGGCGCGGTACACCCGCTCGGGCGGGGCGCGCAGGACGCGGTGCAGTTGTACGGTGCCAGTGGCCATGGTGAAGCTCCTTGGGTGATGAGGTGGGCGTGTGTCGGCGACGGGGCAGGATGGGGGGAATCAGCTCCTGACCCACATCACCAGCCACGGCGCCCCACACAAGAACACCAGCCCGAACAACAGGTAGTTGCCGGCCGGGTTGAAGTCGGGCCAGATCTTGTGCCAGGCCTTGCGCATCAGCCAGCGGCCCACGGCCACGTCAAACGCGGCCATGAACAGCGCCAGAAAAACGCCCAATGCCAGCAAATGCGCCGGCGCGCGCAAGCCCATGGGCGGCACCAGAAAAAAGCAGATGCCCAAGGCCAGCGCCGAACCCGTCAGCGCGCTCAGCTTGATCGCACTTTCCTTGCCGATGCGCGGCACCACCCACACCGTGCGGGCAATGCCGTGCAGCGTTTCGGCGCCGGCCAGCACCACGGCCAGGGCGAGGATGCGGGTCAGGAGGGCGGGGTCCATGGAGCGGGCAGGGGTCTGCGTCGGTTGCATGCTATCAGGGGTGCATGCTGGGCTGCACGGGCGTCATCCCCGCGCGCGCCCCGGCCTGAGCAACACCACCAAGGCGCCCGCCCCGCCATCCACCGGCCGCGCCTGCACAAAGGCCATCACCTCGTTTTTCTGGATCAGCCAGCTGTGCACGCGCCCTTTGAGCACGGGCATGCGGCCAGGCGACCCGAGGCCTTTGCCGTGCACCACGCGCACGCAGCGCAGGCCTTCCTTGTGGGCTTCGCGGATGAACTGGCCCAGGGCGTCGCGGGCGTCTTCGCGGCGCAGACCGTGCAGGTCGATCTGGCGCTGGATGCTCCAGGTGCCGGCGCGCAGGCGGCGCACCACGTCCACCCCCATGCCGGGGCGGCGAAAGCTCAGGTGCTCGTCGGTGTGAAGCAGGGTCTCGGCGTCGAATTCGTCGGACAGGGCCTCCTGCATCACGGCCTGCTCGTCGCGTTCGCGCTGCAGGGGCAAGGGCAGGGCGGGCGCAGGGCGCAGGTGTTTGTGGCCGCTGCTGCGCAGCGGCAGCACCGGGCCCACCGCGTTGGCAAACAGGTTTTTGCGCGCTTGGCGCTCGCGCTCGGCCGCCAGGCGGGCGGCTTCTTGCGCGGCCCGGGCCTGGCGTTGCGCCTGCAGTTGTTTCTGCAGCTGTTTGAGTTCGGGCAGCCCGTGCACTTTCATGCCGGGTATTGTCGGTGCGCCCGGTGGGCCGCGTCAGACCAGGCCCATTTCGGCCATGGACCGCCAAGCGCCCGCACTCACCACCACGTGATCGAGCACGCGCACATCGACCAAACTCAGTGCGGCCTTGAGGGTCTGGGTCAGCATTTCATCGGCTTTCGAGGGTTCAGCCACGCCGCTGGGGTGGTTGTGGGCCAGCACCACGGCGGCGGCGTGGTGGTGCAGGGCGCGCAACACCACCTCGCGTGGGTACACGCTGGTCTGTGCCAAGGTGCCACGGAACATTTCTTCGAGCACGATGAGGCGGTGCTGGCTGTCCAGAAACAGCACCGCAAACACCTCGTGTGCCTTGGCGCCCAGCTGCAATTGCAGGTACTGGCCCACCGCCTGTGGCGACTCGAACAGCGGCTGCTGGCGCAGCTGTTCGCTCAGCGCGCGGCGCGCCAGTTCGAGCACGGCCACCAGCTCGGCACGTTTGGCCGGGCCCAGGCCTTTGATGCTTTTGAGCGCGTCGGCGGGTGTGTGCAGCAGGCCGGCCACACCACCGAAGCGGTCTACCAGTTCTTGTGCCAGCAGCAGCACGTTTTTGCCCGGCAGGCCGGTGCGTAGCAGCAGGGCCAGCAGTTCGGCATCGCTCAAGGCGCCGGGGCCGCGTGCCAGCAGTTTTTCGCGCGGGCGTGCGTCGTGTGGCAGCGCGTGCAGCGTGGCCTGGCCTGGTGTCATGGACCTCTCCCTCCCGTTTTTTACAATACGAGTTTATTCAGCGGCCGCCGGCCGCGACCGCGTTCATCGCCCCCACCATGCCCCAAGTCGATTCCGCCTCGTTTCTCACCCTCCACTATCGGCTGTCGGGGCCGGACGGGCGTGCCTTCATCACCACCTTTGAAGGCCCTCCGGCCACGCTGAGCCTGGGCATGGGCGAACTGTCGCCGGCCATCGAACAGCGCCTGCTGGGCCTGGAAGAAGGCACCCACACCACCTTCGAGTTGCCGGCTGGTGAGGCCTTTGGCGAGCGCCAGCCCGAGATGGTGCAGTGGGTGGCGCGCAAGCTGCTCAACGAACTGGGCGACCCGCTGGAGCAGTACGCCGTGGGCGACGTGGTGCAGTTTCCCACCCCCGATGGCCTGGGCCAGTACGCCGGCACGGCGGTGGAGGTCCGCGAAGACGGCGCGGTGCGCTTCGACTTCAACCACCCGCTGGCCGGCCAGCCGGTGTCGTTTGAAGTGCAACTGATCGGGGTGCTGTGATGGACATCACCCTGGCCGAGCCGCGCGGTTTTTGTGCGGGCGTGGACCGCGCGATTGAAATCGTGGAACGCGCGCTAGAAAAATTCGGGGCGCCCATCTACGTGCGCCACGAGATCGTGCACAACACCCATGTGGTCAACGACCTCAAGGCCCGCGGCGCCATCTTCATCGAAGAGCTGGACGAGGTGCCCGCCGGTGCCACGTTGGTGTTCAGCGCCCACGGCGTGAGCCAGGCCATCCAGCGCGAGGCCGAACGGCGCGGCTTCCGCATCTTCGACGCCACCTGCCCGCTGGTCAGTAAGGTCCACGTCGAAGTGGCCAAGCTGCACAAGGAAGGTTACGAATTCATCATGATCGGCCACAAGGGGCACCCCGAGGTCGAAGGCACCATGGGCCAGCTCGACAGCGGCATCCACCTGGTGGAGGACGTGGCCGACGTGGCCCGGGTGCAGCCTGCCCAGACCGAGAAGCTTGCCGTGGTCACGCAGACCACGCTGAGCGTGGACGACGCAGCCGAGATTGCGGCGGCCGTGAAAGCCCGCTTTCCGCGAATCCGCGAGCCCAAACAGCAGGACATCTGCTACGCCACCCAGAACCGCCAGGACGCGGTGAAGGTGATGAGCCAGCAGGTGGACGCTGTGGTGGTGGTGGGCAGCCCCACCAGCAGCAACACGAACCGCTTGCGCGAGCTCGCCGAACGCCTGGGCGTCCCCGCTTACATGGTGGACGACGCGACGGAGTTGCGTGATGAATGGCTGGCCGGCCATGCGCGCATCGGCGTGACGGCCGGCGCCTCGGCGCCGGAAGATTTGGTGCAAGGCGTCATCCACAAGCTCAAGGCCTTGGGGGCGGTGTCCGTGCGCAGCATGGATGGCGTGCGGGAAACCACCAAGTTTCCCTTGCCCAAGGGGCTCAAGGTCGAGTGAAAGGGTGAGCCTCGGCCTGGTCACCCCCTAAAATCGGGTGCATCATGCTAGACATCACCCTCCTGCGCAAAGATCTCGACGCCGTCGTCGCGCGCCTCCAGACCCGCAAAGCCCCTCAAGCCTTCCTCGACGTGGAGGCTTTCCAGTCGCTCGAAAACGAGCGCAAGGCCCTGCAGGTCAAAACCGAAGAGCTGCAGGCCCGCCGCAACAGCCAGTCCAAGCTGATCGGCATTCTCAAGGGCAAGGGCCAGCACGCCGAGGCGGAAGCCGCCATGGCCGAAGTCGGCCAGATCAAAGGCACCTTGGAAGCTTCCGCCGCGCGGCTCGACCAGATCCAGTCCGAACTGCAGACCCTGCTGCTCGCCGTGCCCAACCTGCCGCACGAGAGTGTGCCGGTGGGCGCCGACGAGCACGGCAACGTGGAACTGCGCCGCTGGGCACCGCAAGGCGGCCTGGGCGCCAACCCACCCGAGCTGGGTTTCACGCCCAAAGACCACGTGGAGCTGGCCGAACCCTTGGGTCTGGACTTCGAGACCGGTGCCAAGCTCAGCGGCTCGCGCTTCGTGGTCATGAAGGGCAAGGTGGCCCGCCTGCACCGTGCGCTCGCGCAGTTCATGCTCGACGTGCAAACGCAGGAGCACGGCTACACCGAGTGCTACACCCCCTACATCGTCAACGCCGACACACTGCGCGGCACCGGCCAGTTGCCCAAGTTCGAGGCAGACCTGTTCGCCGCCAAGAAGGGCGGGCAGGAGGGCGACGACGAGTCGGCGATGTACCTCATTCCCACCAGCGAGGTGACGCTGACCAACTTCGTGCGCGACGAGATCGTGGCCGAGGCCGACCTGCCCATCAAGCTCACCGCGCACACCCCGTGCTTCCGGTCTGAAGCCGGTTCCGCCGGGCGCGACACGCGCGGCCTGATCCGCCAGCACCAGTTCGACAAGGTCGAGATGGTGCAGATCGTCCACCCCGAAAAGAGCTACGAGGCGCTGGAGGACATGACCCGCCACGCCGAGGCCGTGCTGCAGAAGTTGGGCCTGCCTTACCGTGTGTTGGCCCTGTGCACGGGCGACATGGGTTTTGGCGCCACCCGCACGCACGACCTGGAGGTCTGGCTGCCCGCTCAGAACACCTACCGCGAGATCAGCTCCGTGAGCAACTGCGAAGCCTTCCAGGCGCGCCGTCTGCAGGCCCGCTTCAAGAACGCCCAGGGCAAGAACGAACTGGTGCACACCCTTAACGGTTCCGGCCTGGCCGTGGGTCGTGCGCTGGTGGCCGTGCTCGAAAACTACCAGAACGCCGACGGCAGCATCACGGTGCCGGTGGCGCTGCGGCCCTACCTGGGTGGGGCAGAGACGCTCTGAGTTTCACGCGTGGCGGGGCATTCCCCGCTGCCAACGTCTCCAGTGCGACATGTGCGTTCGAGAGTCCGTCGTATTTCAGTTTGGGGGCGGAAGTGCCTGTGTATTTTGGAGCATTGCGCGAATTGTTTCCAAGTCCGGGCCAATGTCACTGGGTCTCAGGCGATGATCCGTTTCGCTGCTGAATTTGCACTGAACGGTGTTCACCGCAACGACAGGGTACGGTGTTGAACGTTTTGCAAGTAGGACTCCCGCCCTCTTGGGCGAAAAATCATCGTGTCAAGTTCAACCGTTTGGCAGCGGCATTGATTGCCGTAGATCTTTGACCAGCAGGGATGCCACTGCCTCTTCAGCGATCACCATACCGTGTGACCGCATGGCCTCAGTCAATGCGTGGTCCCAAGACGCTAAGACCTCGGCGTCCTCAAGATCTCGATCTTTGCGCGGTGCTGTCTCGAGTGCCTGTAAGTAGTGCTCGCTTTCAAAGCGCCAGGGGGTACATCTGCAGAGCCTCATGACGTTGTTGGCGATGTGAATACCGGCCCAATCAAAGTCGCCGTGATACAGCAGCTGGGCCCCTGCGTCTGACAGCTGTTTCAACAGCACACGCTGTGCGGCCGCAGGCATGCCGTCGGTGCACACGAGCGGAGCACAGGCCGCACCCAAGCGGTCCGCAGCAATCGAGACGATGTTGGGGTTCTCGCACACGTAGACGACCTGGTCCGCAACGTTCCAGTCAGGCGGTGTTCTCACGAGCCGACGCAGGGAAAGGTAACCTGGTTCACCTGGTGCGGCCGGCTCGTTTGACAGAGTGCGGACGGGCAGATTCAGGAACAGGGCAGGGCGGGCCAGTTCGTTGACGAGCACGCCCGATCGAGCCCAGATATCTCGCACCCGTTCGCTGGGTCGACGAGCGCCATCTGCTTCATCTGTGGCTTCCACTGAAGGGGATGGCTCCTGTTCGTCGGTGCTGGCGCCATGTTGCAATGCGGCCAACACAATCGTAGCTACGGCTTGTCCATTGTCGAGGGCATGGGCATTGCCGAGCACATCGGCGGCGAGTTGCGCGCGTGTCAAACCCTGGGCTGGCAGGCGCAGCAAGACCACGTGCGCTTGTTGTAGCAGTAGGTGAGCCGTTTGGGACTCCTGTTTGGACACCCGCTTGAGCAGGCCGATTGCTGATGACCCCTGCAACCACGCGTGTAGCGAGGGGTGAAGCCCTTGGTCGGTGGTGACGCTGGACCAGCGTGACTGCAGCTCGGCCTTGGCCTCTGCTCGGTTCACGATGGGGCCATCCAGCCTTTCCAAGGCTTCATGAAGCGAGTTGGCCATGCCCGCATCCTGCAAGGCAGCGTCGAACCGGGCAATGTCGATTCGGACAGATTGGGTGAATCGAGGAGGGAGACCGATGAGCAGAGCCAACGCCTCGTATTCAACAGCGCTCAGCTTGGTCAGGTGGAAGCCTGATTTTTCTGGATCGCGTCCAAGGCGCTCGAAATGCCGCCTCATCCGCTGTCGCAATTCAGCAAGCTCGGCGCCCCCGAGCCTTCGAATCAGCCTTGGGTCAATACTGGGGTTGTTTGCCATGTGGGTCACTGCGTGGGAAAGCGGCGGTCCGGGTCGTCTTCCCGTCGCTTGGCTCGACCATCCCAGGCCCAACGAGAGACGAAGACCGCGTCCACGCCTTCGCGGCGTTGGAGCTGGCAGATCGATACGCCTGGAAGCTCTGCGTAGCAGGCCCACTCGCGCTCGCTGGTGATCACGAAATCCAGATCGAACTCGCGTATCAGTCCCATGCAATGTGCTCGGGCCGCGTCGTCGATGCCCGCAAACGCCTCATCGAGCAACATCAGGCGAGGTGCATGTGGGCTGCCTCCTCGCCCATAGAAGCTGGAAATGGCCGCAAACAAGGGAACAGTCAGACCGAGTGCGCGTTCCCCGCTGGAGGCCGGACCAGAGAGCTTGCGCCATTGACCATCTTGATGCCTTTGCACGCTGAACCGATGCCAGCGGCGATAGTCCAGAGCCTTTGCCAACTGCTCAACCAGGCTTGAACCTGTTGTGCCAGCGTCTGCTTGTGTGCGCTCCGCGGCAATTTGCTGCTGAAGCATGGCACCCACCACGCTGCGGTCTTCAGCCGACCACATGTCGGCACTTCGGTTCAGCAAACGTTCGCGGGCGACTTCAAGACCGGTGGGAGCGCCCTGTTCAGATGTCAGAGGGAGCCATTGCAAACGGTAGCGCACCCCCGTCGACGTGGGGCGTTTGCGGAGCTCCTCATTGATGGCATCCACCTGCTTGTCGGCCGCGCGCATCAGGCGCTGAATCTCGGCAGCGATTTCTGCCTGCAAGTGGTTTTCCAGAACCTCTCGCTCTTTGGCGGTGAGCAGCTCGCTGCGTTGCGCGATCTCGTCTGCCAGTCGATTGGACAGGGCGTCGGGTCGCTCAGGCCTGTTCAGGTAGACGACATGAACGGAGAATCCCCAGTCATTGGGTTCCGAGGTCGCCTGATGGCCCAGCGAACTGAGTGATCGCTGCAACTCTGTCAAGTCTTCGGCGACCAGCCGTTGAATACGGCCCCATGCAGCTTCGTCGTCTGCGATGTGGGCCAGGGCCTGCTCAGCCCGGCGAGCGAGGTTCAAGGCCGGGTCAATGGTCCAAGGGATAGTCCCGTCCGGAACCGGAAAATCCGGTAGCGCAGAAGCCAGCAAGCTGCTCTCGGTGAAGCGCTGCAGGCGCTCTATGGCGTGCGCGCGGGTGGCCGCTCGCTCAGTCAGCACGGCATCGGCGGCATCTGCCTGGCTTGCCGCGACCGCGCGATTCTCGCTGGCCGTTGTCAGGGCAGACTGGGCAGCCTCCCATGCTTCATCAGCGATCGAGACCTCTGCGGACGCATCTTGTAGCTGTTGACGCAGTGTTTCAACCTTGGCGCCGATCATTCCTTTCAGGACCTCAAAGCGCGCCGCAGATTCAGCTGCACGCTCGCTGGCTGTAAGGAGCGACGCTGCCCGTTCGCTCAAGGCCTCCATGACCTCTTTCTCACGCTCCTGTTGCTTCTGAAACTCGGGCCAAGCACTGCACCATTCCCGCGTTGCCAGGGCCAGTTCCTGATGAGCGTCGGCAAATCGCTCCACCGCATCGTTGATGGGCGACAAGTCCGCAAGCACCGTGGGCAATTGAAGGTCAGCTGCGTCGCGGTCCAATGCCTCGCGGGCAGACTGAAGTTCCGCCTCAGCGGCTCGACATTGAGCATCAGCATTGTCAAGACGCTGACGGGCCTGGAGCACCTCCCGCTCCGCACTGGCCGCAGCGAGAATTGCCGCGCGCAGCAGATGGTCGGAAGGCGCGTTCTTCCATTCGCGCTCCGCATCTTCTCTGTCCTGCTCGAGACGCTGGAATTCTTGCTTCAACTCTTCCAGCAGGATGTCGATCTCGCCCAGACGGCCCGCAATCTCGTCGAGGCGGCGTTGTCGTGCGTTAGCGCGGGCTGTGTGACCAATGTAGACGGCCTGTGCTTTCTGCCAGGCGCCAGCGAGGGGACCCAAGCGGTAGCCCCCTTGCTCGCTGACCCACGACTCGCTCTCGCCGTGATCTTCCGACCCATACGCTACGGTGGTCAGCAAGGACGCAACCAGTGCAGAGGTCACTGCGCTGTCGTCAGGGACATCGGGGCACAGTGCGCTCGCGAGGTTGCTTCCCAGGACCAGCGGGCGACGTACCCATGAGCTGTCAAGCAGGGGTACACCGTTGGTGTCGGTCAATGCGCCGTCGGGCGATAGCCAGGCGTCCAACAGGCCCGAAGCTTCAAGTGCGGCCTCCAATCCCGCGCGCTGTTTCGAATCGAGATCGGGCCGAAAGTCCACCAGTCGCCACAACGGCGCCCCTGGGCGTCCATCGCGGATCCCTGCGGCGCGCATGGCTGGAGGCGTTGGAACCGCATCGTGGCCCGCGAGCAGGCGGTCCCTTTCAGTGCTGAGCGTTTTCTGTTCGGACTGAAGGGTGCTCTGCTGGGTGGTCCACGCCGAATGCTGACTGGCATGGCGATGGGTCGATTGCCGATACGCCTCGGTCAAGGCCTCTTGAATGGGGTTGGCACCTTCCGGACGTGCAACCCAGTTGACAAGTTGTTCCAGCGGTGCAGGTTGGTCAAGGTGCAGGTGGGCCAGGTTGGAGCAATGGGCGTGCCAAGCGTCGATCAGCTCGTTGCCAGCAGTTTCGGTATTCAGGTCGGCCTCGGCCCGTCGCTCAGCCGCTTCTTCCAGCTCTGCCTGTCGATCACGTTGCGAGGCCTGCTGATTGACCAGAGCCTGTTGCTTGACATTCACCGTCGTATGTCGCGACTCCAGGTGACGAATGTCCTCCCGGCGTTTGCTGGTGGCATCGCGCAGCAGCGCTGCCGCTTGCTGGATTTCTGCAGGAGCCAGCTGGGGCAGACCTTCCAGAGCGACGGTGACCAGCAGGTTGTCCGACAGTGCGGAGCCCGTTCCCGCCGTTTCTGCCGCTTCGGCGCAATGAGATCGTGCTGTCAGGAGCTCGCTCTTGGCCGCTGTTGAGCGCTGGTTTGATTGGCGGCTGCGCTCTTCCTCACGGTCGAGGTTCTTTTTTGCCTGGTTGCGGAGCGCTTCGGCGGCTTCGGAATCGGCCTTCCGTTCCTTGGCATCGGTTTCTGCCTGACTCAGGCGGTTGGCGTCTTGATTGGCCGGATCGCTTTGAAGCGTTTGCAGGCGGGTCCTGGCAGCGGCCAGGAGCTGTTTGGTCTCCGCGTGATCGGTTTGGGCCTGGTCCTCTGCGTCCTGGGCATCCTTCAAATCCGCATGGGCCTTGTTGCGTCCTTCGCTCGCTTTGTCGAACCCCGTCTGGGCCTGCCTGAGCTCTCGCGTTTGACGTCGCGTCACCGTGCCTGCATACGTGCGGTAGCGCTGTTCGAAGTGTTTGATGGCCCGTTCCAGGGAGCGGATGTCTTCCAACTGGATTCGATCCTCCTCCAACTGGTTGAGGGCTTCTGCCACATCACTGAGCAGCTCGATCGGCATGGGCGGTAGCGCCTCGGTCAATGCATGCGACAACCCTGCTTCGTCCGGCTTCTTTGACAGCTGAGGCTGGCGCAGCTGGATCAAGGTGTCCATCAGGGCTTCGTAGCGCTTGGTCCCTATCTGGAACAAGCGTTCATCGACTGCGCGGCGGTAGCTGTGGGCGTTCTCGAAAATCTTGCCTCGACCTTGTCCTTCAACCGCTTCGCGCAAGCGCTCCCGGGTAAGGACCATCTTCTGCTCATTGGTGAGCCAGATATCCTGGCCAATGCGGGGATCGGCACCGGTTGGCCCACCTTCAAGGATGAAAAACCAGCTGTCCACCTGTGTTTTTCCCACCGCAGCCGACAGGCCGGCGCCCAGGGTGAGGTATTGCGAGACACCATCTGAGGTCCGGCGACCAAATTCGATCCAGGTGTAGCCGATGCGTCGCTGATAGGAACTCATCAGCAGGTTCCAGGCCATCTTCTTCCCGTTATCGCCATCGGGCTCAATCCGTGATGGCCGCAATTGGGCATCGAACAAGAATGGCAAGGTCAGCGAAAGCACCTTGGATTTGCCTGTTCCGTTGTTGCCTCGCAGGAGCAGATGGCCGTCCCTGAACCAGAATTCCTCGCTGTCGTAGTGAAAGAGTTCGACCAGACCCAGCCTCAGTGGCTGCCAGCGCTCCCGCTGAGGTTCGGGGAGGGCAGGGCGATGTGAAGGCAATGGAGTGAAGAGGGCGTCGGTCATTCGTCGAACAGCGTATCTGGACGGCCGGGGCGTGATGTGGGCGGGCGCACCTGGGTTTCTCCGAGCGCAAATCTTGCGATGGCTGGGCGGGGATGAATCCAACCTTCCTCGCGATGGATCAGTTGGAGCTTGTAGAGCCTGTCCAGCGCGATGTCGGCCAGTTCCCGTTCTGCGCCAGGCTCCCGTACCGACTTGCGCCAATAGCGGCCATACCGCTCGACGGCGCCGCGCAGAAATGCTGCGATCGCCTCGTCTGTGGCCCCGGCAGTCTTGGGATTGAGACGCAGACGCTGAGCAAGGTGTTCGGCCACCAGCAGCGTGGCATGCGCTTCGGTGCCTTCTGCTGGCATCGAGACATCGGTCAACTGACCGGACTCGTCGGTCAGCGCCAGCCCTTCGGCACGTTGCTCAGCGGTCAGGGCGGCAGCTTCGCAGAGACGGCTGGCCATGGTGCCTCGCTGATTGATGAAATACGCTTGCGCATCCGGATCGAGCGAGGCGGTGTAGATCACGGGATCGTCCAGCAGGCGTCGAGCAAGGTGATGGCGCAAGGTGTCACGTCGCCCCTGTTCGCTCTCGACCTGGTGTTCGACGACCAGAGACCGCAGGCGGTCCTCGAACTCAATGGGTGCATCCTCGGAGCGCCAGGTAGACGGGCCACGCACAGCGGCCAGCATGCCTGCCAGCATTCGCCGTTGCACGTCGTAGAGCGCGTCGTGCTGGGCGCCATTGCCATCGTGAATAAAGCCTTCTTCCTCGCCTGCAACGCGTTGCAAGACACCGTACTCAAGCAAGGTTCTGCAGACAGCGACCAGGTCACGCCGATCTGCGGCGGTGCGAAGTGTGAACTTGAAATCTCGTGATTCCAGCGTGGATTCCGATGCCCACTGCGTCACGCGTTCACCAAGCAGTTGAAGGGTGATCTGAGGGTCGGCGCGTTCCAGCACGGCGCAAGCCAGACAGAGCAACACATAGCGGCGCTTGTCGTAGGAGGGAATCCCTCTCGTGTCGTCGCTGAGGTTGGCGGGTCGCTTGAACAGCCGCGCTCCCTCGCGGTCCACGTGCAAAGGCCAACCCGTTTCCCTGGCGAACCAGTCTCTCAACCGTTCGGCCTGGCGCCGCACGGCAGAAAAGTCCTCGTGTCCTGCCGCCATCAAGGGGCGCATCAACAGCGCACGCAAGCCTCTGTTGAACTCGTCCTGCTGCTGCGCCTTCTGGAGATCCCCAATGCGCTGGCTGTCTTGTCGTGGCGCAACTCGAATGTTCACATCGACTCCTGAGTCAGGGAGATCGTGAGCAGGTGATCGCGACCCGAGAACACCCCGCTGGATGTGGCAATGCGGGCACGACTGTCTGCCTCCAGGGGCTCCATCCGTATGTGGAGGAGTCCGTCACCTGTCTGGCGCTCCACGGTCTGATCTGGGTGTGCCTGCTCGGCCAGTGCTTCACCGAGCAGGCTGAGGAACAAGCCAAATGCGTGTGTGTCCAGATCGCCCAGTTCGGAGAGCTTGATCGGTTGACCGGTGGCCAGGCGCCGCCGTGCCGCCTCCACCTGGCGCGATTCTTCCGAGAGCTGTTGCGCCATCAACGCCCGTTCTTCGCTGCGGTCACGCACCCGGGCCAGCGGGCCGCGGGGCGCTGCTTCCCCGTACTCACGCAAACGCGGGCTGATCTGCAAAGGCGGCGCATCCATCCAGGAGGTGCTGGCAGGAATGTCGTCTTCAGACTGCGGGTTGAGCGAGAAATGTCGGGCAGGCTGCAGTGAGAAGGCCGCTCGCGCGAGACGGTGTGCTTCGCTTTCGGTTTCGCAGGCTGCAAACCACTGGGCCAGCATCCGAAAGTCCGCCGAACGGTCGCTGCGCCCGCTGCGCCGCTCGTTCATGGCCGCGATGGCGCCCAACAGCTGGGGGATCGCAGCCCGTGCCCGGGCGCGCAGCAGTTCCGCCTGAGGCGGCTCCGAACCCGTTGACAGGAACCAGCCTTGAAGTCCTTTCCATCGCTCTCGCCAGCCTTGCCAGCGACGCATTTTTTCGTCGATCTGGTCTTGAGCATCACCCGGTGCCGCGTCGGTGGCCTCGCGCTCGGCAATCTGCAGAAAGATGTGATCGATGCGGGAGGAAAGGTATTGAATGAGCTGGGCAATGGCCTCCGAGCGGCGGACCAGATCACCCATGAACCGTTCGAGGTAGTCGATCAGGCGCCGTTTGTAGGTGACGACTGCATTCGCATCCGCCTGCTGCAGCTCCAGGCTGCGAGCCACACCGGCCATGAAGGCTTGTGCGTTTTCGGCCAGGTCCTCAAAAACGCGGACCAGGTCGCGCAGCACCTCATGCATCTTGGCGACGTCAGGACCATCGGGTGATGTGATGTCGTCAACCAGTTGACGCAACGCCAGAAGGCGGCTGGTGATGTCTTCCAGGGCAACGGTCTGCAGTTCGGCGCGACGGTACAGGGTCTGGAAAAAGACCGCCAGACCGGCTTCCACTGCCTCGCCTCCGTGGGACAGGCGATAGAGAAACCGGGCACGGTAGAAGTCATTCAGCGACGATACGCGCGCCGTGTCGGGCTGCGATTCAAGGTTGCCCCACTCGGCCAGTTGGGCCAGGGCGCTGCTCACTTCTTCGAGGCGAGGTGGTGAGCCGGACCAGTTGGCTTCAGCGAGGACCTCGTCTGGTCGTAGCTGGAGGCGGTACTGCCGCTTGGCCGCGGCGAATACGTCCATGATGTTGCGGTAGAGCACGGCTTTCTCCGCACTCAGGTGCCGAAACAGTTCTGCTGCCGTGTTTATTGTCAGCACTGAATGTGCTCCTCCTTCGTTCCCCTTGCGCCGCAGATAGTAACCGAAGTAATGTCAGACAGGAGCGGACTGACCCCGTTCTGTCATGGGGTACAGAGCACGAAGAGATCGGTCTATTCTTAAGGCTGCGTTTCGCGCGTCTGTCGATGTGGAGTGCTGTTCATCAAGGGCCCACCGTAGCCCGCGAAGGATGTACAGCGTCGGGCGGCTTGGTGCTGATCTCTTGCTTGGTTGTCCACTGGGTGGATTCTTGATTTTGAATATTTTTCATTGCCGTAGTAAAGCTACGATTCAACAATACATTCCAAGTTGACTAAGATTTGAAAAAGGTGGTTGAATCTTGGTATGGCTACGATTGGAATGAGCAAGCTAAATGCGCTCTACACGCACCTGTCCCCGGGGATGCCGCTGACTTCGGAGGATCTGGCGGTGCTGGGCATCTCTGCGGATCTGGCCGTGCACTATGTGCGCGCGGGCTGGCTCACGCGCCTGACGCGCGGGGTTTTTTGCCGCCCCAACGACACCCTGGCCCTGCATCCGAGCCTGGTCCTGCTGCAGCGCCGGGTCGAGGGCTTGCACGTGGGAGGCAAGTCGGCGCTGGACTGGTACGGCGTACGCCAGTATGTGGCGCAGCAGCCGGTGCTGCAGCTCTACGGTTGGGCGGCCGGGCATCTGCCGGAATGGTTCACCGAACGCTTTCCGGCCGAGTACCACCGCAAGCGGCTGTTCGATGAGCAGCCCAGCACCTTGCTGTACGCCGGGTCGTTCGAGAAGCGCAGCGGAGCGCCCCAGGTATCGGCGCCGGAGCGTGCACTGCTGGAGTTGCTGAGTGAGGTAGGCGTCCGCCAGCCGCTGCAGGAAGCTCGCGAACTGGTAGAAAGCGCCTACAGCCTTCGCGTCGATGTGCTGCGCGAACTGCTGCAGCGCTGCACGAGCGTCAAGACCGTGCGGCTCTGCCTGCAACTCGGCCGCGAGGCATCGCTGCCCTGGGCTGCGAAGCTCGATCCCGCCACGCTGCCGACGGGCAGCGACCGGCCCTGGGTATCCCGATCAGCCGACGGCCTGCTGGTGCTTAAACCATGAATCAGACCTATCTTGAAACCGCGCGCTTGCTGACGCAGGTGGCGCCGTTGGTATTCGTGGACGACACGTTCGCGCTGAAGGGTGGAACCGCGATCAACCTCTTCGTGCGCGACATGCCACGCCTGTCGGTGGACCTTGATCTGGTATTCCCAGACCACACACTACCACGTGACGAGGCGCTGGCGCGCATCAATGAGGCTGTCCGGCAAGCGGCCGAGCGCTTGAAGAGGCGAGGCTTGCAGGTGCACGCGCCAGCGGCAGCAGCGGGGGAGACCAAGTTGCTGGTGCGGCGCGGTCCCGTACAGGTCAAGGTCGAGGTGAATTTCGTGATGCGGGGCACCGTGCGGCCGGTGCGCCGGGCCTCGCTCACGCCGACCGCGCGCGACGTACTGCTGGTCGACCTGGAGATCCCGGTGGTCTCGCTGGAGGACGTGTACGGCGGCAAGCTGGTGGCGGCGCTGGATCGGCAGCATCCCCGCGACCTGTTCGACGTGATGCAGCTCTTCGCGCACGAAGGCATTACGCCCGGCATCCGGCGCGCCTTTGTGGTCTACCTGGCCAGCAGCAATCGACCGGTGCACGAAGTGCTGTTCCCGCCGCTGCGGGACATCCAGCACGACTTCATGCACAACTTTCATGGCATGACGGCCGAGCCGGTGCCGCTGGACGCATTGCTCGCAGCCCGTGAGCGCCTGTTGCGCGAGATCCAGTTGGGACTGGACGAGGAGGAGCGGCGCTTTCTGCTATCCCTGGTCGCTGGCACACCAGAGTGGACGCGGCTGGGCATCGGCCACCTCGAACATCTGCCTGGCGTGCGATGGAAGCTGCAGAACCTGGCGCAGTTGAATAAGACCAATGTGAAGAAGTTAGCCGAGCAGGCCGACCTGTTGGCCGCTCGGTTGGCCCCCGCCGAGCCAAGCGATGCTGCACCACTGTCCTCAAGGGCGGAGTGAGCATGGATGTCCTGTTCTTCCTGAAGGAGCGCACGCGCCTCATCCGCCAGTATTACGTGCACGCGGCGAGTCCGTTCAACGAGATCATCCGAAAGATCGAAGCGGAGGAAGAGCCCTATGTGCCTCCCTACAGCGAAGATGGGGAGCCGCCGTTTATCAGCGAGTGGATCGATGCGGACGAACTGCGGGAAGTCGCTGGCCGCTGTTGTCTTTCCATGCTATCGGCTTCGCTACAGCTCTACTTCAAGACCTGGGAGTGCGAGCTGGGGTTGAATTGCGGGGAGGACTTCCAGAGCGAGTTCAAAAAGAAGGGGCTGGTCGGTGGCTATCGTACTTGTCTGGCCGCGCGCGCAGGCATCGACTGGAGTGAATGCCCGGCGGACCTTGAGATCATCGAGCAGGTGGTTTTGGCTCGAAACCGGGATCAGCATCCAGAGAACATCTCGTCGGTGCGAGTGACTCACGCCGAGAAGGATAGGCAGAGATATCCACGGCCGTTCTTCATGAGCGAGCTCGAGGCGGCGCTGTTTGAAGAAGGCGACGAGCCGGCGCGGTTCATGTCGCCCTCGGTTCACGTCTCCCGCGACAAGCTGATGACGGCGATCGAGCAGGTGGGGTACCTGTGCGAATGGCTCGAAGAGAGGATGCTCGATGCCAAGTACGCGGCCCGGACTCGCCGCGACTGAAGGGATGCCGAGAACAAACAGAAGCCTGCTTGAACGGGCTTCTGATGCTCATCCGCTACGCGCTACGCAGCGGATCAGTGTTCTTGGTGTCCGAATGGCGTCAGACGCCGTAAGTTCTTGAATTCTCTTGTATGAGTTCGATCTTGTAGCCATCCGGGTCCGTCACAAAGGCGATCACCGTCGTGCCGCCTTTCACAGGGCCAGCCTCGCGCGTCACCGTGCCGCCTGCGGCCTTGATCTTCTCGCAAGCGGCGTAGGCATCGGGTACGCCCAGGGCGATGTGGCCGTAGGCGGAGCCCATCTCGTACTGTTCCACGCCCCAGTTGTAGGTCAGTTCGATTTCGGCCTGGCCGGGGTTGCCGCCATCAAAGCCCAGAAACGCCAGGGAGTATTTGTACTCGGGGTTTTCGGACGTGCGCAGCAGCGTCATGCCGAGCACCTGGGTGTAGAAATCGATCGAGCGCTGAAGGTTGCCAACGCGCAGCATGGTGTGAAGGATACGCATGCGCCGTATTGTGCGTCTTTGCGTAAGGCTGCGTGCATGTTCGCCGCCATTTCCGCACATCCTTGGGCCTATCCGCTGCTCGAAGTCGTTCACCTCTGGGGCATTGCCCTGGTGGTGGGCAACCTCATGGCCTTGGAGGTTCGGGTCTGGGGTGGGGCGGCGCAGTTACCGGTATCGGCGCTGGCCCGCCTGAGCCTGACCTTGGTGGCCTTGGGGTTCACCCTGGCGGGCGCCAGCGGTTTGCTCATGTTCGCCACCCAGGCCGAGGAACTGTTGGCCAATCGCGCATTCACAGTCAAGATGCTGCTGTTGATGCTGGCCGGGGCCAATGCCGCCTGGTTCCATGGCCGGCGTTCCTTGCAGCGGCTGGACCCGACCGCCCGCGGGCTGATGCTGGTGTCGGCCTTGCTCTGGCTGTCCATCGTGTCGGCCGGGCGCTGGATTGCTTACGTCTGACCAACAGGAAAGGAGTGTGCCGCATGAACCGCCGTCGACTGACCCTGCATTGCCTGTCTGGTTCGGCCGTGATCGCGGGCGCTTGGCCATGGCTGGCCGAGGCCCACCACGGCTGGAGCAGCTTTGACCAGAACCGGCCGCTGTACCTGGAAGGGGTGGCGCGCAACGTGCGCTGGCGCAACCCCCACGTGGAAATGGCGCTGGACGTTCGACCCAATTGGGCGCTGCCGGCCGACTTGGCTCAGCGCCGGTTGCCGGAACAATCCGCCCGCGTCGATGGTGCGGCATTGTTGGGCCGGGCCCAACTGCCCACCCGGCGCGATCCGCGCTGGGAGATCGAGCTGGCGCCGCTGTCCCGCATGAACCAGTGGCGCGTGCCCGAAATCAAAGAGGGAGCCGCCCTGGCCCTGATCGGCTTCGCCTTCAATGAGGAGCGGGGCGAGCCGATCTTGCGGGCCGAATACCTGTTTCTGGGGGATCAGGTGTTCGGCCTGCGTTCGGCGCCGCTTACTTGATGCGACCGTAACTGGTGCGCAGCGGGTCGATCCCGCCGCCGCCTTGCGAGCCGCCATTGCCCCCGCGACCGTTGTTGTTGCGGAAGCGGTTGCGGCCACCGCGTTCGCCCAGCGCGTCGATACCGGTGCGCAACGGGTCGGGCTGGCGCTGCTGCCCACCTTGGCCGCCGTTGTTGCGTTGGCCTTGACCCTGCTGTCCTTGCCCTTGGCGTTGACCCTGGCCTTGACCACCAAACTGCGGGTTGCCGCGGCTTTCCTGACCACCACGGCCGCCTCGACGGTTGTTGTTATTGCGGCGCTGGCCACCGTTGCCGGGCCGGTGCTGGCCATCGTGGCGGGGCGGTTGGCTGTCGTCGGCGTCATCCCCTTGCGCCGCAACACCCGGTTGGCCTTGAGGGCGCGGGCCTTTGGCTGACTTTTGCGGACGCTCCTGACCTTTCTTGTCGCGGATGCGCTCCATCATCTCCTGGCGCGCGGCCTTGGCAGCGGCGGCCATCACTTCGCGGCTCGGCGGCTTGCCGGCACCACCCCAGATGGTCTGGCGGCCCATGGCGATGGGTTCGGCCTTCTCGCCGGGCTCAGGCATGAACTCGGGGAACATCTGCACCGTGATCTGCTGCTTGGTGAACTTCTCGATCGCCATCATGAAGCCTTCTTCGTCCAGGCTCACCAGGCTCACCGCCTCGCCTTCGGCACCCGCGCGGCCGGTGCGGCCAATGCGGTGCACGTAGTCTTCGCACACGTTCGGGATTTCGTAGTTCACCACGTGCGGCAGGTCGTCGATGTCGATCCCACGCGCCGCGATGTCGGTCGCCACCAGAGCGCGGATGGCGCCGGTCTTGAAGCCTTCCAGTGCCTGGGTGCGCGCAGTCTGGCTCTTGTTGCCGTGCAGCGCCATGGCCGTCACGCCGTGCTTGTTCAGGTACTCGGCCACGTTGTTGGCACCAAACTTGGTGCGGGTGAACACCAGCACCTGGCTCCAGTTGTGCTGCTCAATGATGTGCACCAGCAGCGCCTTCTTCTTGCCACGGCCCACCGGGTGGATGGTCTGCTTGATGCGCTGCACCGTGGTGTTGGGCGGCGTGACCTGGATGTGCTTCGGTGTGCGCAGCAAGCCGTTGGCCAGTTCCTTGATCTCGTCGCTGAAGGTGGCCGAGAACAACAGGCTCTGCTTGCTTTGCGGCAGCAGGCGCAGCACTTTCTTCACGTCGTGGATGAAGCCCATGTCCAGCATGCGGTCGGCTTCGTCCAGCACCAGCACCTGCACCTGGCTCAGGTCCAGGTGGCCCTGGTCGGCCAGGTCCAGCAGGCGACCGGGGGTGGCCACCAGAATGTCCACGCCTTTGCTGATTTTTTCAATCTGTGGGTTCATCCCCACGCCACCGAAAATCGCGGCGGATTTCAACTTGAGGTGTTTGCCGTAGGTTTTGACCGACTCTTCCACCTGGGCCGCGAGTTCGCGGGTGGGGGCCAAAACCAGAGCGCGCACCGGGCGGCCTTGACCGCGCTTGGGCGCTTCCCACCCGTCTTGCAGGCGGTGCAACAGCGGCAGGGTGAAGGCGGCGGTCTTGCCGGTGCCGGTCTGGGCGCCGGCCAGCAGATCGTGGCCTTCCAGCACGGCCGGAATGGCTTCGGCCTGGATCGGGGTGGGGTGTTCGTAGCCTTGCTCGCGAACAGCATCCAGAATGGCCGGGGCCAGTTTCAGTTCTTCAAATGTCATGTAAGGTTCGGCGCCCGTCCTGGGCGCTAGGGGTATCGGCCGCTTCCTGCGCACGGTGGCAACAGGCCAGTCAAGGGAGGCTGATGGGTCACAAAATGGGCGGTAAACACCGTGCCGTGGCGGCAGGTGGGGCCCCAGCGAGGCGCTGATGCGGCACTGACTGAAGGTGCACAACGACCCCATTGTCGCATAAAGGGATAATCGGAAGTTGCGCGCCCGCCCGGGTGCCCGATTTTTGCAAGTGAAACCGACATGGCCCAATACGTTTTTTCCATGAACCGCGTCACCAAGACTGTCCCGCCGAAGCGGCAGATCTTGAAAGACGTGTCCATCAGCTTCTTTCCCGGCGCCAAGATCGGCGTGCTCGGCCTCAACGGCTCGGGCAAATCGACGCTGCTCAAGATCATGGCGGGTATCGACAAGGAAATCGAGGGCGAAGCGATCGCCATGCCCGGCATCAAGATCGGCTACCTGCCGCAGGAGCCGCAGATTGACCCGGAGCAGACCGTGCGCCAGGCGGTGGAAGAGGGCATTGGCGGTGCCCTGGCCGCCAAGCAGCGGCTGGAGGAGGTGTACGCCGCCTACGCCGACGAGAACGCCGACTTTGACGCCTTGGCCTCCGAACAGGCCGAGCTGGAGGCCATCATCGCGGCCAGCGGCTCCGAGAACGCCGATCTGCAGTTGGAGCTGGCCGCCGACGCGTTGAACCTGCCGCCCTGGGAGGCCACCATCAAGAACCTGTCGGGTGGCGAAAAGCGCCGCGTGGCCCTGTGCCGCTTGCTGCTGAGCAAGCCCGACATGCTGCTGCTCGACGAACCGACCAACCACCTGGACGCCGAAAGCGTGGAGTGGCTGGAGCACTTCCT
>CAZSZN010000016.1:0-28015 GCA_964610405.1 uncultured Macromonas sp. | reverse complement strand
AATGCAGAATGCGGCGCCCCGTGACGGGATCGACGTCACCTGCCTTGAGCCCGGTTTCGATGTGGCGCCGGGTGGCTGCCTCGCCCTCCGGTATGCCCCAGGCTGACGGATCAGCGCCAGAACCCTCTGACGCGGGAGGCACTGCCTGAGGCGCCTGCGCCATGCCGTTGTACACGCCCAGCCGGTACAGGCCAAAGCCGCCGGTGCCTAGCGCGCCGGCCGCCAGCAGAACGGCCAAAAAGGTTTTTTGGTTCATGGTCTGGACTCCTGAGGAATCTGAAACTCGAGTTCGGCCCACCATGCGGCGGTTTGCCTTTCGATGCGTACCCGCTCCAATTGGGTGTCGATGACCCTGCCATGTGCGTCGAGCACAGCAGCCAGCGGTGCCTTTCCACTGCGGAAGGCTGCCTCCATGACGGCGACACGATCTGTAGCCAGCGGGATCAGGGTAGCGTCGTACTCCGCCAAGCGGGCCAAGCCACCTTGCCAGTTGCTGATCAACCGCTGCAGCTCGAAAAGACGCTCCCGTCGCAACTCCTCGCGTTCCAGCCTGATTTGCTCAAGCTCCTGCAGTTTCGCGGTCAGTTCACGATCTTGTTTGTTCGCCTGGTCCCACTGCAACGGAATAGAAACACCCAGCGACACCATGTCGCCGAATGAACCCCCACGTTTGCTGTACATCAATGACCAGCTCCAGTCGGCTTGTTTCTCGTGTTTTGCAACGTCTGCTTCAGCCAGTGCGGCGCGCTCGCGCGCGTCCAGCACGGTAATGTCTGGGTGCAGATTCACCTGTAGGGTGAGTTGCTGCGCGGATGCGCGGGTGCGATCAAGCCTGGGTGGTGAACCCAGCGGTTGAGTTGCGACTTCTCCCACCCAGCGTCGCAGAAATGCTTGCGCATTGGCCAGATCGGATCGTGCCTCGTGCACGCGATCGTCAATACGTGCTACAGCCGCGCGTGCTTCGAGCACGTCTTCCTGGTTGGAGCGTCCGCCTCTGTAGGCGGACTCCACCGCCTCGGTGATCCGGCTGTATGCGTCGCGTTGCCGTTGCAACAGGCCGAGTTGTCGTTCCTGGAAATAGCGGTCCAGCCAGGCGCTGGCGGTTTGAGCCCGCAGCCGGGCTTTTTGCATGTCACGCAGCGAGGAAGCTGTCTCGGCTTCGCGCTCGTAGCGAACGCTTCGGGCTCGGCGCTTTGCAGACCCCGTGACGGTCTGCATCCACTCGACCGAACGCTGCGTCATGAAATCTTTGGTCAAACTCCAGCGCATGGGGCCTTCAATGGGCAGGTTATCGACCGAAAGCTTCAGCACCGGGTCCGGCAGGCGACCCGCCGAAACGGCCATCTCCCGGGCCGCATGGGTGGCAGCATCCTGCGCTTGAAGTGTTTTGGATCGAGCCTGCGCGGCATCCAAAGCCGCGTCTAACGTCAACGTGGATGGCGACGATTGCGCTGCGGCAACACCGGTGAATAGGAGCGAAAGAACGGCAGCAGACAGGGGCGTTCGCCCCCAATGATGAGATAACGATGGCATATGCCAACTCCATGCGAGATGAGTCCCGCACGATGGATCACGCGCGGGCAAAGAGGCCGCCAACCCAAGGGGCCAGCGAGTCGCAGTTACATGGAATCAGCCGAGAGAAGGAGGGCGCCAGACCGCAGACGGTGCGTTGGTAAAGCGCTGAGTCGGAAACGCTGCCAGAGGGGAACAGCTTGGCAAGGAGGTGGGGGACAAACCACTCGGGGGCAAGATGCCCACACTCGTGGATGCGCATGGAGCGTCGGTCTTGCACAGCATGCCGGTAGCCAGCGCAGTGGCTGCATCGTTGCAACAGCCATCGTCCGAGCCATCCGCCATATCCCAGGCTGCCTGGGCCTCCATGGGGCACGGATGTTGAGGCAACGCTGCTCCTGCTTGGCTTTGAAAAATCAAGCCAAGGCAAAACAGGACGATGGTGAAGATGCGCACGGGTGAATGGTAACGGCAGTTGACAACCGGGTGCTCAAGCATCCAAGCCATTCTGGGGTTTTCTGGAGCGGCTCAACCATAGCCAGAGGAGGGCGATCGCACCATAGTTGAGCCACAAAAACCAGGGGGTGTTCCACGCCAGTCCGTCAAAGCCATCTTGCGTGAACGGGTACAAGACCGGAGAAGGATAGAAGTCGGCTGAGTGGGTGAATACGTCGATCACCACATGCGACCACCAGCCGATCAAGGGCCACCAAAAACGTCCCAACCACTTCCAAATCAGCAGTGTCAGGGCGCCAGCAACGATGGCACTGTGCATGGTGCAGTGCAGATGGTGCATGAAGACCTCGACCATCGGCGGCAACACCGGCTGGTAATGCGGTAGTGCCTGGACATAGGCCTGCAACGCTGACCAGCCCTCAGGCAAGACCAGCGCTCCAATCACAATGGGGGCAAGTTGCACAACATCGGGAGCCATGGCCAAACCAACGGTCCAGGTCTTGGTGGCGCATTTCATCGGTCGCTGGCCTTCGTGCCAACGACAAACCAACGCGGCCCACAACCCATGTGCAACGATGTCCATCATCCATTCCGTCGTTTATCCGGCACAGCAGGATAGCTGAGTGACGTCTTTGTTGAAAGTCTGCGCCACGAGCCTGAGCCCCTCGACCATGGTCAGGTATGGAAACAACTGGTCAGCCAAGTCATGTACCGTCATTCGTTGTCGTATGGCCAATGCGGCGGTCTGGATCAGCTCCCCTGCTGTTGGTGCGACCGCCTGTACACCGATGATTCGTCCCGTGTCGGCGACTGCCACGAGTTTGATGCAGCCGCGCGTATCGAAGTTGGCCTGCGCCCGTGGTACGTTGTCGAGTGGGAGTGTCCGGCTGACAGTCTCGATGCCCGCGAGGCGTGCCTGCGCCTCGCTGTAGCCCACCGTTGCCACCTGAGGGTCTGTGAACGCCACTGTCGGCAGGGCGCTCAAGTCCAACTCTGCAGCGCCGCCTGTCATGTTGACGGCAGCACGCGTACCGGCCGCAGCAGCGACATAAACCAATTGCGGCTGGTCGGTGCAATCGCCAGCCGCATAAATGTGGCGCGAACTGGTGCGCATGCCCTTGTCAATGACGATGGCTCGCTGCGCGTTGACAGCAATTCCCGCCGCCTCAAGGTTCATGCTGCGGGTGTTCGGTGCACGCCCGACGGCGATTAGCAACTTGTCGGCGCGAATTTCACCGCGCTGAGTGGTCAGCACGAATTCACCGCCAACGTGTGCGACGTGGCTGGCTTGCGTGTGCTCTAGCACCTTAATCCCTTCGGCGTCAAAAGCCGCGGAAATGGCTTCGCCGATCGCCGGGTCTTCCCGGGAAAATAAAGTGCAACGGGCCAGTAGGGTGACTTTGCTGCCCAGCCGGGCAAAAGCCTGTGCCAATTCGAGGGCCACCACCGACGAGCCGATCACAGCCAGGTGTTCTGGAATGGTGTCACTGACCAAGGCCTCTGTCGAAGTCCAGTAGGGTGACTCTTTCAAGCCGGGAATCAACGGCACGGTTGGGCTGGCACCAGTGGCAACAAGACATTGGTCGAATCCCAATGTACGCTCGCCACCGCTGCTCAAGCGAACGATCAGGTGCTGAGTGTCTTTGAAGCGCGCCTCACCGTGCACGACCGTGATTGCAGGATGTCCATCCAGGATGCTTTCGTACTTGGCTTGGCGGAGTTCTTCAACACAGCCCTGCTGCTGGGCCAGCAGGCGCGCTCGAAAGATCTTCGGTGGTGTGGGTGGCAAGCCGTCATCGAACGGGCTTTTGCGCCGTAGGTGGGCGATATGGGCGGCGCGGATCATGATCTTTGATGGGATGCAGCCCACATTGACACAGGTACCACCAATGGTGCCGCGCTCAATCAACGTCACCCGTGCGCCGCGTTCGGCCGCTTTCAGTGCAGTGGCCATTGCCGCTGCACCGCTGCCGATGATGGCAATGTGCAGTTCGCTGGTATTGCCGCATTTGTCACTCGTGTCTAAAGTCATGATTCAGCACATACACATGGACTTAGCGAGTGACACGCGAAGGGTAACCTGCATCTT
The DNA here is from genome assembly GCA_964610405.1 of uncultured Macromonas sp. Lineage (GTDB taxonomy): Bacteria > Pseudomonadota > Gammaproteobacteria > Burkholderiales > Burkholderiaceae_C > CAZGDZ01. Next base: position 23,958 of record CAZSZN010000016.1, on the reverse strand, counting down.
CGGTGGCTTTTGTGAGTTGCGGGATGCTGGTTTTTTCGTCGTCAAACGTGACAACCGCTGTCCGCCTTTCGTAGTTCACCCTGACCTTTTGTACACCTTGGACTTTGGATATGGCCATCTTGACCGTGATCGGGCAGGCTGAGCAGGTCATTCCGGGTACAGCCAGCGTTACGGTACTGGTGGCCGCCCAGGCGGGTGCAACGAATGCGGTAACCAAAGCAAGTAGAGCGCTCAAGCGTTTCATCACGATCTCCTATCAGTAAAAAAGTGGCAAGACATAGGGAAATGCCATGGCGACGACCACTAGAGTCGCCACCACCCAAAAGATGGTCTTGTAGACCCGCTGCACCCGGGGTGCCGCACAAACTAGGTCAGGCTCGCAAGTGGCCTTGGGGCGAAAGATCTGACGCCAGGCGAAGAACAGCGCGACGAGTGCGCTACCGATGAACAAGGGCCGGTAAGGTTCCAGTGCGCTGAGGTTGCCGATCCATGCACCGGAGAAGCCAAGCATCACCAACACCAGCGGACCGAGGCAGCAAGTTGAAGCCAGGATTGCCGCCAGACCACCAGCGGCCAGTGCAGTGCGGCCGCTTTCCGTTCCGGGTATCACGTTCTTCTCTTCAGGGTTATGTTCCATGCGGTAACGTTAATGCCGTAGTCAAGTACGGAGTCAAGCGGCATGTCGAACGATCTGGACAACCTGAGCATCGGGGCTTTCGCGGAGGCGGCTGGCGTCAATGTGGAGACGATCCGCTTTTATCAGCGCAAAGGCCTGTTGGCCGAACCCCAGCGGCCCTATGGCAGCATTCGCCGCTACCGGCAGGTGGATGTGGCAAGGCTTCGGTTTGTGAAGAAGGCTCAGAAGCTCGGCTTCACGCTGGACGAGATCGGGCAGCTGCTGAGACTGGAGGATGGCACCCATTGCCACGAGGCTGCTCAGTTGGGGGGGCTGCGACTGGCCGACGTGCGCGCCCGACTTGCTGACCTGCAGCGCATTGAGTCGGTCCTGTCGCAACTGGTGCAGCAATGCAACACCAGTGGTGAAAACGTCTCTTGTCCGTTGATCGCGGCACTTCAAGACACCGGGGAGGGCGTTCAACGCGCTGATCTTTTTTCTGGGTGATGTAACCAATCGTGGGTCGCTGGCGAATTGGATAGTGCGTGCGGTGCAAACCGTGTGCGCCTTTCAACCCTGAACGCAAGAGGACCTGATCATGACTCACCCCATCACCCGTCGCGAAGCCACCCGCGCTGCATCTACCGCTGCCTTGGCGCTGGCCATGGGCGCCGCATTGACCCTGGCCGCAGCACCCGCTGCAGCTCAGCCGGCCGACAAGGAAAAGTGCTTTGGCGTGGCACTCAAAGGCAAGAACGATTGTGCCGCTGGCCCTGGCACGACATGCGCCGGAACCTCCAAGGTGGACTACCAGGGCAACGCTTGGTCGCTGGTGCCCAAGGGCACTTGCGAGAAAACCGCTTCACCCAAGTCGCCTACCGGCTTCGGGCAACTCAAGGAATTCAAGGAAAAGGCCTGATTCGATACCGCAGCTGACGATTTGTACCTTTGGGAGACCCGACATGACTGGCTTGCACCTTCCAACTGTCCCAGCGTCAGCTGCCCCCGTTTTCATGGACGACGCACTCGCGCCCGAATTGCCGAGCCGTGCGGGTCTCGGCCTCAAGGCCGAACACTTTGAGCTGGTGCTGCAGACTCGCCCCAACGTTGGCTTCTTCGAGGTGCATGCTGAGAACTACCTCGTGGCCGGTGGCCCCATGCATCATTACCTCATGCGCATTCGGGAGCGCTACCCGTTGAGCATTCACGGTGTGGGGCTGTCGATCGGTGGCGAGTCGCCACTGGATGTGGCACACCTGCAAGCGCTCAAGCAGCTGGTTCGCCGGTATGAGCCTGCCGTGTTCTCCGAACATCTGGCGTGGTCTAGTCATGGGGGTATGTTCTTCAACGACTTGCTGCCCTTGCCTTACAACCTGCCCTCCCTGCAACGGGTATGTGCGCACATCGATCAGGTGCAAACCGTGCTGGGCCGACGCATCCTGCTGGAAAACCCGTCCACCTATGTGGAGTTCGTCAGTTCCACCTGGAGCGAAGGCGACTTTCTGCGGGAGATCGTCCAGCGTACCGGCTGCGGCTTGCTGCTGGACGTGAACAACGTGTACGTGTCCAGCACCAACCATGGACGAGACCCCTGGCGCAGCTTGTGCGAGATGCCTTGCCATGCGGCGCAAGAAATTCACCTGGCCGGTTTCGCACAAGACACCGACAGCGCCGGTGCCCCGCTACTGATCGACCACCATGGCGCGCCGGTAGCAGCCGACGTGTGGCGGTTGTACGAACACGCCCTGACGATCACCGGGCCTCTGCCCACGCTGATTGAGCGTGACAACGACATTCCACCGTTTGAGGTGCTCCAAGCCGAGGCGGACCGGGCAGAGCAGCACATGGCCGATGGGCGGGCGCGCCAGGCAGCGCATGCGCCTCAACCCTGTCCCAAAACCAGAACCCGGTACGCGCCGCTGCGAGAGGTCGCACCATGAGCACGATGTCCCGCTGGGCCGTGGCCTTGCTCGACCCCGACCAAGATGTACCGCAAGGTCTGCTCACCTGGAATGCAAGCAGTGCTGCGCAGCGGGTGGGCGTTCATCGCAACAACGTAATGGTCTCGCTGGTGGATGCCTTGGCCAGCACATTTGCCGTCACCCAACAACTGGTGGGAGAGCCCTTCTTCCGCGCGATGGCAAAGCTCTACGTGCGCCAACACCCGCCACGCACACCCGTGCTCGGTCATTACGGCGACGATTTTGCCGAGTTTGTGGCGCAGTTTCCTCCTGCGGCATCGGTACCCTACCTGGCCGATGTGGCAAGGCTGGAGTTTTTGCGATTGCAAACCCTGCATGCGGCAGACGCCCAGCCCATGCTTACAGAAGAGGCGCAGGCGTGGCTGGACGACGCCGAGCAACTGGCGCAGGTAATCTGCACCCTGGCGCCCGGTGTGCAGCCGTTTCATTCGGTTCATGCGGCGTTATCGGTGTGGGCGGCTCACCAGCCAGACAGCGGTTTGACCTTGGAGGAGGTTGACGTTGCTCAACCTGAGTCGGGTCTGATCTTTCGCAGTGAGTGGGACGTCATGGTGCTCCAGACCGGCGCCGACACAGCGCGGTTTGTGGCCCATCTGCAAAACGGTTATCCCCTGGGCGACGCTTGGCATGCCGTCTCCACCGTCAACCCAGCGTGGAACGCAGTGCAAGCCTTGGCGCTTTTGTTCCGTCATGGATTGGTCACGCATCTGGGGCTACCCGTACTGCGTCCCTCCCATGGCACCCTCAACACTTAGGAGACCAGTATGAACACGACCACTTCCCAAAGCTTTGCAGCCAGAGGCTTGATGGCGCGTGGCGCCGCGCTGCTACAAGGCATTCACGGCTTCATGGGCCACTTGCCCAATACCCTGCTGGCCTTTGTGGCTCGTTTTTCCATCGCGGCTGTTTTCTGGAAATCGGGTCAGACCAAGATCGAAGGGCTGGCCATCGACATTGTCAGCGGGACTTTCACGCTGGGTGTTCCGCGTCTGTCTGACAATGCCATCTTTCTTTTCCGGGAGGAGTACAAGCTTCCTTTGCTGCCCCCCGAACTCGGTGCCACGCTGGCGGCACTGGGTGAACACATCTTGCCCATTCTGATTCTGCTGGGTCTGGCCACGCGCTTGTCAGCGTTAGGCCTGCTGGGCATGACGATGGTCATTCAGATTTTTGTCTACCCAGACGCCTATGCCACCCACGGCACCTGGGCCGCCGTGTTGCTGTACCTCATGGCGCATGGGCCGGGCAGGTTCTCGCTGGATGCGTGGTTGGCCAAACGTTGCAACAAATGACCACTCACATATTGTTGCGTCAAGTATCCGGCTTTTCTGGGGAGGTGGAGAATGTTTGTATCAACTTCACCGCCCCATAGATTCCTGCCAGCATGCCTGCGAAGGTGGCTGCCGCCTGGAAGGACAACGTAGGCATCCGCACCAGTAATACGGTGTCGTTGCCGCCAGGCACCATTGCCCTGCCTACGCCAGTACCATCGCAGCCAATGAAGAGGGTATCGAGGCGCAGGGAGCCACAGATCCAGCCGTTCGTGGAGGTCTCTACGGCGCCAAAGCACGGCAAGCTGCCACACGGCCCAGACCGACAGGATCGAGACTATCGCAGTCCGTGGTTCTGGGTCAATAGCATTCCACCAGATCGTCTCGACATGCGTCCCGGGTACGGTGCTGGTCGACTGCAACCATTCACCTCATCGGCGTAGTACGTCCAGCCATTGTTTTTGGTCGGGCGTGAGTGCGGTGTCAGGCGTAAGCATGGCCGTGGCCAGTGCAGTGCGTATCTCGGGTTCCGGCTCCGGCAACGGCTGGCTCAGCAGGGCATCCAGCAGTTGGGATGCTTTGCCCAGTGTCTTGCCATACAGTTCGAAAATCCCTGACACGCTGACGTGCTGCGCCGGATCGTCCAGCCAGCAGTCGTAGTCAGTGACCAGCCCCACAGTGGCATAGGCCATTTGCGCCTCGCGCGCCAGAAACACCTCGGGTACGTTGGTCATGCCGACCAGATGGCAGCCAGCCTGGCGCAGGAAGTGGCTCTCGGCCTGGGTGCCTAAGCGCGGACCTTCCACGCAGGCGTAGGTCAGGCCTCGGTGAACGCTTTGCCCAATGCGCTGAGCCGCTGCCTTCACAGCGTTGACGAGCGAGCCGCTCACCGGTTGCGCTGTCGATACGTGTGCGGCCACGCCGCCGCCGAAGAAGGTGCGCTGCCGGTTGCCTCGAGTCCAGTCGAAGTATTGCTCTGGCATGGCTAGGTCGCCGGGTTTGACTTCCATGGCCAGGCTGCCCACGGCAGAGAAGCCGAGCAGCATGGTGGCGCCGGCTTGCTTGAGCGCGAATACGTTGGCGCGGTAGTTCACCTCGTGCGGCAGCAGGCGGTGCCCGGAGCCGTGGCGAGCAAGGAACAGCACCTCGTTTTGCCCAAACTTTCCTTTGAGGATCTCTCCAGAGGGTTCGCCAAAAGGCGTTGCTCGATGGATGCGCTGTTGAATGTCGAGTCCTGGCAGTTCATAGAGGCCGGTGCCTCCCACGATGGCGAGCATGTTCAATTCTCCTGTCGAATGACTTGTTGCGGGTGGTAGTTGGGGCCCGCAGCGATACGGGAAAAGTAAGACGCATGGGCATCACTCCCCGGTGGCCACTGCGCCAGGAAGCGTTGTTGGACTTCTGACGCGGGAGGCGTGATGGCCAATGCATCAATGTGAATCTGTCCGTGCACTACGCCCACTCGGCTGTTGTCACCTGGGTAAGGCGTGAGGGCAATGCGTGTGAGCAGCCCCGCCGGGTCAGCGTGAAAGTTGGGCATGCCCGCAGCGCCGTTGTTGAACACCCAGCCAGGCTGTTGCCTTCCATGGCGTTTGAGACTTTGGTAAACAGGCAAGCAGGTGTGGCTGCAGGCAAAGGCATCCATGCTCGACTGTTCGAACCATTCGCGCACCTGATCGCGGTGAGCCGCATCGGCCAAGTGTTCCTGCGCGAAGCCCCAACCCGCCAGCGATTGCGCATCCCCATGCACGATGCCAACATGCATGTCGCCGACCGACGCCGTCTGCCACATGGGCAAGGCGGCCAGTTCGGCGCGGTGCGTGGGGGTGGCTGCCGTCCACAGGCGCTGCAGGATGCGGTTGGAGCGGTCCACCACACCGTCGTCCACCCAGTCGGGGTAGGCGCAACCGCAGCCCGCATCCGAGATCGGCGTGTTCTGTGCCAGTTCGGTTTCCACGTTACCGCGCAATGCCACATGGCGCAGCACCTCGCGCTGGATGCGGTCGAAGGTGGCGGGGTCGGCGTCGAACCAGTGGAAGTCGCCGTTGAACACCAGCTGCTTATGGCCACTTTCCCTATCGAACATGCGCAACACTTCGTACAAGGCAAGTTCATTGCCGTAGAGACCACCCACCACATAGAGCACGTCCAGCCCAGCCAGGTGGGCGGGCTCGGGTTGGCTGAACACGGCTGGCCCGTAGTGGTATGCGATCGGGCAGGTGCGCCCTGGTGTCGTGGATGAACTCATGCGAGGAAGGGCCTTTCATGTGGCGTTGGCGTCAACACCGTGGTTTGAGGTTCACGAGCCGCTGCAGAGGGGGGACGTAACGCCATGGTGCTGTACTGGGACGAGCCGTCTTGCCTGCCGTCGTAAAGGTCCTGGAGGCGGGCAGTGTCCAGCTCGTCTGCGGCAACATCAAACGCCAATTGCCCGCCTCTGAGCCCGATCACGCGGTCGGCCAGCAGGGGCAGCAGGGCGGGGTCGTGCACCACAGTGACCAGAGTGGCCCGGCGTGCCACGGCCAACAGGGCCTGGCAGGCCTGCTGTGTGGCGGCAGGGTCCAGGGCCGAGGTGGGTTCGTCGGCCAGTATCAGTTTGGGTTGTTGCAGGCGCAGGCGGGCCAGGCTGACTTTTTGTCGTTCACCGCCGGAGAGCTGGTCGGCTCGTGCGTGCAGCCGGTGCGCCAGACCCAGTTCGCCCAACGCTGTGCTGGCTTCCTGGCACAAGGCGGGTGGATACCAGCGCAACCAAGACCGCCATGCGGGCATGGAACCTGGGCGGGCCAGCGCGCCCAGCACCACGTTTTCCAGAGCGGTGAGGCGCGGTACAAGGTGCAAACCTTGCATCACTTGACCCACCTCGGCTCGCAGCGCGCGCCACTGGTGGGGGGTGAGCGTGGACGCCTCGGCACCGCCAAAAGTACGGCCCAGCACGGTGAGGGAGCCTTGGGTGGCCGGCAGGAACCCGCCGATCACCTTCAGCAACGAACTCTTACCGGCCCCGTTCGGGCCCACCAGTGCCACGCGCTCGCCCGCCCTGATGGCCAGCGTGGGAACGTCGAGCAGTGTGTGCCCGCCAGCCTCCACTCGGAGGTTTCGGATCTGGATGATGGCGTCTTCCATGGCGGCGCTCACAAAAGGGCTTGCCGAATACGGCGGGACAGCGTGTCGAACACCGTGACCAGCACCACCACAACCAGCAGGATGGTGGCCAGACGGCTCCACTGGAACAGGCTGACCGCCTCCGAAATCAACAGGCCCAATCCGCCTGCGCCGATCAGGCCCAGGATGGTGGAGTCACGGATGTTGAACTCCCAAATGTAGAGGTGGTTGCTGACGAACTGCGGCAGCACCGACGGCCAGACCGCACTGAAGAACACCTGCGAGGGCGAGGCGCCCGTGGCTCGCACGGCATCCACCGCGCCCATGTCGAGCGTCTCGATACTTTCGGCGTACAGCTTGCCGTAGGTGCCCATGGAGTGCAATGCGATGGCCAGAATGCCCGCGGTGGGCCCCAGCCCGACGATGCCGACCAGTACCAGGCCGAACACCAGGGTGTGAATGGCGCGCGAAACATCGAGCGCCATGGATGCGGCCCATGCCAGAGGGCGCGGTGCGTGCAGGTTGCGTGCCGAAAGCAGTCCCAGCGGCAGCGCGAGCACTGCAGCCAGCAGCGAACCCAATGTCGCGATCTGGAAGGTGGTCCAGGTGGCACGCGCCAGCCCTGCAAGAAATTCGGCTTCCACCTGCTGGCGGTTTTCCACACGCAGGAGCGTTCCATCGTCGCTGCGGAATTCCAGCCGCTCAGGGCCGAACCACAGGTCCAGGAAACTCGGATTGGCAAACTCAGACACCGTTTTGAGCAGGTTCTGCCACGGCGCACGGCCCCAGGACAGATCGCCTGCAGCCAGCAGCGTCAGCAGGCAGGCCAGCACCAGGGCCCCATACGCCAGCACGAGGGCGAAGAAGCCCAGCCGACCACGGGGCAGCCAGGCGCGGGGCGAGGAGGAGGTCAGCGCGTGCATCGTGGTTTATTGCTTCGGGGTCAGCTTGCCGGTGGCCAGGCCCGCGTCCCGAATGGGTTTGTAAAAGGCGTTGTCGGTGCTGACGAAGCCGGTGTAGTTGGCGGGCAACAGTTGCGGCTGGCTTTTGAGCAGCGGTCCAACTTCCAGCAGAGCGTCCTGCACGCGCTTGACGAAGGCCTTGTCCTTGAACAAGGTGGCGCTGACGGCTACTGCGTCGTTGGGCAGTGGCGCCGACTGCCAGATGATCTTGCTGCGCTCGGCCTGGATCAGGCCTTGGTCAATCATGGCGGTGCGGTTGCGGTTGTAGTCCGCCCCGGCATCGAGCTGCCCGGCGGTGACCTGGGTCTGGATCGCCTGGTGCTTGGTGTACAGCACGCGAGCAAAGTGCTTTTCGGGATCGATGCCCTGTTGCATGAAGAAGTGCAGCGGGATCAGGTAGCCCGAGGTGGAGCCTTTGTCACCAAACGCGAAGCTGCGGCCCTTGCCTTTGGGGCCGATCAGGTCCTGCGCGCTGTTCAGTCCGGACTCCGGGTGGGTCACGATCATGGCAAAGTACTCTGGCTTGCCTTGGTAGAGGATGGTCGAGACCACCTGCGCATCGGCGAAGTGGTTGGCCAACACGTACCCCCAAGGGCCCATCAGTGCGATGTCGGTCTCTCCGTTGGCCAGGCTTTTGGCCAAGCCTTCCCAGCTGTCTACCGTGCGCAGCTCTACCGGGCGGCCCAGACGCGATGAGAGATGCTGGGCCAGGGGACGGTAGGTGGCGTCGTTTTTCTCTCGGTCAGGCTGGAACATGCCCACGCCAAACTTCAGCGGTGCTCCTTGGGCCAGAGCCGGGGAGGACCACAGCGGTGCGACCAGGGTGGCGATGGCGGCAGCGGTGGCCAAGGACATCAGGCGGCGGGTGGGGTTCATGGGGTTTCTCCTTGAATAGGGTTGGATTGGGAGGGAACAGACGAAAAACGCTGCACGAAGCGTCGGTCGATGTGGTTTTTCCAGTGCCAGGCCCAGCGGCCCGCCAGACTGAAACGGCCTCGCGAAGCAATTGCGCGCCCATCGGCCGTGGCCAGCAGGGACAGGAAGTGCGACTGCGGTGCGTAGGATTTCAGTGCACCGCCTGTCAACTGAGCATGCAGGTTGTGCGAGAGCACGGGTCCCATGCGAACGGCGTACACGCCAGCCTTGGGCAAGTGTGTATGCCAATGCGCGCAGTCACCCGCGGCCAGGATGTTGGGGTGGGACACCGAGCGCAGGCAGTCGTCGATCAGCACAAAACCTTCTGGGCTGCTGGCCAGATGGCCACGACGCGCCAGACTTCGTTGCCACGCGTGAGCTTGCGCACCCGTGGCCCATAGCACCAGATCGCTGCTGTGTCCTACCGCTTCGCACCAATCGGTGCCCAGCTGCACCGTGACGTCGGCGGCCCTCAACACGCCCATCGCCTGGCGTTTGACGGAGGCGGGGTAGCCAGGCAGCAGTTCCAGGCCACGGGTCAGCAGCGCACCCTGTACGCGGCGCTCAGGCCGCAGCGCACGCAGCCGCCGCAACACGGCGAGGAGCGACTCGAAACCCGCCGCGCCACCGCCCACCGCCGATATTTGCCAGGGTCGATCACTGTCGTCCCTGCGCCAACGATCCAGCAAAGCTTGGTAGTCGGTGCGCAATTGCGACAAAGGCCGCATCGACAGCACCTGAGCCGGGAAGTCGCCTGCCGGAGGTGTCAGCGTCGAGCCAATGTTGAGCGACAAGGTGTCGTAGCGCAGCGTTTCACCGTTGTCCAGGTGGACGCACTGTCGTTCTGTGTCCAGGCGGTCGATGGCTGCCGATACCCAGCGAGCGCCGGCCTGTCGACAGAGTGCGATGAAGTCAATGACGATCTCGTCAAAAGCGTAGGTGCCCGCCAGCCATCCCGGCACCATGCCTGAATAGGGGGCCAAAGCGTGGGGCGACACGACCACCACTTCGACCCCAGGCAGCGGTGCGTCGGCCCAGTCCTGCAGCACCTGCGCATGCGCATGCCCAGCACCGGCCAGAATGAGGCGCTTCATCACTGCCAGCCCTCCGGCAGGTGGACCAGATCGGCAGGTTCGTCGATGTCGGCCACCGGCGGCAATTCGAACCAGGGCAAGCCAATGCGCTGAGCGCGAGTGCGGGTGTCATCCATCACTTGAGGCGTGCTCCAGGTCATGGCCTGGAACAGTTCAGGGGCTGGTCGGGTCAGGCCGACCAATGCATAGCCACCGTCCAGCGCTGGCACGAACACTGCAGGGTGCGAGTCCAGGGCCTGCATGGCCTGGCCCAGGAGGGGTGCGTTCAGCGATGGCGCATCGGTGCCGATCAGCAAGACTCGGGCGTGCGAACACAAGACCCGGCTGAACGCCCGGTGCATGCGTTCACCCAGGTCGCCGTCACCCTGCTGCGTGATGTGCAGTCGCCCGGGGGCCGCGTTGCGGGCGCGCTCAAAGGCTGGGTGATGTTCGGTGGGCGACACGCACAATTCCAGGTGATCCACCGACAAGGCCAAGGCCTGTTGCAAGGTGTGGGCCAGCAGGCGCTCTGCGAGGCGTGCAGCGCCGTCGGGCCCCAAGGCAGGGATCAACCGGGTTTTGGCCAAGCCGGCCACCGGGGCCTTGGCGAAGACGATCAAGGCCGTGCTCATCGGTACGCCTCCGCCAGCCGCTCTGGGGTTTCGCCGCGCCAGTAACGCCAGCGCAGGCGCCACATCAAAAAAATGGTTCGCCACACGCCACGGCTTTCCCATCGGCGGCCGGAGGTGGTGACTTTGCTGCGCAGGCAGGCGGGCGGTGCGACGCTGCGCAGGCGCTTGGAGAGCTCAATGTCCTCCATCAGCGGCTGCTCCGGAAAGCCACCTATGCGTTCGAATGCCTTGCGCTCAACGAACATGGCCTGGTCCCCGGTGGCGATGCCGCTCCAGCGCGAACGGGCATTCATGAACACCGCGATGACGCGGAGCATCCAGAATCGGCCGCTGATGCGGACGTCAAAACGCCCCCATAGGGAGCCCGAGGCTATGGCCTCCAGGACCCACTGGTCAGCCATGGCTGGGAGCTGTGTGTCGGCGTGCAGAAACAACAACACCTCGCCTCGCGCCTGGGCGGCACCGGCGTTCATCTGACTGGCCCGACCCCGTGGTGCGCTCAACACGGTATCGGCGTGAGGCTGCGCAAGCAACACCGTCTCGTCGCGGCTGCCGCCATCCGCGACGATCACCTCGACGCCCCGCTGCCGCAAGGGCGCCAGAGCCAGCAACGTGGCTTCAATGCCCAGTGCCTCGTTCAGCACAGGGACGATGATCGACAGGACAGGGGTGGTCATGACATCACCTTCGCGTCGTTGAGTCGCCAGTCGTAGTCCAGATAGGTGATCAGAACCTGCGTGGAGCGGACCCGAGCACGGTCGGCCTCCCGGTCTGCGAGGACGTCGGCGAACCGTGCTGCCAGCCCGTGCAACGAGAAGATGCCTTGATGGCCAAGCCGGAAATCTTCGGCATACCAGTCGAAGATGCGCGAGAGTTCCAGCCGCTCGGCCTTCTGGTTCCACCGGTTGCGTTCGCGGTCGGCCATGAACCGACGCATTTGCGATTCGAGTTGCTGTTCCAGCTGCTCGGGGATGTAGGCCTCCTCCCGCAACATGGGACAACCAATGGAGGCGCAGTTCACCGCGAAGTGGATGCGAGGGTCGTCGTACACACCACGCTTGCGCAACATGCCGTGCTCGATGTCGTCGAGCGAGACGGTTTCACCCAACAGTGAAATCCAACGCTGCTTCCAGGGACTGGAGAGAAAATTGCCCAGGTCTTTGATGGACTCCAGGCGGGGATAGCGGGTGAGGATCAGCTCAATGGTGAAAGCGTTGTAGGCGTTGATCAGGAACGCCATTTGCTGCGTCCGGGAAAAGCTATCGAACTGCACCTGCGACACCGAGGAGAGTAGGCGCAAGTAGCTCTGCAGCTCGCTGCGCTGCGCCGCCAACCCGGCGTAATGCACCTGAGATGCCTGTCCCCCGCGTTGCAACACCACCTGTTGCTTGAGCAGACGGTTCCATGCGGCGTGACTGTGATCAAACGCCGCCGCGAAGACAGGGCGCGTCAAGGCCGTTGCGCTGCACAACACCATCCATTGGCGTCGGTCGAGTCTCATGCGCGCTCCCAGGCGTGAAAGCGTTCCAGCCAGGCCAACACCCTCTGTGGCGCGTGGGCACGTTTCCATTCGCCTGCCGCATATTTGTTGGCTTCGGACAGCGTCGGGTAGGTGTGGATGGTGCCCAGAATCTTGTTCAGGCCCAGCCCGTGCTTCATGGCCAGCACATACTCAGCCAGCAAGTCACCCGCGTGCTCGCCCACAATGGTCACACCCAGGATCTTGTCCTTGCCGGGCACCGTCAGCACCTTGACGAAGCCGTGTGCAGTGCCGTCGGCAATGGCCCTGTCCAGATCATCGATGCCGTACTTGGTGACCTCGAACGGGATGCCTTTTTCGCGCGCTTCGGTTTCCGACAGGCCCACGCGCGCCACTTCCGGGTCGGTGAAGGTGGCCCAGGGGATGACGGAGTAATCGGCTTTGAACCGTTTGAAGCGCCCGAACAGGGCGTTGACGGCTGCATACCAGGCTTGGTGTGCGGCAGTGTGGGTGAACTGGAATGGCCCTGCCACATCGCCCACGGCATAGATGTTGGGGTACAGCGTCTGCAGGTGGTCGTTGGTCTCGATGGTCTTGCGCGGCGTCAGCGGAATGCCCAGTTCCTCCAGCCCATAGCCGGTCACGCGCGGGCTGCGTCCCACGGCGCAGAGCAACTCGTCGAACGGCACAGCGAGTTCTTCATCACCATGCTGGACGATGAGCCGCTTTTCGCCGTCTGCCACCTCCACCCTCACGGCCTGGTGGCCGGTCAGGATGCGCACGCCATCGGCGCGCAGCGACTTTGCCACCAGTTCGCTGACCTCAGGGTCTTCACGGACCATGATGCGAGGGGCCATTTCCACTTGCGTCACCTCGCTGCCCAGGCGGGCAAAGCTCTGGGCCAATTCGCTGCCGATGGGGCCGCCGCCCAACACCACCAGGCGTTTAGGCAATGCGGTCAGGTTCCAGACGGTATCGCTGGTCAGGAAGCCAGCCTCTTTGAGTCCGGGAATGGGTGGAACGAACGGGCTGGCTCCGGCGGCAATCACGATGTTGCGTGTGGTGAGCGTTTGCGTGCGCCCATCAGACAGTGCCACCTCCACCGTCCACGGTGACGTGATGCGAGCTTGACCCTGCAGCACTTCCACCCCCAGCCCGGTGTAGCGCTCTACAGAATCGTGCGGTTCAATGTCGCGGATCACATCGTGCACCCGCTGCATGACCGCTGCGAAGTCCACCGTCCCCTGGGCACCGCGCAGCCCGAAGGCATCTGCCTTGCGCAATTGCTTCACTGCCTTGGCCGAACGGATCAGCGCCTTGCTCGGCACGCAACCGTAGTTCAGGCAGTCGCCGCCCATCTTGTGGCCTTCCACCAAGGTCACCTTGGCCTTGACAGCTGCACCAATGTATGCCGACACCAGGCCACCCGCACCCGCGCCGATCACCACCAGATTGCGGTCAAAACGGGCTGGCTTTGTCCATCGGGCGTAAACCTTGCGCCGTTGCATGGCGTTGACGATGAATTTCGCGATCATGGGAAACACCCCCAGCAAAAACAAGCTGCCCAGCAGTCCCGGCGAAAGGATGTCTGCGGTCGATTCAATGGTGGCCAACTGCGTGCCTGCGTTCACATACACCACTGTTCCGGCCAGCATGCCGATCTGGCTGACGATGTAGAAGCGGCGAGCCTCGATCTGAGTCAGCCCCAACAGCAGGTTGACGAGCCAGAATGGAAACACCGGCACCAGGCGCAGCGTGAGCAGGTAGAACACCCCATCCTTGGCCAGCCCTGCGTTGATGGTCGTCAGCAGCTTGCCGAAGCGTTGCTGCACCACGTCCCGCAACAGCGTGCGCGACACCCAAAAGGCCGCCAGCGCGCCCACACTGGAGGCAAATGACACCAGCAACAATCCCACGCCCAGGCCAAACATGGCCCCTCCCGCCAGGGTGAGGATGGAAGCCCCCGGCAGCGACAATGCCGATGCCAGCACATACACGCCAAAAAATAGGGTGACGGTCAACCAGGGGTCGGACTGGTAATTGCCCACCAGTGCGTCACGGCTGGCTTTGAGTTGGTCCAACGTGAGCCACTGCCCCAGACCCAGTTGCTGGTAAGCCAGTGCCAAGACCAGCAGCACGAAGGCCGCGATACCCCAACGGCGGGTGCGTGGTGACAACGACATCAAGCAACCCCGACGGATGTACTGGTGGTCGTGGACCCCGTGGTGTCCTTGGCTTCTTCCAACGCACCGCCGCAGCTGCTGCCTTGCCCGGCGGTACATCCATAGCAGTGGTCAGCCACGCGGATCGGCTGGCCCTCAACATCGTGCGCCAACAGGTCCCGCAGGTGCGGGCGGGTCTTGCCCGGCAGAGAAGCAGGTAACCCCAGCATCTGGTTGAAGTCGCAGTCGTACAGGAAACCCTGCCAGTCCACGCTGACCAGCGTGCGGCACATCACCGTGTCCAGGTTGTCGGTGCGGTAGGCGCCTTTGAGTAAGTGGAGATAGCTTTCAAACGTGCCCTTGCTCAGCAGCGTGCTGCCAAAGCGCTGCACCGGCATGTTGGTCAGGGCAAACAGGTGATTGAATCGAATGCCGAAGTGGGCGAACAGTTCTCGCTTGTAGTCTGCTTCCAGCGGGCCCTGCGGGGGCGGCAATACCGGTCCCTGGGGGTTGTAAACCAGGTTGAGCACCAGGCCCGAATCCTCCAGGCCGTAGCCCAGGGCATTGAGGGCCAGCAATCCGGTGATGCTGCGTTCAAACACGCCATCGCCCCGCTGGCGGTCCACATTGGCCGGTGAATAGCAGGGCAGCGACGCGGTCACTTCGACACCTTGTTCGGCAAGAAACTCGGCCAGGCCTTCTTGGCCAGGTTCCGAGAGGATGGTCAGGTTGCAGCGGTCGATCACGCGCACGCCCAAAGCCCTAGCGCCCCGCACCAGGTCGCGAAAGTGTTCGTTCAGTTCTGGCGCACCACCTGTCAGGTCCAAGGTCGTAAGGCGTCGCTCGCGCAACACGTCCAGCACCAGTTGCGCCGTGTCGGCATCCATCATCTCGGTACGGTTGGGTCCGGCGTTGACATGGCAATGCAAGCACGTCTGGTTGCACTTATAGCCCAGGTTGACCTGCAGGGTGTCCAGCGCCCGACGACGAATGGCCGGGAAGTCGGTTTGCACGAGCAAGGGAAGGGTGGGTCTCATGGTCGAATGGCCTAGGCTGTTGTGAGTTCTGTCTAGCTATTCGGTCCAACCCGCAAAAAGGTTACATCGGGGGTGACCAATGCAGCGTGTGGTGATCAAAGCCCTTTGCCAGCGTTGGCTTGATCACTTCAAAATAGGGCGAGACATCAAAGTCCTTGGGTACGAACAGGCTGTGGTGTCGGATGTGCAGAAGTTCTTCCATGCAACCCGGGCATGCCGGGTCGTTGCCAGGCCGTTGTTCGACGGCGGGCAATATGGGGTAGCGCACCGATTGAAATGCCTGAGCCACCAGGGTGGAGCAGATGGCTCTGGTGGGATCACCACTGCCCAGTTGAATCATGCGTCGCCGAAACCGCTCGGGCACCGGGGGGGTGGGCAGCAGCCAGCGTAGCAGGTCCAGGATGTTTTTCAGGTCGTATCGGTGCCCAAGCCGAGCGATGGCATAGCCCACTACAGCTTTTCTCTCCTCGTCTGTAAGGCTGACGGCGCGACATACCCGAACGTGCATGCCTGCAAACTCATCCAGGCCGACAGCACGCACGCCATCGACCACGTCCGCTTCCACGACACACGGCGTGCTGTTTTTATTGGTGTCCGATGAGGCAGACATGAACGCGTTTCCCACATACAGTGCCGCATGCGACCAAGTGGATTGGGTAAGGTACTTGATCCCCGAGGAAAACCGGCTGTGGCCTTCGACCAGGAGCACATCAGCCGGTTGCAGACATGCCCGCAAGCGAGCCAGATCCACGGGAGCGGATGCATCATGTACATGACGTGGCGCCGCCAGGAAGCGCGCCAATTGCATGCCCAATCGGTTCAGTACAAGGTTCATGGTCGTGCAGGCGGAAACTGGCACTCGGCGTCAGCGCCCACGAAGTGGAAGTCCGCAAAGCCAGCGTGTGCGGAAAGCCCAGTATTGTCGGTGTCTGCCGTGACAGCCAGTTGCACCGGTTGTGCTTCGTGGGAGAACAAGCGGGACACGTCATCCCGAACATCTCGGCGCTCTTGGATCCAGCGCCCGGCTTGTTTGTCACCGCTGCGCAGGACGACCATGACGGCACGGTCGGTGTAAACGTTGGGTCGCTCAGTGCCGATGGGATTGCGGTTGTCCCACACGTAATTGATGGCGGCGTCCGGCAGGTCCGCGCCCCAGATGGTGCGAGCCAGCGCGAGCTTCGTCCGCAAGCCTAATCCCATGCTGGCCTCGGGGAGCTTGAAGCTCACGTACACGCGAGCGGCATAGTCGTCTCCCTGGCGTTGTGTCATGTCTGCCGTGCCAAGCGTGGCGTCCACTCGCCAACGCCAGCACAGCACGGGGGTGGTCTCCAGGTCAACCGACAAGGGGCGAGCCATCAGCGACATGCTGGCTTTGGAATGCACTTCCATGGCGTGCACACCGTCCCAAACTCGGTGGCTGAATTGGTTGGGTTTCAGGTTCTTGCTCAACCTCACCTCTTGCCAAGTATGAGAGGTTGCGCCGAACTGACCCACCCAGGTCACCGGCGCTTGAGGCAGGACAGGCTGGGCGCACACCAAAAGCAGGAGGCTCAGCACATGCCGACTGCGGCTGGTTACACTTTGCCCGCTGCGTGCGGTGGACGCCTGGATCGTTCTCATGACACGTATTTCGCCCTGGATGGCTGTTCGGTTACACCTTGTGGGCCGGTATCAAACAAAGTCACCCTGTTGATGTAACTTTTTCCGATGCGCCAACGAAATGAAGGGTGAAACCAGTCCATCCGACTTCGAAGCCGAGATCCTGCCACTGTGGCAGCGAGCTCAGTCTGGTGACGAGGCGGCATACAGGCGCTCTCTGGATTTGATCGCGCGCAGATTGCGCTTTTATTTCCGGCGACGCATGCCCACGTTGCAAGATGACGTCGAGGACTTGGTTCAGGAAACATTGCTGGCGGTGCACCTGCAACGGGGAACCTACGACCCTACGTTTGCGGTGAGCGCCTGGTTTACAGCGATCGCGCGCCACAAATTGGTTGATCTGTGGCGGCGTCGTGGACGGCAGGACGAGTTGACCGACGAATACGAGGATGTGGACGAGATGCAATTGGCGGCACAACCGCAAGAGCACCACGCGCTGCGTGATCTGGAGCGGCTGCTGCAGGAGCTGCCTAGCCTGCAACGACAGGCGATTGAGCTCACCAAGCTTGAAGGGCTTTCGATTGCCGAAGCGTCCATTCGAACAGGTGCGTCTGAATCTGCCATCAAGGTGCAGGTCCACCGGGGATTGAAGCGACTGGCGGCGCTGGTCAAAGGGGAACGATCATGAAAACCGATGTTTTGATCGAAATGCTTGCCCGAGGAGCGGGGCCCGTTCCTCGGGCCGTCGTGGCTCGGCGCCTGGTGCCGGTGATGGTGTTGGGGCTGATGGCCAGCAGTCTGTTGGCTTTGCTGGTCATTGGGCCGCTGCCTTCGGTCATGTTCTTGACGCCAGCACCCTGGATCAAACTGGTCTATGCCCTTCTGCTGGCGGGGGCGGCATCTGTCCTGACGGCGCGTCTGGCCCGACCGATCGCGCGCTTGCAAGGGCCGCGTGCAGCGGTTGCCTCAGTGATTGCCGCCATGGCGCTCCTAGGAGTGGTGGCGTTGGGTTTGACGCCCCAAGAGGACCGGTTGTCAGCCGTGCTGGGCCAGACATGGTTGATGTGCCCCTGGCTGTTGATGGGGTTTTCCTTGCCGTCGTTGGCGGGTATTTTGTGGGCGGTGAAGGGCCTGGCCCCCACGCAACCCAAAAGGGCTGGCTTCGCCTGTGGGCTGTTGGCTGGGGCCATTGGTGCGGCCGGATACTCCCTCGCTTGTCCAGAGTCGTCAGCCACGTTCGTGGCGATTTGGTACACCTTGGGCATTGGGTTGACCGCTCTTCTTGGCCGGGCGTTGGGGCCTCGATGGTTGCGGTGGTGACTGGAAGCGGATAATGGGAGCGTCAATCGCTGACTTCCACCCCGTCCCGGTCAAGCAGCGAGGCGACGCGCTTCGGTTTCAAGAACCAGACGGTCCACACTGGATAGGGGCAAGTTGATCAGCAATTCCAAGCGCTGGTGCAGTGCATGCATGGTCTGCTTGAAGGCATGCAAACGCTCTTCCTCATCACCTGTGACCAATGAAGGATCGGCATAACTCCAATGCGCTGTCGCGGGGTGACCGGGCCAAGCAGGGCATGGCTCACCTGCCACGGTGTCACAAACCGTGATCACCAAGTCGAGGTGCGGTGCGTCTGGTTGATTGAATACGTCCCAGTTCTTGCTGGCCAAACCTGCAGTAGCAATACCTGCATCTTCGAGTGCCTGGAGAGCCAGTGGATGGGGCTGATGGTCCTCGCGCGCCTGGCTGCCGGCCGAGTAGCCTTGGAATCGGCCGCCGCCCAAGTGATTCAGAATCGCCTCAGCCAGGATGCTGCGCGCCGAGTTGTGGGTGCACAAGAACAGAACTTTGATCGGGTGACTCATGGTGATTTTTCTAAATGAGTCGTAAGGTATTGGCATCTGGTGACATTTTCGTGTCACTGTTGGGCCTGCACGCGGCCGGCCGTGGGGTCTGCGGAGCGTACGCCCACCTTTTTTCGTCCCCAGATCAAGTGGGTAAGGCTGTGGACAACTCCTTCAAGATCACTTCAACCCCTTGTTGTTGAATGCCTTGGTCGCTTTCGCTGCAATCTTGAGCAGCATGCTGGGTCTGTGACAAATTTATGTCACACAAGTGGGCGAAGATCAGTGGGTGAGCACCATCGAGCCCATCCCTCAATTCGATCTATCCCGTGGCGGTCAGCGAAACGTCGATCCCCTCGCGTCGCTGCCGATCATGGGCGCTGCCGCAGCCTTGTCGGTCTCCATTCCCCATGCGCTGGGCTTGGGCTTGTTGGCATTTGGGTCGTTATCGACCTTGATGTCCGCCAGCGCGTTGGCGTTGTGGTCTGCCGCTGTTCCTGGCGCATTGATGACGATTCTGGCCAGAGGGCGGGGCGTGGTGTACGCACCGTCCACCGCCGTGGCGTTGCTTTTTGGCGGCATGTTGGCATTGGTGGTGCAGACCGCAGGCGCAACCGGCATGACGGCCGCCCAGGCATTGGCCATCACCGGCTTGTTCACTGGCCTGGGATTTCTGTTCCAGTGGTTGATGGTCCGGTTGGGGTTGGTGCGCCTGGCGCGTTTCATCCCGGTGTCGGTCACGCAGGGGTTTGCCGCTGGTGTCGGGTTGTCGCTGGTGCTTGGACAGTTGCAGGGGCTCTGGGCCGTCAGCGGTGGACGCTGGGGGCCCATGCTGGTTTGGCAGGCTGGCATCGTGATCGCAGTCATGGGTTTGAGTTGGACGCTGCAGCGGGTGTGGCCCAAGTTTCCGGCGCTGCTGGTGGCGGTGGCTTTGGTCACTGCCGGCAGTTGGTGGTGGGTGCCGCAAAGCGCCCTCACCATGGCCGCTGCATCCAGCGGCTTCATGCTCCCGGTATTTCCCGATTGGATCGATGCACCGTGGTGGTTGGTGTTGAATCAACAAGGTTTCCAGTTAGCGTCGTTGTCGTTGCTGATGTCGGTGGTCAACACGCTGGAGGTCACGGTCTTTCACCAACAACTGGAAGCTGAATTCGGTGTTCGACAGCCCTTGGAGCGCGTGCTCGGCAAAGAGGCTTTGATCGCCATGGTGTGTGCCTTGCTGGGCATGATCCCGGCGTCCAGCAGCACGTCGAGGTCGCGCACTGCGCTGGCTTACACCCGCAGCGCCACGTTGCGCCCCGGGCAATGGCATGCGCTGGGTTTGATCGCGGTCGCGGCGTCTGGTCACCTTTGGCTGAGCGAGGTGCCAATGGCGGTGCTGATCGGCGCCCTGGTGGTTGCTGGTTTGAGGATGATCCCGCATCCCATGCGGGCTTTCGGGCGCAGCCCACAACGCTGGACAGCCCGAGCCCAAAGCTGGATCGTGAGTCTTGTGTTTGTCGCTTCCAGTGGTGCCATGGCCTTGTTGGCGGGCTTGGCCGTGGCCATGGTGGAGTTGCTTCGCACTTCAGGCAGCCACGCGATCCGGCGCATGCATCTGGAAGGCAAACTGCGGTCCCGCCATGTCCGCCGTGCCCAGGTTGAGCAATGGCTGGCCCCCAGAATGCGCAGCGTGGCGGTCTTTGAACTTCAAGGCATCGTGTCGTTTGGGGTGGCTGGATTGGTGGTGGACCAAGTGCGGCAGCATCTGCAAGGGCATCGCTGCGTGATCCTGGACGCTTCCAGAGTCCCGTCTTGGGACGAAACAGGTTGTTTGCGACTGCGTGCTTTGGCCCATGAGTTGCATGAGCAAGGCATCGCCTTTGTCCTGTCGGGGGTGCGTGGTTGGGTGATCGAGTCGATGGCTGGCTTGCACATTTACGAGGATCTGGACCGGGCTCTGGAATGGGCTGAAGCGCAGATCCTCTTGAGCTGTCCGCCTGCGTTGATGGTCTCTGACCCACCGTTGTCGCTATTAGGTGATCTGGGAACGGACTTGGACGCTGAGGCGCGAGGCGCTTTGGAGCGAGTGCTCCAGCAGCAGGTCTACAGCCCTGGACAGACCATCATCCGCCAAGGCGAAGAGGATCGATCGCTGCTGTTGGTGCAAGACGGGACCGTGACCCTGTCCACCAGCGCCACCCCAGACTCGGGACTGCGTTTGTCGGTGGTGGGTGCCGGCGCGGTGTTTGGCGAGATGGCCTTCCTCAATGGCATCGCCCGCACGGCGTTTGCCCACGCGGGCGAGCAAGGTGCCCGGGTCGCCGCGTTGAGCTGGGATGCTTTTCAGCAGTGGCGCCAACGCTACCCAGACGCTGCGTTGGCGTTCATCACGGCCTTGGCCAGAATGGGCATACGCAGGTTGGGTGCCACCTCGCAAGAGCTGCGTGCGGCGATGGATTGAAAGTGGGTCTGGTCTCCACCGATCAATCAAATGACTATCGATCCAGCCATTCGGTGATCGGCACCCATGCCTGTCGGTCCTTGGCGACCCGGCTGGGCGCGACATCAAACAGCGTCAAACCAACCATGGCAAGTCGTACGTAGTTTTGGGTGTCTCGCAAGTGGCTAAGTACCGGCAAGTCCAGGTCGCTCACGAATTCACGCAGCCGTTCCGCCGCAATGGTCCGTTCATCCACCCGCATCCCCACCACCGCGATGTCC
The DNA here is from genome assembly GCA_964610405.1 of uncultured Macromonas sp. Classification (GTDB taxonomy): domain Bacteria; phylum Pseudomonadota; class Gammaproteobacteria; order Burkholderiales; family Burkholderiaceae_C; genus CAZGDZ01. The sequence goes on along the minus strand of CAZSZN010000016.1, from coordinate 2,580 downwards.
AGACCCTCTGCACGCCTGCGGTCTTTGAGATCTTCAACAAAATCCTTGGTGGCCTGCATGTCAAACAGACTGGGCTGCAGTGGGATGATCAATTTGTCAGCCCGTTTGATGGTTTCTTTGAGAGCCTTACCCTGCAAACCGGCAGGCGTGTCGAGCACAACGTGTGTGGTGCCTCTGGGCGGACGGAGCACATCGGATGAAGACGCATCCCAAGTGACGATCGGGCGAGTTTGCGGCGGCCGCAGGCGAAGCCACACTGCCGATGATTGCTGGCGATCCGCATCCCCCAACATCACCGTGTGACCTTTGTGGGCGTAATACCCGGCAACGTTGGTGGCCAGCGTGGACTTGCCCACGCCGCCCTTGGGATTGGCAACGATAACGATAGGCATGCTGTTGGCGTGGTGCTCAGGCCGCTGGGCGCGGGGTCTTGACCGCAGCAGTCTTGCGCGAGCTGACCCGCTTGGACGAAGCCCTGTTCGGGGGCGCAACAGTCGCCGGCGTTGGATTCAGGGCTTGGGCCGCAGATTTGGCTGCTGGTTTGCGGCGTTGCACCGGCGGTTTGGCTTCTGGCAGCGCCGGGCTGTCCAACTTGGCTTCGCTGGTCGTCTTGGTCGAGGGGCGGCCGGTTTTGAGGTTGGGCACTGTGTCCATGTAAGACAGAAAGCTCGCATCCGTTGCTTGCGACAGCGCCAGCACCCCGGCGCGAAGCAACTCGCTCTTCTTGACGGCCTTGCCCAAACCCAGGGCTCGTTGCTTTAGCACCTCAAGAGCCGCGTACTCATCCTTGGGCATGCAAAAACTGTCACGCACCAGCTTCACCTTTTTGGGTTTGGTGCTGGGCGTCGCATTGGGCTTCTTCTCGGTGGGCATGATGCTCCTTAAACAATATAAACGGTATAAATAGTTTATCTTGCCTGAAGCACTTGTCAATGGCGAGGTCAGGGCCCATGCCACTCGCAAGCGGAGCGACGTGCTCAGTTCGGTGAACCACTGTGCGGCCTGGTGTCACGAACTTGACGCCGAATTGACATCAAATTGATCGTTCGACTGTCTAACATGAAGCTCTGGGAGTGTCTGGCTACAGAGCAATCGGCCATCACGAGAACGATCCAACCATGTTTGCCATCAAACAAGCCCGAAAATTCATCGAAAGCCATCCCGATGATCCGCAGGTCGAAATCCTGACCAATTTGATTGTGTCCTTGCAGACGGACGAGCCCTTTCCACTGGCATCGCTTTACGAGCTGGAGGGGAGGAATTTTGACCTCGCTCTGGAGATCATTGGGGACTGGCGGATGGACCGGCACTACGCCAAGAAGCAGAAGCTTCTGGATGTGGTTCAGCGATTGGTTGAAGTGAAACCCTCTGGGGCTTGAAGCCCTTGGCCATGACGCAATGCCGAGCACTGGCTTTTGTTCTGATGCTGCTGGTGGCGCCGAAGGCTTGGCCGGCTGATACCCCATCCAACATGCCAGTGCCGGGTGACGCATCGGACTTGATCGAGCAGGCAAGAGTCGCAATCCAGCAGCGCGATTGGGAGTTGTCGCTCTCGCTGCTTGAGCAGGCTCAATCGTCGGGCTTGGACAGCGACGATCTGCACAATCTGCTGGGTTATAGCCTGCGCATGAAACGCACGCCAGATGTGCAGCGTGCCATACGGCATTACCAGCTCGCATTGAAGCGCAACCCCAACCACCTTGGCGCTCATGAATACCTGGGGGAAGCGTACCTGATGCTCAACGATCTGCCCTCAGCCCAGAGGCATTTGAACATCTTGTGCGAGCTGTGCGCTCAGGTGGCTTGCGAGGAGTACTTCGATTTGCAGCGCGCCATTGAAAACTATTCGACATCCAACCTCGTCAAGTGACATGATGGTTACGGCAATTTTTCTGCGGTTAGCGTTGCGGATGTCTGGGTATCACGCATCTGCGTGATGGATGGTTGGGACCCCAAAAAAGGGGTTGGTCATTCCATCATCAGATGTCCAGCTGCTCGGCCAGATCCAGTGCGTCGTCCACTTCAATGCCCGGATAGCGCACCGTGCTTTCCAGCTTGGTATGCCCAAGCAGAATCTGAACAGCCCTGAGGTTCTTGGTTTTCTTGTAGATCATGGATGCTTTGCTGCGACGCATCGAATGCGTTCCGTACGCGGTTGTGTCCAACCCGATTTCAGCGACCCATCGATGAACCAGCCTCGCGTATTGGCGAGTTCCAATGTGGGGGGAACCGTGTAGTCGGCTCGGGAAGAGATAGTCCTCAGACTTGAGTCCTGCATGGCCTATCCACGCGTCAAGGGCTTCGCGAGTCGTCGGGGTGATCTCAAACTGGACTGGCCGTTGTGTTTTACGTTGCATCACCATGGCGCGGTTGGCGACGTGATCACCATGGCAGACATCTCTGACTTTCAGCCCTACCAAATCACAGCCACGCAGCTTGCTGTCGAAGCCCAGGTTAAAAAGAGCCAACTCTCTGACCTTGTGTGCCAGTTGTAGGCGGACGCGAATGGCCCAAATGTCTTTGGGCTTTAGCAGGCCGTTGAAAAAGTCCCCGACGACCAGTTCTGTCCCCGGTACGATG
>CAZSZN010000015.1:0-29471 GCA_964610405.1 uncultured Macromonas sp. | reverse complement strand
TGAAGAACAGCAGCGTCTGGATGGGCACCGAGTAGCTGGTGCCGCCCGGCCCTTGGCCGATGACCAGGGGCAATTGGCCTCCGGAGCTGGGGGCGGGTGTGCCTTGCGCCCAGCTCCAGCCTGCCACGGTCAGCAAACCGGCGGCCAGCAGCCAGGGGGCGGCCGTCCGGCACGCCTGGGTGGCCTTGGCGCGCACTTGGCTCATGCCTCAGGCTCCTGCCGTGGGGCTGCGTTCAGCGCGCGGGCCACCGCCGCGTAGCTCGGCGTGGCGGGAGCCGGGAGGGTTTGGGTGTGCAGCGTGCGCACGTGCTGGGGCGTGACGCCCAGCGTCAATTGCACCGGGCCGTTCGGGCCGTTCACTTCCACCACCACCACCCGTTGCTGGGGGCCCAGCATCAATTGCGACACCAGCCGCAGCTCGGCGCCCTGGCCGCTGCCGGCGGGGGCTTGGCGCTTTTTCAGCCAGTTCAAAGCCCAGGCCAGCAGGCCCATGATCAGCAACAGGCCCAAGGCCGGTGCGTACGAGGCAAAGTTCATGTGCGTGGCCGGCGTGGCGTCAATGGCGGCTCAGGCGGCGCAGCCGCTCCGACGGGGTGACGATGTCGGTCAGGCGGATGCCGAATTTTTCGTTCACCACCACCACCTCGCCCTGGGCGATCAGGTAGCCGTTGACCAGCACGTCCATCGGTTCGCCGGCCAGCGCGTCCAACTCCACGATGGAGCCCTGCGCCAGTTGCAGGATGTATTTGATCGGCACCTTGGTGCGGCCCAACTCCACCGACAACTGCACCGGAATGTCCAGCACCATGCTGATGTCGTTCTGTCCGGTGGCCTGGGGGATGGCGTCGCTGTCAAAGTGCGGCGCGCCCGAGGCAAAGTCGGAATTCACGCCGCTGCCGGACTGCTCTTGCAGGGCCTGCGCCCAATCGTCGGCCATGGCCTCCTCGGGGCTGGGGGCGTTGGGGTCGTTCTCATTTGTCATATTGATCTCCGTGCCAGGTCTTGTCGGTGCTGCGGATGGTGCGCTGAACCTTCAGCGCGTACTTGCCGTTGTGGGTGCCGTATTCGCACTCCAGCACCGGCACACCGTCCACCTTGGCTTGAATCACGTGTTCGCGTTCCAGTTCGATGAAGTCGCCCACCTTCATGGCCAGCAACTGTTCCACCGTGGCGCCGGTGCGGGCCAGTTCGGCCACCAGTTCCACTTCGGCGGCCTGGATTTCATTGCTCAACAGCTTGACCCAGCGGCGGTCCACCTCCATCGAGTCGCCTTGCGAGGTGGAGTACAGCAGGTCGCGGATCGGCTCCAGCGTGGAGTAGGGAATGCAAACGTGCAGCGAACCGGTGAGGTCGCCAATTTCCAGCGAAAAGCTGGTGCTGACCACGATCTCGCTCGGGGTGGCGATGTTGGCAAACTGCGGCTGCATTTCGGAGCGCTGGTAAGCCAGCTCCAGGGGGTACACACCCTTCCAGGCTTTCTTGTACTCCTCCGACACCACCTCCACCATACGGTTGATGACGCGCTGCTCGGTGGGGGAAAAATCGCGCCCTTCAATGCGGGTGTGGAACTTGCCGTTGCCGCCGAACAGGCTGTCGATCACGCCGAACAGCAGCGTGGGCTCGCACACGATGAGGCCACTGCCGCGCAGCGGGCGCACCGCCATGATGTTGAAGTTGGTGGGCACCACCAGCTCGCGCAGGAACATGCTGTACTTCTGTACCTGCACCGTGCCCACCGAAATTTCGGGGCTGCGGCGGATGAAGTTGAACAGGCCCACGCGCAGGTTGCGCGCAAAGCGTTCGTTGATCACCTCCATCGTGGGCATGCGCCCCCGCACGATCCGTTCCTGGCTGGACAGGTCGTAGGTGCGCACGCCGTCGGTCGGCATGTCTTCTTTGGCGAGCTTCTGGCTTTCGCCGGTCACGCCCTCGAGCAGGGCATCGATCTCGTCCTGGGAGAGAAAGGCTTCGCTCATGGTGCAACTCTGGTGGCTGGGCTGAGGGTTACTGCACGATCAGGCTGGCGAACAGCACCGCCTGCACTGGGCTGTAGCCTTTGGTCAGGGGCATGCCGGCTTCGCTGCGCACGAGTTCGAGCAGGTCGTTGGCCAGGGCTTCTTTGCCCTCGGGGCGTAGCAGTTCCTCGGCGGTGCGGCGCGAAATTTGCAGCAGCATGCCGTTGCGGATGGCGGGCATGAAGGCCTTGATGGCGTCACTCGTGGCCGCGTCGTCCACCTGCAGCGTCAAGCCCACCTGGGCGTAACGCGCGCCGCCCGGGTCCGCCAGGTTGATCACCATCGGATCCAGGGGCATGAACTGGGGAGGCGCTTTGGCTTTGGCCGACGATTTTTTGGCCGGTGCCGCTTCGCTGGTGGTTTCCTCGTCTTCCTCGGCAGGAGGCTTGAGCAGGAAGAAGGCCGCCGCCGCGCCGCCCACGGCCAGCAACACCACCGCCAGGATGATGATCAGCAATTTCTTGCTTTTGGGTTTGGCTTCGGCGCCTTCGGCGCTTGCAGCGGGTTTTGCGGCCATGTATTTGCTTTCGATACGGGTTTGGCAAACGCCCCCATGCCATTGGGCGGGGACACCCGGTCTATTGTGTCATGACCGATTATGGCGATGGAGGCGCCGTGCTTAAGTGCAATGAGTGGGGGCTTTGGGGCCTTGTTTTTGCCTTCGTGCCCCGTGCGGTCGGCGGTGGTTCAGGCGTAGACGCTCAGGCCGGCCCGACCCTGACCGGTGCGCTTTGCCAGCGTGCCATCGGGGCGTTGGGTCGTGTCGGGCTCCAGTTGCAGCTGAACCCGGGTGGTCTGCGGTCCTGGCCCGCCGTGTTCGTGGCCACGCCCGGTCTGCTGCCCGCCGACGGAGAGGCTGTCCAGCGCGATGCCCGAGCGGGCCAACAGGTCGGACAGGATGGTTTCGGCTTGCGTGCGCAGGTTTTCGCGCACCTGCACGTCGTCGGTGCGGAAGGCGAGCTGCGCTTTGCCGTCGTTGAGGGATACGTCCACTTCCAAGGCCCGTTCTTGGCCCAGGTCCACCGTCATGCTGGCGCGCTTGGTGTTGGCCGCCGACCACACGCTGACCTGGGTGCCCAGGGCCTCGTAGGCGTCGCCCATGGCCTCGCCCAGGCTCATGGCGAAGTCGGCTTCGGCCCCCGGCGTGATGTCGTTGCTGGAGGGTGTGCCGGGTTGGTCCAGCCAGACGCGGGCCTGTGAGGCGCCGCCTTGGGGCGAGCCATCGCTGCCCGTTTGGCCTTGTCCGCCTTGGCCCAGGCCGCCGGCAGCGGTGGCCACCGCTTGTCCCCAGCCGGAGGCGCTGAGGGACGTGTCTGTCAGCGCACTGCCGGGCTGGCCGGGTTGCAGCATGTGCCAGGCCTTGGTCGCCAGTTGCGCGGTGGTGTCGGCCAAGGGCAGCGGTGGCGGGGACTCCAGGCCTTGCCGTTGCAGCAAGGCCGTTTCGCTCACCCCGTTACCGGTCCCATGCCCGCCTTTGGTGGCTGCGCGCCCGGCGGGGTTGGGGGCGGTCCAGCCCAGCGGCTGTTCGGTGCCCTTGGCTGTGGTGGCGCCGTTGGCGTTGCCCACGTCCAGCATGCGGGGGGAGTCCCCTGGTGCGGTGGCTTCTTCCAGCGCACCCTTCAAAGGCGTGTCCGGCTGGAACAAGGCCAAAAAGGCGGTCCGGGGGTCCACCTCTTCGCTGTCAGCGGTTGGGGCGGGCGTGGTGGATTCGGTCAACCCCCCGGTCGGCAGCACCACGCCGGCGGCAGCCATCAGGGCCGTGGCTTCTGCTTCAGCTGTGTCGTCCGCTGGCGCCAGGGTGGTTTCTGTACCGGCTTCGGTCTGAGCTTTTTGTGCCGACAGCAGTTGTGCGAACAGGTCGGCGGGCGCACCTTTGTCGCTCGGCTGAGCGCGTTGGGCCGAGCCCTGCGAGTTGGCGTGGGCCGTGCGGGTCGCTTCCGGGCGGGGTGCGGGGCTGGTGGTCTCGGTTTTCATGCTGGGGGCCTCCAGTCGTTGTGGCCTTGGTGCTGCCGGTGCAGGTTGGCGGCCATTTCATCGTTGCTTTTCTGTTCTTGCCGCTGCAATTGGTGCTGCCAGGTTTGCTGGCGGCGTTCCAGGTACTTTTGCAGGCTGGCCAGGTCGCGTTCGGTCTGCAGCCACTGTTCGTGGCAATGCTCCACGTGCAACTGCAGCCGCTGCACCACCCCGTTCTGGAAAGTGACGGCATGGTCCAGCTTGCCCATGAAGGTCTGATGGGTGCGCAATAGGGCGGGGCTGAAGCCCAGCGAGGCGCGCTGGCCCCAGCGTTGCAGCGATTCGGCGCTGTAGCCCTGCAGTTGCGTCATCTGCAACTGGGCTTGCTGATGCTCGCGCTGGGCTTGCCCCAAGGCTTGCAGGGCCTCGTCGCGGCGGCGGGTGGCCACTTCGATCATGGTGTTCAGGGCGGCACTGTCTTTCATGGCTGGCGGCCCTGTTGCGCGCGGGCACCACCGGGCATGCCCAAGGTTTGACCAAGTTGTGCCACGCTCTCGTTGAAGGGTGCTTTTTCCCGCATGTCTTGCATCAAAAAGCGCTGCATGCTTGGGAACAGTGCGATCGATTGGTCGGTTTCAGCGTCGCTGCCCGCCACGTAGGCGCCCAACTGGATCAAATCGCGGCTTTTTTGGTAGCGCGAGTACAGCTGCCGGTAGCGCCGCGCTTGCTCCTGGTGCTGCTGGGTGACGACGTTGTGCATCACCCGCGAGGCCGACGCTTCGATGTCGATGGCCGGGTACACGCCCGATTCGGCCATGGCGCGCGACAGCACGATGTGGCCGTCCAGGATGGCGCGGGCCGCGTCGGCAATCGGGTCTTGCTGGTCGTCGCCTTCAGACAACACGGTGTAGAACGCGGTGATGGAGCCTTTGCCTTCGGGCCCATTGCCGCTGCGCTCCACCAGTTGCGGCAGTTTGGCAAAGCAGCTCGGCGGGTAGCCTTTGGTGGCCGGGGGTTCGCCGATCGCCAACGCGATTTCACGCTGTGCCATGGCGTAGCGGCTCAATGAATCCATCAGCAACAGCACGTCCAGCCCGTCGTCGCGAAAGCGTTCGGCAATGGCGGTGGCGTAGTTGGCGCCCTGCATCCGCACCAGCGGCGGCGAGTCGGCAGGTGCGGCTACTACCACCGAGCGCTGGCGGCCTTCTTCGCCCAGGATGTCTTCAATGAATTCCTTCACCTCGCGGCCGCGCTCGCCAATCAGTCCGACCACGATGACATCGGCCTGGGTGAAGCGGGCCATCATGCCCAGCAGCACGCTTTTGCCCACGCCGGAGCCAGCGAACAGGCCGATCCGTTGGCCGCGGCCTACTGTCAGCAGCGCGTTGATGGCTCGCACTCCTGTGTCCAGCGGTTGCCGCACCGGGGCGCGGTCCATCGCGTTGATGGGCGCACGCTCCAGTGCCTCCACCTCAATGTTCAACAGCGGGCCTTGGTGGTCCATGGGGTGACCATGGGCGTCCACCACCCGACCCAGCAGGCCTCGACCCAGGGGCAGGCGCAGCACGCCCCGGTCGCTGGGCGGCAGGGGTTTGGGCTCCTGGCCCAGCCGGGGTTGCGGCCGATACGGGGGCAGGGGGCGCACACGGGCGCCGCTGCTCAGGCCTTGCACCTCGCCAGCGGGCATCAGGTAGGCGCGCTCGCTGTTGAAGCCCACCACCTCGGCCAGCACGGCGGTGTCCGGGTCGTCGGGCATGTCAATCACGCATTGCGAGCCCACCGGCACTTTCACGCCCTGGGCTTCCAGCACCAGGCCGGCCACGCGGGTCAGCTTGCCGCTCGATTCCAGCGGCGTGTGTTGGCCGGCGGCCTGGCGGGCCACGGCCATGAACTGTTGCCAGCGGCGTTGCAGCGGGGTGTCAGACATCGGCCTGCTCCCCCGGGTTCCACGGGGCTTGCAGCCCCAGGTTGGCCACCGCGCGGGCCCAGCGTTTTTCCACCGTGGCATCGACCGCGCCTTGGCTGCTTTCCACCACGCAACCGCCGGGTGCGATGCTGTCGTCGGCCACCAGTTTCACCGTGGCGGGGCCGTCGGTCCAGCCGGTTTGCAGCCATTCAGCGTCTTGGGGGTGGACGCGCACCGTCGCCGGGCGGCCGTCTTCCACCGCCAGCGCCAGGGCTTCGTTCACCACGGCGCGCAAGGTTTCGGGGGCGGTGCTCAGTTCGGCGCGCACCACCTGTCGGGCCAGGTCGCAGGCCAGCTCCAGCAACTGGGCCGACAGGGTTTCCTCCAGCCGCGAGATGTCGCCCTGCGCCTGTTGCACCAGTTTGTCCAGCCGCTTGGCGAGTTGCTGGATTTCTTGCTTCATCACCGGTTCCAGCGCCTGGCGGGCTTCCTGGGCACCGGCCAGTTTGCCGTCGTCAAAACCTTGCTGATAGGCCTGCTCGCGTGCCTCTTCCAAAGCTTGCGGCTCAGGGGCGGGGGCGGCCACTTCAGGCTCCACGGCGGTCTTGGACAGCACGCTGCCGTCCATGGGGGCAAATTCCCACGCCGCCACCTCCACCACTTCTTCACTGGGAATGAAGCGGTGGTAGTGCGTGGTGCGGTTAGAGGAAGGCATCGTCTCCGCCTCCGCCCAACACAATCTGGCCTTCGTCGGACAGGCGGCGCACCACCTTCAGGATGTCCTTCTGCTGGCTCTCCACCTCCGACAGGCGCACCGGCCCCCGGCTTTCCAGGTCTTCGCGCAGCGCCTCGGCGGCCCGGCTGGACATGTTGCCCAGCATCTTTTCTTTCAGCTCGCTGCTGGCGCCCTTGAGCGCAATCACCAGCGCGTCCGACGCCACTTCCTTGAGCACCATCTGGATCGCTTTGTTGTCCAGCTTGAGCAGGTCCTCAAAGGTGAACATCTTGTCCATGATCTTCTGGGCCAGGTCTGGGTCGCTTTCGCGGATGGAATCGACCACGCTGCCCTCCAGGCTGGTGCCCAGCAGGTTGATGATTTCGGCCGCTGTCTTGACGCCGCCCAGCGAGCTCTTGCGAATTTTGTCGCCACCGGCCAATACTTGGTACAACGCCTCGTTCAGGTCTTTCAGCGCGGTGGGCTGGATGCCTTCGAGTGTGGCAATGCGCAGCATCACCTCGTTGCGGGTGCGTTCGGTGAAGTGTTTCAACACGCTGGCAGCGTGGTCCTGGTCCAGGTGCACCAAAATGGCCGCCAGAATTTGCGGGTGCTCGTTGCGCAGCAGCTCGGCTACCGAAATCGGGTCCATCCACTTCAGGCTTTCAATGCCCGAAACGTCTCCGCCTTGCAAAATGCGGTCGATCAGCAGCGCCGCCTTGTCGTCGCCCAGCGCGCGTTTGAGCACCGAACGCACGTAGTTGTCGGTGTCGGACACCAGCAGGCTCTGCGATGCGGCCTCGCGGGTGAACTTGCCGATCACATCGTCCACTTTTTCTTTGGACACTGCGCGCATGCGGGCGATGGTTTCACCCAGGCGCTGCACCTCCTTGGGCGAGAAGTGCTTGAACACCTCGGCCGCTTCCTCTTCCCCCAGGGACATGAGGAAGATGGCGGCGTCCTGCAATCCGTCGTCGGGTTCTGCCATGTCGGTTCACTTTCAGGGTCACGCGGTGCTGGCGCCGTCCCCGTTGACCCAACTTTTCACAATGTTCGCCACCGCGACCGGGTTTTCCCGTGCCAGCCGCTTGGCGTCTTCCAGTCGCAACATTTCGACCGTGACCTCATTTTGCACCGGTTGCGGCAGGCCGGGGCGGGTGGTTTCGTCGTCAATCAGGGTGTCCAGCTGCGTGCCGGCGGTGGTCATCCCTGATTTTTCGGATTCGGGCACCGACGGCGGCGCCTTCATCATCTTCAGGCTGGGGCGCACCATGCCCAGGAACAGGATCAGCCCCAGCAGCAGCATGCCCACCGGCCACGCCAAGCTGCGCGCCAGGTCGAAAGTGTCCGGCTGCTTCCACCAGGCCACCTCGGTGGTGTCTGTGGTGGGCTTGGTGAAGGCGGCGTTCATCACGTTCACCGAATCGCCGCGTTGCTCGCTGAAGCCGATGGCTTCGCGCACCAGGGCGTTGATCTGTTCCATTTGCTCGGGTGGCAGGGGGGCGGTGGAGGCCTGGCCCTTCTTGTCGGTGCTGGAAACGTGGTTCAACACCACCGCTGCACTCAGCCGGCGCACACTGCCGGTGGCATTGCGCGTCACCTGCACGGTGCGGTCCACCTCGTAGTTGATGACCTGCTCACGGCGGCGGGAGGCCTCACTGGTGCCCCCGTTGTTGCCCGTGACGCCCACGGGCGCTGCATCACCGTTGATGGGGGCTTGCGCCGCGCCGGGCGGGATGTTGCTCACCGCGCCAGGCACGCCGGGCGTGGCCTGGTCCAGGTTGCTGCCGCTTTCCACCAGCTGCTGGCTGCGCACGGCGGCGGGTTCGGTGCCCTGGTTGGGGCGGTGTTGTTCGCTGGTTTGTTCGACCTGCGAAAAGTCCACATCGGCGGTCACTTGGGCGCGCACGTTGTCGCGGCCCAGCACCGGCTCCAGCAAGTCCATGATGCGCTTGGCGTACATCTGCTCCAGCGTGCGCACGTACTCCAGTTGCTGCGATTCGGCGCTGCCGGGCTGCGCGTCACCCACCTGCGACAGCAGGGTGCCGTGCTGGTCCACCACGCTCACGGCTTTGGGGTTCATTTCGGGCACGCTGCTGGCCACCAAATGCACAATGCCTGCGATCTGGGTTTTGTCCAGCGTGCGGCCAGGGTAGAGCGTCAACAGCACGCTGGCCGAAGGCTTTTGCTGCTCGCGGAAAAAGCCGTTCTGGTTGGGCAGAGCCAGGTGCACCCGGGCCTCGGCCACCGAGCTCAGTGCGCTGATGGACCGGGTCAGCTCACCTTCCAGCCCGCGCTGGAACGTCAGCCGTTCCTGGAATTGCGTCATGCCCAGCTTGTTGCTGTCCATCAACTCAAAACCGTTGATGGCACCTTTGGGCAGCCCTTGCGAGGCCAGGCGCAGCCGGATGTCGTGCACTTGATTGGCCGGTACCAAAATGGCGTTGCCACCTTCGGCGTGCTTGTAGGGCACGTTCATTTGAGAGAGCTGGGCCAGCACTGCGCCGCCGTCCTTGTCGGACAGGTTGGTGTACAGCACCCGGTAGTCGGGCTGGTTGGCCATGAAGAAGGCGGCGGCCAACAGGCCCACCATGGCCAGCGCGCCCAGGCCCAACATGGCCTTGCGGGTGGTGTCCAGACGCGAAAACCCCGCTGTCAGCGCGTTGGGCTGGCGCTCGGGCAGGGTGTTGGGGTCGAGTTCGGCAACGGCGGTGTTCATGGTGTGGCTGATTATGAAAGCCGACACCCAAAACTAAAGCCCAAAAAGGGTGGGATTGCCCGGTTTATTTCCGCTCAAGTTGCCCGGCTGGGCGCCGTAGCATTGCGGCACTGGATCAATGCCTAGATAGGAGAGCCCCATGGACCTGCGCCTGAATTCGCTGAACGCCCTGACCGCGTCCACCGTGCGTCCGGCTGCGGCCGGCGTTTCCAAGCCAGCAGGTCAGACAGGCGGCGTGCAAAACACGGGCTTTGGCGAGGCCTTCAAGACCGCACTGCAGAACGTGAGCGCAGCGCAAAACAAGTCCAGCGAACTGCAGACCCAGTTTCAACTGGGCAACCCGAATGTGAGCCTGGAAGAGACGATGCTGAGCATGCAAAAGTCCCAGATTGGGTTTCAGGCCGCGCTGCATGTGCGCAACCGCATGATGCAGGCTTACACCGATGTGATGAACATGCAGGTGTGACAAGTAAGGCGATTCAGTTCACAGGTTTGGCGACCGCGTCAACTTCTCCGGCAGTATCGGTCAGCCTTCGAACCGTCAAAGCGCAGCGTTGTTCAATCAGTGCATTGATTTGTTCGACCACGGCATTCTTGGCAAAGCCCCACTCAGGGGTAGATTGGAGCTTACGCGCAGTGACCGGTAGCACCTTGGCCAATTTCACAACGCGCTGTTTCACCTGAGCTTTTGTCATGCCTATGCCTTCGGCGAACTGTTCCCAATGCCGCGCCTGCACTTCCGTGAATTTGTATTTGCTGCCAATTTTCATGGCCATCTTCGGCGTCAGGGCTGGGTACACCGCTGTTGAAAGCAGGTCGTAGAACGGTGCCAGAACGGCGGTCTTGCCTGAATACAGCAGAGACAGGTTCTTGGCATGCGCATCATGATTTCCAATCAGCGCGTTGAAGATCACACAGTCCAGCAGGCGCAGAACCTGCGGCGCACTGGGGCGCGTTGCACTGCGCACCAGATCGAAACACTGAGCCAGATCCGGGCCACCTTCATTCTGGTACTTCATCTCTGGCACCACGCCCAGCGCCTGGCAAAAATCTTCCTGATGAAGGCGTTGCCGGCGCCCCAGGGTGTCGATCACACGGTCGTAGCGCTCAACCAACAGAAACGAGCGATCCAACACCCGGTGAACCTTTGAATTCGCTGGTTTGAGTTGCATCGCCTGGGCCAGTGCCATGCAAAATCCTTCGTTGATGACGCTGTCTTTCACGGACCGGATGGCTGGCTTCAAGATGTGGGAGCTGGGTGTGCCGTTGAGGGCCAACCCAATGCGGGCACCATCGAAAACCACAGGCAGCTTGTCTTGGGCACCCGCCAACGAAAGCCGCAAACCGTCTTTGCCGGCCAGCATGGGCCGATGTGGCAATTCATCCAGGATGGCAACAACTTCATCATCGTTCAGCCAATGAACGTCATTGCCACCGGCAGCTGTTGGCAACCCCTGCCCGGGCTCCAGGAAGGTGACGGCCCCCGCACATTCGCCACCAATGCGGTCCAGCAGCGCAAAGTCATTCTGGCCGGAAACTTGAAACCGCTGTGCAATCAGGCGGCGCATGTGCCCTTCCGGCAGCAGGCCTGCAAAGAATGGGCGCGTTTTGCGGTCATCGAACGGCGTTGCTTGCAGCGGCAAACCGACCGATAGGGCAACGGCTTCTTTGTGTGACAACCAATCGGTCGCGTAGCAAAAGTTCAGTCGCCCCTCGACCAGCGCCAGTGTGCCGACACGATCGGCGAAAAGCCAGACCTCCAGTTCATGCGCCATGCTCGCCACCCTCAGCTTGCTGGCTGGCAGCCTCTGACTCCAATCCGATCAACTGGAGTTCTCCACCCAAGGCATCAATCACCCGCAGTACGTTTTGCAATCGCAAGGTGGCCTTGCCTGCTTCAAGGTCGACAATGAAGCGCACACCTACCCCAGCCGCCAACGCCAACTCGGGCTGCGTCAGTTTGAGTTGCTTGCGAGCGGCACGCAGTGCGTTACCGAGTTGTTGAGGTGATCGAATCGATGTCATGGCTGAGGCAGTTTCCCGATCGGGAAAGTATCAGCCGCAATCGTGTGGCGCGCAAGGAAAATTTACCGAACGGGAAGGAATTCCGGCATTCAGTGCAAGCGCATCGGGCGCTGAACTTCCACCATCTCGCCCAGGTCGTCGATCCAGGGCTCCACCAGTTCGCGGATCTGCGCGTCGTGGCGCAGGATCGTCATCATGATGCGGTGTTTTTCGGCGCGTTCCTCGGCCGACAGATCGCGGTGAGCCGACGTTTCACGCAGCTGTTCGATCAACAGTGCGCAGGCGCCTTCCAGACGCACCACTTCATCCCAGTCTTCCACCAAGGCGGCATCCAGCATCGCTTGGCTGGTGCTTTCAATGGCCTTGTAAAAGTCAAGAGGGGTGGCAGACATGGCGGTTCCTGAAGTTCTGTGATTTTATGGATTACCTGTATCTATCGGCAAGGGCACCGCAGACTTGACCGCCGGGAAGCGCATGGTGGCGTATTGGCGGTGCAGTTCAGGGTTGGCCAGGGCGCGCACTTGGGCGTCGTGGCGCAGGATGGCCAACAGAGCTTGGTGGCGGGCTTTGCGTTGCGCCAGGGTGGGGCGCATGGCCACGGTGGGGGCTTGCAGTGCGGCCACTTGTGCGGCGGCCATGGTTTCCAGTCGCAGCACCTCGGGCCAGTCGGCTCGGTGGGCGGCCAGCACCATCAGGTGGCTGGTGTGTTCCAAGTCTTGGTAGGTGTGCTGGGGCGCCATGATGAGGTGTTGTTGTGTGGGCTGATGTGTTCTTTATCGGCCGAAAGCACGCTGTACTTGACGTGGTTGGTCGCCGGATGTGCAGGGACTTGATGGGGGTCTTTGGGGTTTAGCGCAGACGTTTGCAACCACAAAACAAAACCCCGGCGTGTGCCGGGGTCTGCAGCCGATGGTCGTGGTCTTCAGGCGCCTGCCCAAGCCATGCCTTGTCCGTAAGCACTGCCCATGCGGCGCGCCACAGGCGGGGCCTTGGGAGGTGCAGCGGGCGCTGCTGCCGCTTCAGTGGTGGCAGCACTGGCTTCAACGCCTGCCGCAGTCCCAGAACGCATCTGCTTCCACGCATCGGCCACGGGTTTGAGCAGGTTGACCACCTCTTCCAGCATGTCCGCGTTGTTTGCCGCGTTGGCCTGGGTCAGCCGCATCACACAGTAGTCGTACAGGTTGGCCAGGTTGGCGGCCAACTCACCGCCATGGTCCAAATCCAGGCTGGTGCGCAGGCCTTCATGGATGATTCTAATGGCCTTGTTGATTTTTACGATTTTGGTGGAGTTGTCATTTTGAACAATAGCCCCCCTCGCCATGTTGACGCTTTCAATGACTGTATCCAACATCAAGAGCACCAAGCTGTACTGGTCGTGAGTTGACGCGGCTTGGGTCTGGACGCCCACACTCTTGTAGGCTGATGCGGCAAAATTATTGTTCGGGCTCATGGCTGCTTACCTCGTGTGCTTGTCTACGCCCTATATCGGCACTTCAGAGCAACACTTTACCAAGAATGGTCTGATTAGAGTATCAATTGCAGCACACCTTGAGGAACCGAGTTGGCTTGCGCCACCATCGCAGTTCCAGCTTGTTGCAGGATTTGTGAACGGCTCAACGCGGCGGTTTCTTGAGCAAAATCTGCGTCTATGATCCGGCTGCGACTTGCCGTCAGGTTTTCTGAGGTTATTGACAGATTCTGTATGGCTGTTTCAAAGCGCTGCATTTGTGCGCCAATTTTGGCCCGCTCGGCATTGACATAGTCGAGCGCGCGATCAATTGAGGAAATCGCCAATAGAGGCGCTTTCTGCAAGTCGAGTGCATCCTCTAAGCCAAGTGCGCCAAGGTTCATGGAGCCCAATGAGGTGTCGATGGTTTCACCCACATTGGCCCCTACTTGAAAGGCCAGTTTGTTGGTATTTCCAGTCGATACAGAAATATCTTGAAAATCCTCCGTGAATCCGGCTAGTACATCTTCCCCACCTCGGGAGGCGATATTGGACACCACGGAGGATGCTGTTTTTACTTCACCACCATCTGCATCAAGGCCGCCGACGGCGCCCGTATCAGAGTTGGTGAGGTCGATGTTGGAATTCATGAACTGTTCGCCAAGACCTCCGTCCACGCGAAAAGCTGTCAAAAATTCAGATGCCGTGTCGTAAGTGCCGCCTGTGCTGCCATTCCCGCCAGTACCAATACTTATAGCTTGATCTAGAGTTTTACCGTCTGCAAGTTCGCCCAGCACGTCAGCAATACCGGTACCTCCAGCGTCTTTGATTGCTTGGTGCAAGAAGCGAACTGCAGCGTAACCTGCTGCGTAGTCGCGGCTGATGTCGAGCGATGACCCTGCCGTAGAAAAATCCAGGTCCGCTGTGCGCATTGATTCTGCGGCGATGGCAATAGCACCGTAATCGTCCATTCGGTCATCGCCGCCATGGATGAACTCTGCAACACCTTCCACGAACCATAGATCGCTACCGGGACCAGTAGAAACGTTCAAGTTATCAAGTGCGCCAGTCGCAGCCATCACGGCATGAACCATTTCGTGAGCCACTACCCGGTCGCCATATTGGGCTGGATTTGTTCCCCCATCAGGTAGTGAAACCGGAACGAAGTCAGCTGTGTCGACGTTAAATGTCAGTGGATTGCTGAGTCCTACGTAGGCGAGCGCCCCGCTTTCCGCTCCAGTGAACTGGAAGTATTTGATCTGCAGCGTTTCACCTGAGGCTTGAAGCCCGTAGTACTGCTGCACCATTTTCTCCGCGTTCTCCAGCCAGCCGCCCACGCCGGTCAGAGCATCTTTCAGTTTCAGAAGTGCCGGGTCACCGACAGCACTTTCTGAACTCTGATCAAAGATATTCAAGCCGTTAAAGGTTGCGGTTCTGCTGACGCGTTGAATTTCTTCCGAGCGCTGATTGACTTCAAGCTGCAATGCCGCACGGTCAGAGGGTGAGTTTGTGGCGTTTGCGGCCTGCACCGCAAGCTCACGGATGCGTTGCAGGTTGTCTGCCACGGTACCTAGCGCTCCTTCAGCCGTTTGTAACATGGAGATGCCATCGTTCGCATTTCGCACCGCTTGGTTCAGCCCCCGGATTTGAGTGAAGAACCGGTCAGATATGGCTAAGCCAGCTGCGTCGTCCTTGGCGCTGTTGATGCGCAGGCCAGAAGACAGCCGTTGTAGAGCCGTTGACAAGCCACTCTGGGTGTTGGTCAACTGCCTTTGAGCGTTTAACGATGCGACGTTCGTATTGATCGTCAATGCCATGACAGGCTCCGATAAATCGTTAAAACCCTTATCGGATGTTCATGCCAGAACCTAAGAAAAAAGCGCCTGGCCAGGGGCCGGCGCTTTGGTGCTCTCGGCAACGCGGGTTACCCCTGGAGCAGCTGCAGCACTCCTTGAGGTACTTGGTTGGCCTGTGCCACCATAGCTGTACCTGCCTGCTGCAGAATCTGGGCGCGGCTGAGGGCTGCAGTTTCTGCAGCGAAGTCTGCATCCATGATCCGGCTTCGGCTGGCAGTGAGGTTTTCAGCGGTTGTTGACAAGTTTGCGATGGTGGATTCGAAGCGGTTTTGGATGGCTCCAAATGTACTTCTTAGCCCGCTCACCGCAGTAAGTGCCGCGTCGACTCTTAATATGGCATTATTTGCTTCGCTTACTGTTTTGATATTAACTGAAGATAATGTCGTGCTGTCTACAGATATTGTCAAATCCGTAGTTGCAAATCCAAGATTTAAACCATCGCCTGTAATGGTAATGGCTTCAGGGGCGGTAAAACTTATGGTGCCACCGTTTACTGCCGTAGCATCCGTGCTGTTGGCGGTTGCGTTGGCATATGTTCCAATTGTTCCAGGTTTGAAGGTGACACCATTAACGTTTAGCGCAGATCCAGTTCCTGCAATTAATCCCTCACTTACCGTTGCTCCAGTGCCAGATTGACCGATTGCAATGTCCCTTCCATCGGCGGCAGTCAGTAGTAGCTTGCCAGATGAGATGGCAGCTGTAACTCCAGTTGCTTCAGAAGCAGCGTTTATTGCATCCGTTATTTGCTGAGAGGTGATGGTTGATGCTCCGCTTGAGGTGGTGTTGAAAATATCAACTCCATTGATGCGAAGCTGGAATGTTTCAGTGTCGGCCAAGGAGACATTTGCAATATCCAGTAGCGTGTTGTTCGTTGCAGTTGCATTCAGTCCTGTAACGCCAGCAGATTTTATGGCCTCAACTTTTGCGTAAGCACTGCCAACTGTTTGCCCAACTTGATTCCCAGCAGTGGATGCCGAGATAGTGATGGCTGCACCATTACCGACCTTGATCGTTCCAGTTCCTGAGAGAGCAGTTGTGTTCACCTCGGTGGTTGATTGACCTGTAGCAATATTCCCGAGGTCGGTTGTTTTCATGCTGGTGGATAGATTTATGGAAATCGTATCCCCGACATTGGCGCCAACCTGAAAAATTGCAGAACCAAAAGTGCCATCCAGAATTTTCTGACCATTGAAGTTTGTTTGTTCAGCGATTCGTTGAACTTCCTGGAGGCGCTGTTGTACCTCTTTGTCCAAGGCTTCGCGATCGCTTGCGCTATTGGTGGCGTTGGCAGATTGAACCGCAAGTTCTCGGATGCGCTGCAGGTTGTTCGTCATCTCGGCCATAGCGCCTTCGGCTGTCTGGCTCAACGAAATGCCGTCATTGGCATTGCGAACGGCTTGGTTCAGGCCTCTTATTTGTGTTGTGAAGCGCTCTGAGATGGCCAAACCTGCAGCATCGTCCTTGGCGCTGTTGACTCGCATGCCTGAAGACAGCCTTTGCATGGCCGTAGCCAACGCCGTCTGCGTCATGTTCAGATTGCGCTGAGCATTCAGCGACATGATGTTGGTGTTAATGACTTGTGCCATTGCGATTCTCCTGTCGGTCTGAGCGGAGGTTTCCGATGGACCAATTGTTGAGAATCTTGCGCTGCTCCATAAGCCGGATAAGCTTGCTGAACAACGGCTACTTCAGGCGTTAAAAAACCCGCTCACTCGTGGCTCGCGGGTTTGGTGTAAGGCGTTCAACGAGCAGGCTAACTGCTTTTCTGGTTATTCCAACTGGTCACCTGCTGGTCCACGTAGCTGCTCAGAGCGTTCAGGCTGGCGAGCTGTCCATCTAGGCGACTGTACTGTGCCAGCAGGCGCGCCTCTACTCGCTCAATGCGCTCGTTCACCCTGGTTTGCTCTTTGGTCAATCGCTCAATGTCGCGCTGCAGGGACTGGTTTTTGGTGGTCAGTGCGCCAGTGCTGTTCAACATCCCTTGCGTAAAGTTGCGTAAGCGGATGCCCATGCCCTCGGCACCGCTACTTCCCGAGGCTGTGAAAAAGGTACTGAGGTCTTCAAAGTTGTCCAGCGCCTTGTTCAGTTTGCCTGCATCCACCTTTATTGTTCCGTCGAGCTGAAACTGGAGGCCGATGTCCGACAGCCTCTTAAAATCTGTGCCTGCTGGGCCTGATCCTGAAAAAACCCGCCGAATCGCGTTTTGCAGGCCCACTGCCGTGCTGTCTCCCTGGAGACTACCAGCCTGCTTGGTGGCTGGGTCGAACTTGGTCATTTCCTTAAGAGCATTCGACAAGGCGTTGTATGACTCGACCAGGGCTGAGATGGTGGCGCCGATAGAGCTTTTGTCTTCCGCGACAGTAACGTTCACGGGCCCGCTCGTTGTGGCGTTGACGGTCAGATTCAGGCCGGTGACCACGCCGTTGAGGCGGTTGTCTGTGGATTCCACCGATAGTCCGTTGATCGTAGCTAGGGTATTTTGGGCGGATTGAGTCAACGTCATGCCGCCATAGCCAGAACCAAATACCGGATTGCCGCTGACATCTGCATTGAGACCATCCGGGTTGTAAGTGAGCGCATTGAGTGTGCTGCCCACCCCTAGATTGCTGACTTGGATCCGAAAGGTGTCTTCCTTGCCCGTTTCAACAGACCGAATGGCGAGACGTTGGCCCGTAGCGTCTGTCACCACCGCCGCTGAGACGCCGGCGCCTTTCGCGTTGATTTTGCTGGCGATGCTGCTTAAGTCGTCGTTGGACAATATATCGACGGTCAACTCACTTGAGCCTGAAGCGGGGGAAAACCGCATCACGTTGGGTGTCAGCGTGCTGTTGTCTTCGTCTAGCGCTTGCCATGATCCAAGACGGATCGACAGTGTGCCACTGCCGGGTTTGGCGCCAGTGCCCAGGAGTGGCGTGGCCGCAGACTGTGCTCGAGCGAGCTGCGACACCTCCACCGTAAAACGACCTGAGGATGCGCCGGTGCTGATTGCACCGCTTACAGCATCGTTACTGCTGGAAAGTGCCAAGTTGCTCCATGTCGCTGTGTTCGCCAGCTTGGCAAGCTGGTCTTGCAAATTGCTGAGCTGAGATCGAAGTTGACCGAAGGCAGATACCTTGGTCTGGAGGCTTGAAGTTTTAGTTTGCAGTTGTTCTAGAGGCTTTTTTTCCAAGGCGACTAACTGCGACACCATGCCATTGATGTCGAGTCCGCTGCCTATGCCGGGTGCAGAAAGAGCCATAACAATCTCCTAACCAAAACTATCGACTTCCGAATGATCGTCGAAAAAGCGGCGCATGAAAAGCCGAAAAAGCGGCTGCCCATCGGACAGCCGCTCTTCCATCAGTTGCGCTATGGTTAGCGCAACAAGGCCAGTACGCCCTGAGGCAACTGGTTAGCCTGAGCCACCATCGCGGTGCCCGCTTGTTGCAGGATCTGAGCGCGACTCAGTGCTGCTGTTTCTGACGCAAAGTCAGCATCCAAGATCCGGCTGCGGCTGGCGGTCAGGTTCTCGGCAGTGGTCGCCAAGTTGGCAATCGTCGACTCAAAGCGGTTCTGAATAGCACCAAAGGTACTGCGCAGGTTGCTGACGGCAGTCAGAGCCGAGTCCACGCGATTCATCAGATCGTTTGCTGCTGTCACCGTCTTCACGTTGCCGGAAGACAAGGTGGTTGTGTCTTTGGCAATAGTTGTATTCGCTGCAGCGAACCCCAAGATGGCACCATCACCCGTAATCACAATGTTTTCTGATGCTGTCAATGTAAGTGTGCCGCCGTTTACCGCGCCGGCAACAGTGCTGTTAGCGACTGCGTCAGCGAGTGTCGTAGTGAGCGTACCGTCTCGGTAGACAACGCCATTAACAGTGGATGAGCCGGCTGTTGAAGCAGAGATTCCTCCTCCTGCTGCGCCGCCAAATGCTTGAGCAATGGCGATGTCACGTCCGTCCGCTGCGCTCAAGCGAAGGTCGCCACCTGTCAACGTCGCGGTGACCCCGGTATTGGAGGATTGTGCGTTGATAGCGTCGGTTATCTGTTGAGTAGTAAGAGCGCCGCTGGCGTTTTGGTTGTATGCAGAAAATATGTCTTGACCATTGATGCGCAGACTGTAGGTGTCACCTGCAGCAGTACCTGTTGTGGCCGCTATTGCAAACTCAATGTTGTTAGTGGCAGTTACCGATAATCCGGAGACACCTGCTGAATTGATTGCCGCTGCTTTTGCGTAAGCGCTGCCAACAGTCTGCCCTGCACCAGAGCCTGCCTTCGCCAAGGAAATCGTAGCGGCTGTCCCTGAACCGACCTGGATCGTTCCTGTGCCGGTCACGTTTGCGGTAGTTACTTCAACCGAAGAGGTGCCCGTCGCAATCTGACCGATAGACGACGCTTTCATGCTGGTACCGAGGCTGACGCTGATAGTCTCTCCGACGTTGGCGCCGACTTGGAACGCCGCACTACCAAAAGTGCCATCCAAAATCCGTTGACCGTTGAAGTTGGTCTGACTGGCAACACGCTCAATTTCAGCAATCCGTTGCTGAACTTCCAAGTCCAAAGCTGCGCGGTCGCTGCTGTTGTTCGTGGCGTTGGCCGACTGAACAGCGAGCTCACGAATACGCTGCAAGTTGTCGCTAATAGTACCCAGGGCACCTTCAGCAGTCTGGCTGAGGGAAATGCCGTCGTTCGCATTGCGAACAGCTTGGTTCAAGCCGCGGATTTGAGTGCTGAAGCGGTCCGAGATTGCCAAGCCTGCGGCGTCGTCTTTGGCGCTGTTGATGCGCAGGCCGGAAGACAGACGTTGCATGGCAGTGGCCATGGCAGTCTGAGACATCGTCAGGTTCCGTTGCGCATTCAGAGAACCGATGTTGGTGTTGATGATTGCAGCCATTTTCAAAGCTCCTTAAAGCCAAAACTAGCCGGCCCGTTTGCCGGTGTCAAACCAACCCTGTGCCGGCTTGACCACGAACCTGTTTGGAAGCTCGTTGAAATGCTTATCGGGCACCTTTTGCAGAACTTTAGCCCCGCACCTATCTGTTGCCATTTTTTTGATCTGGGTCAACCCTCTGGCCGTTGGCGCGGGCTCTCGCCACAATAGCGCTGGTGAATGCCCAACTACCCAAAATCCCTCAATCTGTCCTCGTCGTCATCTACACCCCCGCACTAGACGTGCTGTTGATCGAGCGCGCCGACGCGCCGGGGTTCTGGCAGTCCGTCACTGGCGCCAAGGACTTTGTGGATGAGCCCTGGGCCACCACCGCCGCCCGCGAAGTGGCCGAGGAAACCGGCATCGACGCCCACGGCCCTGGCTGTACCCTCGCCGACTGGGCGCTGGAAAACGTCTACGAAATCTACCCCCAGTGGCGCCACCGCTACGCCCCGGGCGTCACCCACAACACCGAACGGGTGTTTGGCCTGCAAGTGCCCGCCGGCATCCCCGTGCGCCTGAACCCGCGCGAGCACACCGCCCACGTTTGGTTGCCGTGGCACGAAGCCGCTGACCGGTGCTTTTCGCCATCCAACGCCGAGGCGATTTTGTGGTTGCCGAGGCTGGCGCGCGGGCAAGCGGGTGCGCAACCCTCGTGCTAGCATGCCCCATGGATCGTTTTTTCAATACAGCCGGCCCGACGATAACCCAAGACCATTACCACATTCCCCCCTTGCAACGGGTGGACTGGGTGGAATTGCAGCACCTGATGGCGACCAAGCGCTACTTTGTGCTGCATGCCCCGCGCCAGACGGGCAAGACCAGTACCTTGCTGGCAATGATGGCCGAGTTGAACGGCAGCGGGCACTACGCGTGCGCATATGCAAATATTGAAGGCGCTCAAGCGGCGCGGGGTGATGCGACGCTGGGCATACCGGCTGCGTGTAATGCCATTGCACGCAGCGTGGCCCTCTACCTGAGCCAGCCAGAATTGTTGGCTTGGTACCAACAACACAGCGACAAGCTGCCCGCGCAAGACCAACTGACCGCCTTGCTGCAGCAGTGGTGCAAACTCAGCCCTCTGCCCACCGTGCTGCTGCTCGACGAGGTGGACGCTCTGGTGGGCGACACGCTGATATCGCTGCTGCGCCAGATCCGGGCTGGCTACGCGCAGCGGCCCGAGCATTTCCCACAATCCATTGTGCTGTGCGGGGTGCGGGACGTGCGCGACTACCGCATGCAGCAAGATGGCCTGGAGGTGATCACCGGCGGCAGCGCGTTCAACATCAAGGCCAAGTCCCTGCGCCTGGGTAACTTCAGCGAGGCCGAGACGCGTGCCTTGTGGCAGCAGCATACCCAGGCCACCGGCCAGGTGTTTGACGAAGCTCTGTTTCCTGAACTGTGGGAAGACACACGCGGCCAGCCCTGGCTGGTCAATGCCCTGGGGCACGAAGTGACCTGGGAGAACAAGGCTGGGCGCGACCGCAGCCAACCCATCACCCTGGCAGACTACAAGGCTGCCAGGGAGCGGTTGATCTATTCCCGCGCCACGCACCTGGACCAGTTGGCCGACAAACTCAGGGAGCCCCGGGTGCGCCGGGTGTTGAGCGCTTTGCTGAGCAGTGAAGATGGCGGCATCGACCAGATCAAGCCCGACGACCAGCAGTACGTTGAAGACTTGGGCCTCATCACCACGCGGCCCTCGGTGCAAATCAGCAACCGCATTTACCGCGAAGTCATCCCGCGCGAACTTACCTGGGTGGCGCAAACCCGCATCCCCAACCAGGAGCAGTCCTGGTACATCGACGCTGACCACCGGCTGAACCTGCCCAAGCTGCTGGCGGCGTTCCAGCAGTTTTTCCGCGAGCACGCGGACAGTTGGAGCGAGGGGTTTGACTACAAGGAGGCTGCGCCGCAGTTGCTGATGCAGGCGTTTTTGCAGCGCATCATCAATGGCGGCGGGCGCATTGGGCGCGAGTACGGGCTGGGGCGCAAGCGCACCGACCTGTTCATTGAATGGCCACTGGACCCGGTACAAGGCCTTTACGGGCCGGTGCAGCGGGTGGTGATTGAGCTCAAGCTGTTGCGCGGCAGCCTGGAGACGGTGCAGGCCAAGGGTGTGGAGCAGGCCAGCGAGTACGCGGCGCAAGTGGGGGCGGACGAGACGCACTTGGTGATCTTCAACCGCGACCCGGGCACCCCTTGGGACCACAAGATCTGGCAGCGCGATGCCGTGGCTGCAGGGGGCCGGTGCGTCACCGTTTGGGGGGCTTGAGCGGTGTAGGGGCCTTGTCAGGTGGATTGAACGTTGTTTTTCGTGATGGCATGATTTCTCCATGAACACCCTGCGCGTGGCCACCTACAACATCCACAAAGGCGTGCAAGGCCTGGGGCCGGTGCGCCGGCTGGAAATCCACAACCTGCAGCAGGCGGTGGCGCAGCTCAATGCCGACATCGTCTGCCTGCAAGAGGTGCGCGGCTTCAACCGCAAAATGCAGCGGCATTTCCCGCATTGGCCGGCCGAAGGGCAGGCGCAGGTGCTGGCGCCTTCGGGCTACGAGGCGGTGTACCGCACCAACGCCGTCACCCGCCATGGCGAACACGGCAACGCGCTGTTGAGCCGCTGGCCGGTGTTGGGCTATGGGCACCACGATGTGTCGGACCACCGGTTTGAGCAACGCGGCCTGCTGTACGTCACCGTTCAGGTGAGCGAGCGCCCGGTGCATGTGGTGGTGGTGCACCTGGGGTTGATTCACGCCAGCCGCGAACGGCAGGTGCAGGCGGTGGGCCGCTTCATTGAGCGCGAGGTGCCTGCGCACGAGCCGTTGATTGTGGCGGGCGATTTCAACGACTGGGGCGCGCGGCTGCACGACCCCATGGCCCGCCTGGGCCTGCACACGTTTGAGGGCATACGCCTGCCCACGTTCCCGGCCCGCTTGCCGCTGCTGCACCTGGACCGGATTTACGTGCGGGGCCTGAAGTTGGTGCATGCCCAGGTGCCGCACGGCCCGGCATGGGTGCGCTTGTCCG
This sequence comes from uncultured Macromonas sp., assembly GCA_964610405.1. Classification (GTDB taxonomy): domain Bacteria; phylum Pseudomonadota; class Gammaproteobacteria; order Burkholderiales; family Burkholderiaceae_C; genus CAZGDZ01. The sequence goes on along the minus strand of CAZSZN010000015.1, from coordinate 6,894 downwards.
ACCATTTGCCGCTGGTGGCGGAGTTGGCGTTGCTGTGAATCTGCGCGTTTCGCGGTAGAGTACTTGAAACGCTTACGGAGTTTGCTCATGCATCGAGACACCCTGCAACAAGCTGTGGACACGCTGGCCCAAGCCCTGCCCAGTGCATCGCAGATTGTTTTGTTCGGCTCCCAGGTCAGGGGTGATGCCCGCGAGGATTCGGATCTGGATTTTTTGGTGATTGAGCCCGAGGTGGCAGACCGCGCCCGCGAAATGGTGCGCCTTCGCCGAGCTTTGCGGCCCTTGCGGGTGGCTGCGGATGTGTTGGTCTATTCTCGTGATGAAGTGAACGCCTGGGGGCACCAGCCCGGGACTGCTTTGTACTGGGCCTTGCGCGAGGGGCAGGTTGTTCATGGTTGAAGCGGGCATACCCGCGATGCTGTTCAGTGCAGCGGAGCAAGATCTGAGTGCAGCCCAGGTGCTGGCGAACACGCCGGGCTTGGACGATGCCGTGGTTGGGTTTCATGCGCAGCAAGCGGTCGAAAAGGGGCTGAAAGCGGTGTTGAGCAGTCGCCGTGTGGCGTTTCGGCGTACGCACGATATTGCTTGGTTGCTGGACTTGTTGGCGGATGCCACAGGACTGGTGCCTCCTCATGCCGATTGGCTGGACGAACTCAATCCCTATGCGGTTGAGGCACGGTACGGTGGTTTTGCCCCCAGTGGGCTTGATCGATCCTTGGCTTTGACGGCAGCGAACGAAGTGTGGCAGTGGGCCAGTGCTCAAGTGAGCACCGCGTGATGGTGGTTTGGGCGTGCGCCAAACCTTGAGTCCCGGCCACCGCCTGCGCCTGCTGGAAGGCGGCGACATGCTGTTCCCCGCCATGGTGGCGGCCATGGACCGTGCCCGGCAGCTCATTCACCTGGAAACCTACATACTGGAACTGGCCAACGGCGCGCTGCCGGTGGTGGAGGCCATGGAGCGCGCAGCCCGGCGGGGCGTGGTGGTGCGGCTGGTGGTGGACGCCATCGGCACGCCCACGGTGCCTGCTCCTTGGCTGCAGCGCTTCCAGCAAGCTGGCGTGCAATGGCGCGTCTACCAACCCCTGGGCAAACTGGGTTTGCTCATTCCCAGCCGCTGGCGGCGCCTGCACCGCAAGCTGTGCGTGGTGGACGGGGTGGTGGGGTTTTGCGGTGGTATCAATCTGATCGACGATCTCGACGATGTGGCTTTGGGCCGGCTGGAGCGGCCACGGCTGGATTTTTCCTTGCAGGTGACCGGCCCGCTGGTGGCTGAAATGCAGGAGTCGATGGAGCAACTTTGGTGGCGCCTGCAAGCGGTGCGCGCCGCCCGCCAGCGCGAGTTCCGGGCCGCCTGGGAGGCGTTGCGCGAGGGCTTGCCCCGGCTGGACGCCTGGGATTGGCCCGATCTGGTCTCGGGGCACCCACCCGCACGCCCACCCGTGACCGCTGTGGCCAGCGCGGGGCTGCTGCTGCGCGACAACCTGCGCCACCGGCATGACATCGAAAAGGCCTACCTCAAAGCCATTGGCAACGCGCGCGACGAGGTGGTCATTGCCAACGCCTATTTCATCCCCGGGCGCAAACTGCGGCGGGCTTTGCTGCACGCGGTGCAACGCGGGGTGCGGGTGCGGTTGCTCATTCAGGGCAAATACGAGCGTTTCTTGCAGTACCACGCACCGCGCCCGGTGCACCACCGCCTGCTGGCAGCGGGGGTGGAAATCCACGAATACGCGCCCAGCGCCTTGCACGCCAAGGTGGCCGTGGTCGATGGCCGCTGGGCCACCGTGGGCTCGACCAACCTGGACCCATTGAGCCTGCTGCTGGCGCGCGAGGCCAACGTCGTCACCACCGACCCGGGCTTCGCCCGCCAACTGCGCGACCGGCTGGACGAGCTGATGCGCACCCAGGGCGTGGCCCTGCGGTTGGACGATCTGCGCCAGCGCCCCTGGAGCGAGCGCGTGCGTGACCGGATTGCGTTTGGCGTGATGCGGGCGGTGCTGTTCCTGACTGGGCACCGCTATTGAACGCTGCTGTCCCCAGGGCTGCGGACTTTCCCCGTCGGTGTTAGGATGCCCCAATGCTGATGAAATCGCCTCAGACCATGAACGACGACGCCCCACACGACGAAGGCACGCCCGTGTCCGTCAAGATTCGCGAACGCCTGAAAGCGGCCCGCCAGCGCTTCCACTCCAACGACAACATTGCCGATTTTGTCCAGCCGGGCGAGCTGGAGGCGTTGCTTGATGAAGTGACCGAGAAGATGCAGGGCGTGCTTGACAGCATGGTCATTGACACCGAAAACGACCACAACACCGACAACACGGCCCGCCGCGTGGCCAAGATGTACCTGAAAGAGGTGTTCGCGGGTCGCTACGTCAAGGCGCCCACCATCACCGAGTTCCCCAACGCTGAACACCTGAACGAGCTGATGATCGTCGGCCCCATCACCGTGCGCAGCGCTTGCAGCCACCACTTTTGCCCGGTGATTGGTAAAGTGTGGATCGGCATCATGCCCAACGAGCACACCAACGTGATCGGTCTGAGCAAGTACGCCCGCCTGGCGGAATGGGTGATGGGTCGCCCGCAAATTCAGGAAGAAGCGGTGGTGCAACTGGCCGACCTGATTCAGGAAAAAACCCAACCAGACGGTTTGGCCATCGTCATGGAGGCCAGCCACTACTGCATGGCCTGGCGCGGCGTGAAGGACATGGACAGCAAGATGATCAACTCGGTCATGCGCGGCGTGTTCCTGAAAGACAGCAACCTGCGCCGTGAATTCCTGTCGTTGATTCCGCGGGGGAAGTGAGATGCTGGTCCGCCTGCTTTACGTCAGCCGTGCGGTGGAGCCCGAAAGCACCGACGCCATCCAGGCCATTCTGGCCGCCGCCCGCCAGCACAACCTGCACAACGGCATCACCGGCATCCTCTGTTATGGCGGCGGCGTGTTCGTGCAGGCCATTGAAGGGGGGCGCCAGGCGGTCAACCGCCTGTACAACCACATTATTGAAGACCCACGACACAAAGACGTGGAGCTGCTGCATTACGAGGAAATCACCGAGCGCCGCTTTGGCGGCTGGACCATGGGGCAGGTCAACTTGAGCAAGCTCAACACCTCCATCGTGCTCAAGTACTCGGAAAAGCCGGAGTTCGACCCCTACAGCGTGTCGGGCAAGGTCTCGCTGGCGCTGCTGGAAGAGCTGATGGCCACGGCCAGCATCATCGGCCGTGCCTGAGCCTGCCCTCTGGGGTTGCGACTTCAGCAGCGCCCCCAGCCGCCGCAAGCCGGTGATGTTGGCGATCGGGCGCAGCGAAGGTCGCCCGGGCGCCCAGCGCGTGGTGCTGGAGCGTTTTGAAACCTTTGACACCCTGGCTGGCTTTGCCCAACGCCTGCGCGAGCCGGGCGATTGGGTGGGCGGGTTTGACCTGCCGTTTGGCCTGCCGCGCGAGCTGGTGGAGGCCTTGGGTTGGCCCACCGACTGGCTGGGCTGTATGCGGCATTACGCCGCGCTCTCGCGCGACGAGATCCGCACCGCCTTCGTCGCGTTCTGCGACGCCCGGCCCGTGGGCGGCAAATTCGCCCACCGTGCCACCGATGGCCCCGCCGGCTCCAGTCCCAGCATGAAGTGGGTCAACCCGCCGGTGGCTTTCATGCTGCACGCGGGTGTGCCGTTGCTGATCGATGCTGGGGTGTGTCTGCCCGGTTTGTACCCGGGTGAAATCGCTCACCCCGAGGGTTTGGCCAGCCCGCCCAGGGTGGCGCTGGAGGCCTACCCTGGCCTGTTGGCTCGCAGCGTGCTGGGCAACCGCAGCTACAAAAGCGACGACAAGGCCAAGCAGACGCCCGAACGTTTCATTGCCCGCAAGGACTTGGTCGATGCGCTGGAAGCTGGGCGTGCGCCCCTGCTGGCCAGCGCAGGCTTGCGTTTGAAATGGACCCATGCCCAGCGCGAAGCGGTGGTGGACGACGCCAGCGGCGACCGGCTGGACGCGGTGTTGTGCTTGCTGCAAGCCGCCTGGGGGCTGAGCCAGCACCAGCAGGGGCACCCGCGTTATGGGCTGCCAGATTTCGATCCGCTCGAAGGCTGGATCGTTTCAGCCTGACTGGGCTGTTTTTCAGTGAGGAGCCCCGCAGACGGGACAGGCGGCGCTGCGGCCCAGTTGCACTTCGGTGAATTCCATGCCGCGCCCGTCCAGCATTTGCAGCCGGCCCACCAGGCGCGAGCCCATGCCACTGAGCATCTTCAAGGCTTCGGCTGCTTGCATGGTGCCCACAATGCCCACCAGCGGTGCAAACACCCCCATGGTGGCGCAGCGGGTTTCTTCCAGACCATCGGTGTCCGGAAACACGCAGGCGTAGCAGGGCGAAGCAGCATTCCGGGGGTCGTACACCGACAACTGCCCGTCGAACCGGATGGCCGCGCCCGACACCAGCGGCACCTTGTGCCGCACGCAGGCGCGGTTGATGGCATGCCGGGTGGCGAAGTTGTCGGTGCAGTCCAGCACCACCTGGGCTGGCGGCACCAGTTGGTCCAGCATGGCGGCGTCGGCGCGCTGCAGCACGGTGTCGATCCGCACGTCGGGGTTGATGGCGTGCATCGCTTCCCGCGCCGACTCGGCTTTGGGTTGCCCCACGCGGGCCAGGTTGTGGGCAATCTGGCGTTGCAGGTTGGTGGCGTCCACCGTGTCGTGGTCCACCAGGGTGATGTGGCCCACGCCGGCGCTGGCCAAATACAGCGCCACCGGCGAACCCAGCCCGCCCGCGCCAATGACCAGGGCGTGCGAGGCCAGCAGCTTTTCCTGGCCCTCGACGCCCAATTCGTTCAGCAGGATGTGGCGCGAATAGCGCAGCAACTGGTCGTCGTTCATGCCGACGGTGTCAGTTCTCGGCTTTGGCTTCGGTGCGCTCGGTCGCGGTCTTGCTCGCGATCACCGACAGGCCCTTCAGCTGGTTCAGCGCCTGCTGCAACTGGAAGTCCTTGTCAGAGCCGAACTCGGGCAGCAAACGCTGGCCAGGGTTCTTGCGCTGTTCTTCTTCCAGGCGCAAACGGGCTTGTTCGCGATCCTGTTCGCGCTGGCGCAGCGCCGCTTGTTCGGCATCGTTCAACGGCTTTTCCTGGCCGTTGCCCAGGTGCTTTTCCAGGTCGGCTTCACGGGTGCGCAGGGCGGCAAACACGTTGCCTTCGGCGGTTTCGTCCACCCACACGTCGGGCACGATGCCCTTGGCCTGGATCGAGCGCCCGCTCGGTGTGTAGTAACGCGCGGTCGTCAGCTTCAGGCCGGTGTCGGGGCCCAGGGGGCGCACCGTTTGCACCGAGCCCTTGCCAAACGTCTGGCTGCCCATGATGGTGGCGCGTTTGTGGTCCTGCAGTGCGCCGGCCACAATTTCGCTGGCCGAGGCCGAGCCTTCGTTGACCAGCACCACCAGCGGCACGGTCTTCAAGGCGCCTTTGGTCGCGGTGGTCAGGCGCTGGATCGGGTCGCTGCCGGGGCGGCGCAGGTAATAACGCGGCGACGCCTGGTAGCTGGCCTTGCTTTCTTCCAATTGGCCGTTGGTGGTGACGACGGTCACGTTCTCGGGCAGGAACGCGGCCGACAGCGCCACAGCGGCGTCGAGTAGGCCACCAGGGTCGTTGCGCAGGTCCAGCACCAAGCCCTTGAGGTTGGGTTGTTCCTTGTAGATGTCTTCCAGCTTGCGGGCGAAATCGTCCACCGTGCGTTCCTGGAACTGCGACACCCGCAACCACGCATAGCCCGGCTCGATCACTTTGGACTTGACGCTCTGCGTCTTGATTTCCTGGCGCGTGATGGTGACCGGGAAGGTGCGGTTTTCGTCCTTGCGGAAGACGGTCAGCGTCACCTTGGTGTTGGGCTCGCCGCGCATGCGTTTGACGGCATCGTTGATCGACAGGCCTTTGACAGCCGCTTCGTCGATCTTGGTGATCAGGTCGTTGGATTTGAGCCCGGCGCGGAAGGCGGGCGAATCTTCAATGGGGGACACGACCTTGACCAGGCCGTCTTCCATCGTGATTTCGATGCCCACGCCCACGAAGCGGCCGCTGGTGCCTTCGCGGAATTCCTTGAAGCTCTTCTTGTCGAAGTACTGCGAGTGTGGGTCCAGGCTGGACACCATGCCCGAAATGGCGTCGGTGATGAGCTTTTTCTCGTCCACCGGCTCCACATAGTCGCTCTTGACCATGCCGAACACGGCCGCCAGTTGCTGCAGTTCTTCCAGCGGCAACGGCGACAGCGAACCGCGCGCGACGGCCTGCAATTGAACCGTGGTCAAGGCGCCCGCCAGGGCACCCAAGGCCACCCAGCCGGCAATTTTCAGTTTCTGGCCCATCACTCCACTTTCAACACGCGGTGTTGGTCAATATACACCTTGGAAACCGAAGTGGCCCTTCGGTTCCCGCAAGCCCATCACGGGATCAGGCTTTGCCCTGGTTGGCCACGGCCGCAGCTGCCGCCGCAGCGGCTTCCGCGTCGCCCAGGTAGTAGCGGCGCAGCGGCTTCATCGCGTCGTCAAACTCGTACACCAACGGGATGCCGTTGGGGATGTTGAGGTTGACGATGTCCTGGTCGGAAATGCCGTCCAGGTGCTTGATGAGCGCGCGGATGGAGTTGCCATGCGCCGACACCAGGATGCGCTGGCCCGAGCGTACCGCCGGCGCCAGGGTGTCGTTCCAGTAAGGCACCACGCGGGCGACCGTGTCTTTCAGGCATTCGGTCAGCGGAATCTGCTCTTGCGGCAGGTTGGCGTAGCGGCGGTCGGCGCGCTGACCACGTGGGTCTTGCGGCTCCAGCGCGGGAGGCGGGGTGTCATAGCTGCGGCGCCAGATCAGCACCTGTTCGTCGCCGTACTGCTTGGCCATGTCGGCCTTGTTCAGGCCCTGC
>CAZSZN010000014.1:0-30017 GCA_964610405.1 uncultured Macromonas sp. | reverse complement strand
GCGCGTCGCTGCGGCTCACCGGGTCGCCAGAGAAGTAACTCTGGCTGATGCCCCTGATCAGGCCCACGTCGTCAAGCGGCATCACGTTGGGCCGCAGCAGGTAAAAAATGAGGAACATTTCCGCCGTCCAGCGGCCGATGCCCCGAATCGCCACCAATTGCTTGATGATGGCTTCGTCGTCCATGCCGTGCCAGGCCTCGGGCTGCAACGCGCCGTTGTCGAAGTGCAGGGCCAGGTCCACCAGGTATTCCACCTTGCGGGCGCTCAGGCCGGCGGCGCGCATGTCGTCCACCTTCAGGCGCAACAGTTGCGCGGGCGTCAGGCTGGGCATCAGCCGCTCGAACCGGTCCCACACCGCCTGCGCGGCCTTGACCGAAATCTGCTGCCCCACCACGCTGCGGGCCAGGGTGGTGAATGCGTCGCCCCGAGACGACAAACAGGCGTCAGGAAACTGGGGAATGAGCTTGTTCATCACCCGGTCGCGCTGCATCAGGTGCTGGCAGGCCGCATCCCAATAGCTGGGCGGCGGCTGCACCCCATTGACCCGGCTGGGCAAACGGTCCGCATCGACCACCTCCGCCGCATCGCGCCGGTTTTTGACGGGTTTCTCGGCCATCTGCCTTTACACCTTTTCCCAGGTGGTGCCGGCAGGGCTGTCTTTCAGCACCACGCCCTGCTCCAGCAAGGCCTTGCGGATGGCGTCGGCTTCCGCCCAGTTTTTGGCCGCTTTGGCGGCGGCACGGGCATCGATTTGGGCTTGGATCACGGCTTCGTCCAGGCCAGTGCTAGCGCTACCGCCCTGCAAAAATGCTTTCGGGTCTTCCTGCAGCAAGCCCAAGGTCGCGCCCAGGGCTTTGAGCAGGCCGGCCTTGTCGGCCGAACGGCTGCGGTTGACCTCGCCCGCCAGTTCGAACAGCACGGCCACCGCTTCGGGCGTGCCAAAGTCTTCGTTCATGGCAGCCTGGAAGCGCGCGGCGTGCGGCTCGGCCCAGTCCACGGTCACGTCCACGGCGGGCACCGCGTCCAGCGCGGTGTACAGGCGCTTCAAGGCGGCCTTGGCGTCGTCCAGGTGGGCGTCGCTGTAGTTCAAGGGGCTGCGGTAGTGGGCGCGCAGAATGAAGAAGCGCACCGTTTCGGCGTCGTATTTCTCCAGCACCTCGCGGATGGTGAAGAAATTGCCCAGGCTCTTGGACATTTTTTCGTTGTCCACCCGCACAAAGCCGTTGTGCATCCACACCGAGGCCAGCGGCTGGCCGGTGGCGCCTTCGCTCTGCGCAATCTCGTTTTCGTGGTGCGGGAACTGCAGGTCAGCCCCGCCGCCGTGGATGTCGAAGCTCTCACCCAGCATCTCGCAGCTCATGGCCGAGCATTCGATGTGCCAGCCTGGGCGGCCCAGACCATAAGCGCCGTCCCACTTGGCTTCATCGGGCTCGCTCGCCTTGGCGGCCTTCCACAGCACGAAGTCCAGCGGATCTTGTTTGCCGTCGTCCACCGCCACCCGCTCACCGGCGCGCAGGTCGTCCAGGCTCTTGCCCGACAGCTTGCCGTAGCCCGCGAACTGGCGCACCGCGTAGTTCACATCGCCATTGGGGCTGCGGTAGGCCAGGCCTTTTTGCTCCAGTTGGCCAATCAGGCTCAGCATCTGGGGCACAAACTCGGTGGCACGCGGCTCGAAAGTTGGGCGTTCAATCTTCAGCGCGTCGGCGTCCTGGTGCAAGGCGTCCACCATGCGGTCTGTCAGGGAACGGATGGTTTCGCCGTTTTGGATGGCGCGGGCAATGATCTTGTCGTCGATGTCGGTGACGTTGCGCACGTAGGTGACGCGGTAGCCGCTGGCCTTGAGCCAGCGCTGCACCACGTCGAACGCGACCATCGAACGGGCGTGGCCCAAGTGGCACAGGTCATACACCGTCATGCCGCACACGTACATGCGAACGTGGCCGGGCTCCAGGGGCGTGAACGCGTCTACACGGCGCGTCAGGGAGTTGTAAATGCGCAAAGTCATGAATCGACCGGGGAATAGGAACCCCTCAGATACAATCGAACGAGTATATCGGTGCCATGCCTGAAGGTCTCCGGCGCAGCGCGGGAGGCGTATTGTGCCTGTTCGCCAACGACCCATTCAAGTTGCCATGACGCCCTCTTTGCCCTCCCTCTCTGTCATCCCACACTGGCGACGCGGTTTTCGTTGGGCGCTGGTTGTGCTGCTGGCCGGCGCCATCCCGCTGGCGTGGGCCCAGGGCTCGGGTTACGACCGGGTGCAGCAACTGATCGAGGCGCAAGACTGGCCGCAGGCGTTGCAAGCCACCCAGCAGCAGCTCGCCGAGCGCCCGCAAGACCCGCAGTTGCGCTTCATGAAGGGCCTGATCGAAACCCGACAGGGCCAAACCGATGCGGCGTTAGACACTTTCACCGCCCTGACACGTGACTACCCGGAACTGCCCGAACCGCACAACAACCTTGCCGTGCTGCACGCCGCAGCCGGTCGCCTGGCCCAGGCCCGCGCCGCCCTCGAAACCGCGCTGCAACTGAACCCCCAGTACGCGGTGGCCCACCGCAACCTGGGCGATGTGTACCTGCAACTGGCCGCGCAGGCCTACCGCACCAGCCTCAACCTGCGTGCCGACGCGCCCGGCCTGGCACAACGCCTGCAGCGCGTCGAAGCACTGCAAGCGCCCGCCCGCTGAACCCGCTCACACTCCACACCCCATGCAAAGAAGACATTTGTTGCCCGCCACCCTCGTGGGCATACTCGGCTTGGCCCTCAACCCTGCCTGGGCGCAAACGGCACCCCGCGTCAAGCTGGAAACCAGTGCCGGAGCCATCGTGCTCGAACTGGCCCCCGAAAAGGCGCCCAAAACGGTCGCCAACTTCCTCGCCTACGTCAAATCTGGCCACTACGAAGGCACGGTGTTCCACCGGGTGATTGCCGACTTCATGATCCAGGGCGGTGGCTTCACGGCTGACATGGCGCAAAAACCCACCCAGGCCCCCATTCCCCTGGAATCGCGCAACGGCCTGAGCAACCAGCGCGGCACCGTGGCCATGGCCCGCACCATGGTGCCCGATTCCGCCACGGCGCAGTTTTTCATCAACGTGAAAGACAACGGCTTCCTCGATGCCTCCCAGTCGCGTGACGGGCAAGGCTACGCGGTGTTCGGCAAAGTGGTCAGCGGCCTCGACGTAGTGGACAAGATCCGCGCCGTGCCCACCGGCAACCGAGGCGGCCACCAGAACGTGCCCAGCACCCCCATCACCATCCTCAAAGCCACTCTGGAGAACTGAACATGGCTAACCCTCAAGTTGAACTGCACATCGCCGGTCACGGCGTCATCACCATCGAACTCGACGCCGAAAAGGCACCGAAATCGACCGAAAACTTCCTCGCCTACGTCAACAGCGGCCACTACGACAACACCGTGTTCCACCGCGTGATCGACGGCTTCATGATCCAGGGCGGCGGCTTCGAGCCCGGCATGAAGCAAAAGCCGACCCGCGAGCCGATCGAGAACGAAGCCAATAACGGCCTGAAAAACGACCGCTACACGCTGGCGATGGCACGCACCCAGGCGCCCCACTCCGCGTCGGCCCAGTTCTTCATCAACGTGGCCGACAACGGCTTCCTGAACCACACCGCGCCCTCGCTGCAAGGCTGGGGCTATGCGGTGTTCGGCAAGGTGGTGGCGGGCACCGAGGTGGTGGACGCCATCCGCGGCGTCAAAACCGGCCGCAAGGGCTTCCACGACGACGTGCCGCTGACGGACGTGGTCATTGAAAAGGCGGTCGCTCTCTGACGCTAAACCCGGCTCGCCTGCCAGGCCAGCCGGCCTGGCGCTGGGTGGATGTGATCGCCGACATCCACCTGAATGAGCACGAGCCCGAAACCGCCCAGGCGTGGACCCGCTACCTGCACAGCGCGGACTTTGACGCGCTGTTCATCCTGGGCGACCTGTTCGAAGTCTGGGTGGGCGACGACCTGCTGGACACCGCCCCACCTTGGTTGAACGACTGCATCGCAGCGCTGCGTGCCGCCAGCCAGCGAGCACCGGTGTACCTGATGCACGGCAACCGGGATTTCCTGATCGGCGAGGGCTTTCACTTGCAAGCGGGCACCACCGCCCTGCCCGACCCGTGCCTGCTGGACTGGCAAGGCCAGCGCTGGCTGCTGACACACGGCGACGCCTGGTGCCTGGACGACCGCGACTACCAGCGTTTTCGGGCCCAGGTGCGCACGGCCGACTGGCAGACCGATTTTCTGGCACGGCCACTGGCCGAACGTCTGGCGATTGCGCAGCAATTGCGACAAGTCAGCAAAGACCGCAAAGCCCAACACCACGACGAACCCGAGCGCCGTTTTGAAGGCTACGCCGATGTGGACAGCGCCACCGCGACCGAATGGTTGCAGGCCTGCGATGCCCCCGTGCTGGTCCACGGCCACACCCACCGCCCGGCCGAACACCGCTTGCCCGGCGAGCACCTGCGCCTGGTATTGAGCGACTGGGATGCCCAAGCGCACCCCCCACGCGGCGAGGTGTTGCGGCTCTACCCCAATGGTCACTGGGAGCGCCGCCCCCTGCCATGGCGCTGAAACTGTTGCGACGGACATGGCGCTGGTGGCAACGCTGGCGGCGGCAGGTGCCGGACATTCCGACTCCCCTGTGGAATGCGGTTCTGGCGCAGCACCCCTTTGTGGCTTGTCGTCCGGCGGCCGAACTGATCACCTTGCGCTGGCTGTGCGCTCACTTTTTGGCTGACAAGGAGTTCCATGGCACCCGTGGCCTGGTGGTGAGCGACACCTTGGCGCTGACGGTAGCCATGCAAGCCTGCCTGCCGTTGGTGCACTGGGGCCGAGCCGGGCTGCGCTGGTACGACGACTTCGTGGGTATCGTCATCCACCCCGACACGGTGGTGGCCCGACGCGAGGTGGTGGACGAAGCCGGCGTGGTGCACCACTACAAAGAAGCTCTGGCCGGCGAAGCCATGGCCGGCGGGCCGGTGATGCTGGTCTGGTCGCAGGTGGTCGGTGACGGACAGGACGCCACCCAAGGGCACAACCTCGTCATTCACGAATTTGCCCACAAACTGGACATGCGCTATAAGCGCAGCCACGAAATGGCCAACGGCTGCCCTAGCCTGCCCGCAGGTTGGCTGGGCCTGACACCGCGACAAGCGCAGCGGCACTGGCAAACCCACTGGCAACAGAGCTACGACGCCTTTTGCGTAGCGGTGGAAATGGCGCAACGCTTTGGCGCGCCCATTCCGTGGTTGGACGCTTATGGCGCCCAAGCACCCGCAGAATTTTTCGCAGTTTGCTGCGAAGCCTACTTCGTTAATCGGCCCCGTTTCGGGCAGGAGTTTCCTGCCCTGCTGCCACTGCTGGACGCCTTTTTCGGGCGCCCCGACGACATCAACGGCGCACCAGCACCTTGAGCGCGGCTTGCAAACGACGCGCCACCGCCTCGTCGTAGCCTGTGGCCAGCACCTTGGCGGCGTCTTGCGCCCAGGTGTCTGCGGGCGACGGGTCGTTGCGGCGGGTCAGCAACTGCAGTTGCAGGGCCCGGCGCTCGTTCAGGTGATCGGCCGGCGTGGGCACTTCGGCCGCCATTTCAAGGCGCAACAAGGCGACGCCAGCGGCTTCGGCTTTGGCGGGTGCCCCCAACGCCTGAGTCCACCCTGCGCGCGCCGCTGCAGCGGCACGACCGCCCAGTGCCTGGGCCGCAGGCACACCGGCCGGGTCGCGCTGCTGCCAGGCTTGCATCAACTGCGTCAAGGCTTCGCCATGGGCTTGGGAGGCCAGTTTTTTCAGGGCCAACTCGGCCTGGTCCATGGCCTGACGTTGGGCGCGGAAGGCGGCGTCACCCAGGCGCGGGCCCCGGGCCCAGGCGCCCTGGCGGTCATCGCCTCGCGCATCACGACCATCACGGGCATCACGTCCGTCACGGCGATCACCGGGGCGACCCTCACGACTGCCGGGGCGCTGCGACGCAGGCACGGCCTTGGTCATGCCGGGACGGTCATCGCCACGCATGGCCACCAGCTTGCGGGGCGCCGCTTCGGGTTTGGCGGAGGTGGCTGGTGCCTCATCGGCGACGGGTTCTTCGCTGGCAGCGGCCTCGGCCGGCACCGATGCGGATTCAGGCGCGGGTGCCACGGCTTGCGGCGCAGCGTCAGAACGCTCGCCCCGCGCGGCATCGCGCAGAGCGTCCATGGCAGCACGGATGCGTTGCACATCCCCGGCGGCACTGGCCTGTTCCAGCGCACGGGCGGCGTCCAGCACGCCCTTGTCCAGCGCCGAAATGGCCGACTGCTGCTTTTCACGCTCGGTGGACTTGCGGGCAAACGCCTCGTCGATCGGCTTGCGGAACGCCTCCCACAATTTCTGCTCCTGGCGACGGTCCAGCGGCACGCTGTGCGCCTCCTGCTGCCAACGCTGCTGCAGCGCCTTCACCGCATCAATGCGCAGCATCGGCGCGCTGCCCAGCGCCACGGCTTCTTCGATCAGGGCCTGGCGGCGCGCCTGGCTTTGGGCTTGCGCCGCTTCCAGGGGCTGGTGCGCGGCGGAAATCACGGCTTTCCACAGCGGCTGCATTTCGGCAAACACCTTTTCGCTCAGGTGGCCAGACTGGCGCCAACGCTCGGCGAAAGCGTGCAAATCACGCAACTGGGCTTTCCAGTCGGTGCTCTGGGCGTGAGCCTCGGTCCAGACCTTGACCTCGTCGATCAGCGCCAAACGTTGTGCCCGGTGCGCCTCGTTCTGCTCTTTGAGCTTGCCCAGCCACGCCTCCACCACTTTGTGGGCCTGGTTGCAGGCCTCGTCAAATTTCTTCCACAGCGCGTGGTTGGGCACGCCGCCCTGGTCGGTGGTTTTCCATTGTTCGCGCAACGTGCGCAGGGTCTCCTGCACCTTGCGCCCACCCAGGCGCTGGCCTTCGGGGGACTGCGTCAAGGCCACGGCCTTGGCCAGCAGCTCTTCGCGCAACTGGTCGGCACGCCAGCGCTGCCAGCCCTCCAGCTCCCCGGCATTGGCCAGCGCGGCCTGCACCTGGGTGTCCAGTTCGTGGGGAATGTGGCGGCCATGGTCCTTCAGGGCCTGTCGCAGTTCGGCGGCGGCCTTGGGCGCGGTCTTGGCGTGACCTTGGGCCACTTCCTGCGTCAAAGCATCCAGAGCGGCCTTGACCACCTGCACCGCCTGGGCTTGACGGGCGGCCAGTTCGGTCGCGTCTTCCACCGGGGTGGGCGCCACTTCACCACGGGCCGCGCGCAATTCGTCGGCCCACACGGGCACGGCGGGCAAAGGGGCGCTGGCGTCGGCCGATGCCGTGACCGCCTGCCCCACCGCCGCTTCAAACGCTTCCCACACCAAGCCCAACTGCTGGCGCGAAGTGTCCAATTGCTGGGCAAACTTGGGGTCCAGGCTGGACCAGCCGGCATCGTCCGCCAAATGCTGGGCCTGCTGATGCCAGGTGGCCACGTCGGCGCGCAACACATCGAGCGACGACACCGCCTCGGCCCAGGGTTTGGTGGACAGCACCTCAATGCGCTGGGCCAACAACACCGCTGCCTCCCGCTCCACCATCACCCGGTGTTGCAGGTCTTCGACCGCCTTCATCCGCTCTGCCAAAGCCAGCTTCAGTCCGGCCAGCGGTTCACGCGACAACGGCGCACCGGCTTTGGCCGCATCGCGCTGCCAGCCCATGGCATCGGCCAGGTTCAGTCGCGGCTGCTCCAGCAAGGCCTGGGCCTTGGCCGCCCATTCTTCGGCGATGGCGTCCTGCGCCTTGGCGCGCTTGATCTCGTCGAGCTTTTCCTTGAGCACCTTGGCAGCGCCCTTGTCGCGGATCGACAACTCGCGGAACACATCGGCCATGGCGTCGTGTCCGGGCTCGGTGGCCAGCCATTCGCGCAGGCGGGCGGCCCGTTCACCCGAGGTGGGCGCACTGAAGGCACCGCCGGTCAGCGCATCGAGCTGGGTCAGATCGGCGGGTTTGGACGTGGACTTGTCGGAAGGATTCACAGCGGGCAACTAAGCAATGGAACAAAAGGCCCGATTCGGGCCAAAAGCGTATTGTCGCCGGTTTCAACCGGCCCACAGGTCCAGGGGCGGATCGTGCACCACGGCCTTGAGAATGTCGCTGCGGGACACGAAGCCGCGCACCCCACCGTCATCGTCCACCACGGGCAGGCCGGGCAGACCGGTGTCCAGCAGCAACAGCGCCAAACGCCGCAACTCGGTGTCGGCCGACACACCGGGCACCGGCGTGACCATGACTTCGTGCACCGGTCGCGCAAACCAGGCACGCCACACCAGGGGATGGTCGTCGGGCTTGGGCAGGTGATCGGGGCGCATCAACTCGGCACGGGTCAGCAACCCCACCAGCCGCCCTTGGTCGTCCACCACGGGCGCCTGGGCCACACCCTGCTGTGCCAACAGCTCCCAGCCCACCTGCAGCGCAGCCCCCTGCGGCACTTGCACGACCTGGGTGGACATCACATCGGCCACCCGATGCAGTGGCCGGCGCGCTGCGGGCGGATGCTGCACGCCCGCATAGGCCTGGACCGCCTGGGCCGGCCCGGGACGCAACGGCGACCCACCCTGCGGCAGCTCGCCGCCACTGGGCTCCCGGTCCACGTCCACCTGCAGGGGTCGGATGCGCGCAGTCTGCAAGGTCGGCGCCACTTTGCGCAAGCTCTCGATCGGCCCCCGATACATCAGGCCGGACGTGCCAAAAATGGAAAACATGCCGCACCTCGCTGGTGGTTGAGCCCCCGGTCAATCAGTCGTCGTCGGGCAGGAACAAGGCCTGCAAGTCGCTCAAAAAGTCAAAGCCCTGCACCGTGGGGCGCACCGTGTGCAGGTCGCGCTCGATCCAGCCGCGCTGCTCGGCGGTCTGCAACGCAGCCGACAAAGTGTGTATCGGCAGCCCGGTGCGTTCACTGAACTGCGCCAGTGTGAAGCCCTGCCGCAGTCGCAAGGCGTTGAGCATGAATTCGAACGGCAGGTCGCGCGCAGGCACTTCGTTCTCGCTGGCCACCGGTTGACCTTGCAGCGCCTGCTCCATGTAGCGTTTGGGCTCGCGCCAGCGCACCTGGCGCAACACGCGGTGGGCAAAACTCAGTTTGCCGTGAGCGCCCGCGCCTATGCCCAGGTAGTCGCCAAATTGCCAGTAATTCCAGTTGTGGAAGCACCGGTGGCCGACTCGGGCGTAGGCCGACACCTCGTAGCGCTCCATGCCCTCGACAGCAGTGCGCTCGGTGATGCGGTCCAGCATCGCGTAGGCGTCGTCGTCGTCCGGCAAGGGCGGCGGGTGTTTGGCGAAGTAGGTGTTGGGCTCCAGCGTGAGGTGGTACACCGACAGGTGCGGCGGCCGGAACGACAACGCAACGTCCAGGTCGCGGTCCAGATCGGCCAGCGTCTGGCCGGGCAAGGCGTACATCAGGTCGAGGTTGAAGGTGTCGAAACACTCGGCCGCCTCGGTCACGGCGGCGCGGGCCTGGTCGGCGTTGTGGACCCGCCCCAATGCTTTCAGGAATCGGTCGTCAAAACTCTGCACGCCGATGCTCAGGCGCGTCACCCCGGCATCGCGAAAACCGCGAAAACGGTCCTTCTCGAAAGTACCTGGGTTGGCCTCCAGGGTGATTTCGGCATCGGCCTCCAGCCGCAGCAAGGCCCGCACATCGGACAGCAGTTGATCGATCGCCTGGGGCGAGAACAGGCTGGGCGTGCCACCACCGATGAACACGCTGTGCACTGGCCGACCCCAGATCAACGGCAGGCTGGCTTCGAGGTCGGCGCGCAAGGCCCGCAGGTATTCGGCTTCCGGCAACTCGCCGCTTTGTCCCTGGGCCGCCCCCCATTCGTGGGAATTGAAGTCGCAATACGGGCACTTTTTCAGGCACCACGGCAAGTGGATGTAGAGCGTCAGCGGCGGCAGGCCCGGCAACTGCAACTGACCGGGCCGCTGCCACAGCACCGTGCTGGCATTGGTGCTGTTCATGCGGCGGCGGGCGGGTACCAGCGTTCCCGCATCAGGGCCAGCATGGCCCGCGCAGCGCGGCCACGGTGGCTGTGGGCATTTTTCACCTCCACCGGCAACTGGGCAAAGGTCTGGCCGAACTCGGGCAGCCACATGACGGGATCGAAACCAAAACCTTGATCCCCCACCGGCTCTTTCGCAATCAGGCCGTTCACGCGGCCGGTGGCGATGAGCGGCTCCGGGTCTTGCGAACTGCGCACCGCCACCAGGGTGCTGACCATCGCCGCGCGCCGGTTGTCGTGCCCGCTGAGTTGCTCCAGCAAGGCGCGCACGTTGTTGGCGTCGCTTTTTTCGTAACCGAACTGGGTGCAGTAGTAGGCGGTGTCCACCCCGGGCAAGCCACCAAAAACGTCCACGCACAAGCCGGCGTCGTCGGCCATGGCGGGCAGGCCGCTGAGCTGGCTGGCGTGGCGGGCCTTGGCCAAGGCGTTTTCGACAAAGGTGTGGTGCGGCTCGGGCGCTTCGGGTATGCCCAGATCGCCCTGGCGCACCAAGGTCACGCCCAGGGGCGCAAACATGGCCTGCAGTTCGGCCAGCTTGCCGGCGTTGTTGCTGGCCAGCACCAGCCGGTGGTTGGGGGCTTCCATGCGTCAGGCCACGGTGGCACCGGCCAGGGCCGCGCGCTGCATGGCAATCAGTTCGCCAATGCCTTGCTCGGCCAGCAGCAGCAACTGGTTCATCTCGTCGCGGCTGAAAGCCGCGCCCTCGGCCGTGCCCTGCACTTCCACATAGTGCCCGGCCCCGGTCATGACCACGTTCATGTCGGTGTCGCAGCCCGAATCTTCCACATAGTTCAGGTCCAGCACCGGCACACCCTGCACGATGCCGACCGAAATCGCCGCGACCGGGTGCAGCACCGGTGATTCGGTCAGCTTGCCTTCAGCCAGCAGGCGGTGCACCGCATCCTGCGCCGCCACGAAAGC
Source organism: uncultured Macromonas sp. (assembly GCA_964610405.1). Taxonomy (GTDB): domain Bacteria; phylum Pseudomonadota; class Gammaproteobacteria; order Burkholderiales; family Burkholderiaceae_C; genus CAZGDZ01. The sequence goes on along the minus strand of CAZSZN010000014.1, from coordinate 19,060 downwards.
GCCGGTGATGGCGGCCGTGCGGGTGCCGCCATCGGCCTGCAGCACGTCGCAATCCAGCGTGATGGTGCGTTCGCCAAGGCGCTTGAGGTCGAACACCGCCCGCAGGGAGCGGCCAATGAGGCGCTGAATTTCTTGGGTGCGCCCGCTTTGTTTACCCTTGGCCGCCTCGCGCGGGCTGCGGGTGTGGGTGGCGCGGGGCAGCATGCCGTATTCGGCCGTGACCCAGCCTTCGCCCGTGCCCTTTTGGTGGGGCGGCACCCGCTCCTCCACCGAGGCGGTGCACATCTCCTGCGTGTGGCCAAACTCGACCAGCACCGAGCCCTCGGCGTGCATGGTGAACTGGCGGGTGATGCGCACCGGGCGCAACTGGTTGGGGTGGCGCCCGTCGTGACGTTGGAAATCCAAAGGTGTGCTCATGGTTCAGGAAGGTTTGCGCAACGCGGTGCGGCGGATGGCCTCGTTGATTTCGGCGATGGACCGCTCGATGGCGTCGTCGTCAAATTCGGCCAGATCGTCAGCCGTCGCGTCGGCGCTGTCGTTGGGGGCGGAGACGAAGGCTTCGCCCATGAGGGCTTGCGGCAGGATCACCTGGGTGGACTCGAAGTTGTCTTCGGTTTCCCACTCCAGCCCCAACAACGACACGTTGTCGCCATGGCGTCCGCCTTTGCGGAGCGCCTCATCGGCCAATTGTGACACGGCGTCCTGCAAGGGGATGCCGTGCAGGCCCGCCGCCACGTCGTCGTCCTGCATGACCGACCACAAGCCATCGGAGCACAACAGCAGGCGGTCGCCCTGATGCAGGGGAAGCGGACCCAGCACGTCGTACAGGGGTGGATTGTCGGAGCCCAGGCAGGTGAACAGCACGCTGCGGTTGACCTCGGTGGTCAGGTGGCGGAACAGCTCGGGCTTGTCGTGGTAGGTGTGGTCCCGGGTGCGCTGCACCAGCCGCCCCTGGCGTGCCCAGTACAGGCGCGAATCACCAGAATGCAGCGCAGTAACGTTGCCCTCTTGCAGCACCGCCGCCACCAGCGTGGTGCGGGGGTTGTCTTCCATCTGCTGCGAACGGGCGTAGTCGACGATGGACTGGCTGGCGGCCAGCACGGTGGCCTCCAGAAACGCTTGTGGATCGGACAAGGTGGGCTGAGCCTGGGCGCGGAACGCATGGATGAAAGCCTGCACCGCGATTTCGGCCGCCTTTTCGCCCTCCGGGTGGCCACCCATGCCATCGGCGAGCACCAGCAGCACCGCTTCCCGGGTGTAGGTGTAGCCCAGGCGGTCCTCATTGATGGGTCGCCCGCCCTTGCGGCTGACCTGATAGACCGCGAATTTCATGGTTCAAGAAAGCTGGAACGCTCGGAGCCGGAAGCCGGCACGGTGGCCTTGGCGCCAACCAGCCCGCCCAGGCGAAAACGCACCTTGTCCAGCAAGCCCGGCGAGGAGAACTGGGGCTCGTCTTCGCGGCTGAGTTCTTTTTGCAGCGCAAACACCGATTGCGGGCGCATCAAGGGGTCCAGCGCCATGCACCACTGCACCACCTCGATCAGGTTGTCGGAATACACGCCGCGCAAGCGCGCCAGGGTCAGGGCCAGCCGGTCTTTGTCGAGCCGCTGGGGCGCATCGTGCGGCGGGTAACCCTGCATGCAGGAGTACATGCAGGCGCCCACGGCGTAAATGTCGGTCCACGGGCCCATGCCGGTGTTGCGCTTGTACATCTCAGGCGCGGCAAAGCCGGGGGTGTACATGGGCCGCACGAAGTTGCCCTCGGTGTTGAGCACCTCGCGCGCAGCGCCAAAGTCGATCAGCACCGCCTTGTTGTCGTCGGTCACGAAAATGTTGGCCGGCTTGATGTCCAGGTGCAGCATCTTGTGCTGGTGCACGATGCGCAAGCCGCGCAGCACCTCGTCGAACAGGGAACGGATGGTCGCCTCGCGCAGCACCTTCTTTTTCTTCTGCCCACGCGCGGTGACGATGAAATCCTGCAGGGACGCGCCCTCCAGGTAGTTCATGACCATGTAGACGGTCTCGTTCTCGCGGAAAAAGTTGAGCACGCTGACCACCGAGGGGTGGGAAATTTGCGCCAGCGCGCGCCCTTCTTCAAAGAAGCTCTTGAGGCCCAGCCGGTACAGCGACAGCTTTTCGGGCGGCACCACCGGCAGCAGCTCGCCGGGCGAACGCACCGCCAACGCCGACGGCAGGTATTCCTTGAGGGCGACCCGCTGGCCGCTGCTGTCGATGGCCAGGTACACCAAACCGAACCCGCCTGCGGCAAGGAGGCGGATGACACGGTAGCCACCGATGAGGGTGTCTGGCGGCAATGGGGCTGGCTTGGTCTTTGACATAATCAGAGGATCTGCAACCCCAACAACGTTGCACTCACTGAAAGCACTGAATGCCAGTTTACAGCATGACCGGCTACGCCAGCGGACACAGCACCGTGTCCGAGGCCGCACCGGGCACCGCGCCAGCCATCGGCATGGAAATCCGATCGGTCAACAGCCGCTTCCTCGACCTGGGGTTTCGGCTCTCGGACGAGTTGCGCACCGCCGAACCCGCCCTGCGCGAGCTCATTGGCGCCCGCCTGAAGCGGGGTAAAGTCGAGGTTCGGGGCTGGATCGAAGGCCGCCAGGACAACGCGCTGCGAGCGCCATCGGTGGCCGAGCTGCAACGCCTGATCGGCGTGCAAGACCAGATCCGCGCCTGGCTGCCATCGGCCCGCGAACTGACGGTGGCCGAAGCCATGCACACCCTGGCACGCAGCAGCCCCACCCCCACCGGCCTCACCGACACGGTGCAGGCCCTGGCTCAGCAACTGCTGGACGACTTCACCGCCTCCCGCGAACGCGAAGGCGCCCGCCTGACCACCATGCTGCTGGACCGGGTGGAGCAACTGCGTGCCCTTGCCTTGCAGGCCCAGCCCATGGTGCCCGCCCTGGTGGAGCAACAACGGCTGCGCTTCCTGGAACGCTGGAATGACGCTCTGGGCGCCGCCCAGGCCGATGCCGCCGCCCAAGCCGCTCAGGAACGCGCGCTGACCGAAGCCACCGCCTTCGCCATCCGCATCGACGTGGCCGAGGAAATCACTCGGTTGCAATCGCACCTGGACGAGATTGCCCAACTGCTGCGCAAAGGCGGCGACGTGGGCAAGCGCCTGGACTTCACCATCCAGGAACTGCACCGCGAAGCCAACACCCTGGGCAGCAAGTCCTCCAGCCTGGAACTCACCCGCATCTCGGTTGACATGAAAGTGCTGATCGAGCAAATGCGCGAACAGGTCCAAAACCTCGAATGACCATGGATTACCCCGGAAACCTCTACGTCGTTGCGGCCCCCAGTGGCACGGGCAAATCCAGCCTGGTCAAAGCCTTGCTGGAAGTGGATTCGCGCATGGAATTGTCGGTGTCGCACACCACCCGTGCGCCGCGCGGGCAGGAAGTGCATGGCCGCGAATACTATTTCGTCAGCAACGAAGAATTTGACCGCATGGTCGTGGCCGACGGCTTTGTGGAATGGGCCAAAGTGCACGGCAACCGCTACGGCACCTCGCGCAAAGCGATCGAGGACAAGATCGCCGCCGGCGCCGACATCGTGCTCGAAATCGATTACCAAGGCGCAATCCAGATCAAACAGAAATTCCCGAACGCGGTGCTGATCTTCATCCTGCCGCCAAGCTGGCCCGAGCTGCGCGCCCGCCTGATGCGGCGTGCCGAAGACAGTGAAGAGGTGATCGAGCTGCGCATGCGCAACGCGGCACAGGAGGTGGCCCACGTTGCGCAGTTCGACTTCGTTATAATCAACGAGATGTTCGAGCGTGCGCTGTTCGACCTCAAAGCCATTGCGCACGCCCAGCGCCTGAAAGTGTCAGCCCAACGCCGTGCGCGCGCCGACACCTTCCGCGCCCTGCAAATCCCGTAAGCATCACGCCCCGACTGGAGTTCCCCGATGGCCCGCATCACCGTTGAAGATTGCCTGGAAAAGATCCCGAACCGTTTCCAGCTCGTGTTGGCTGCGACCTACCGCGCCCGCATGCTGAACCAGGGCCACACCCCCAAGATCGAAACCCGCAACAAGCCCGGCGTGACCGCCCTGCGCGAGATCGCCGAAGGCAAGGTGGGTCTGGAAATGCTGAAAAAGGTTCCAATCTAAAGCGCTCTTGCCGCTTCCCAACCACATCAAGCACCGCATGGCGGTGCTTTTGTGTTTTTTATCGACGCGATCGACAGGATTGCGTCCCCTTTCGCGGCAAACCTGCCCGAGTCAGGCTAAAGTAAGAGGATGAGCGACGCCGTGATCTCGTCCCCCGCCCTCAGCCCCGCACAAGCGGCGGCGAGCGCTGCTGCGGCCAGTTTTGCCGCCCTGGAAGCGCGGCTGGACTACCTGAGTGCGGCTGAAGTGGAACAGGTGCGCCAGGCCTACCGCTTTGCCGACGAGGCCCACCTGGGCCAGATGCGCAAGAACGGTGACCCGTACATCACCCACCCGATCGCGGTGGCCCAGCAGTGCACCGAATGGAAACTGGACACGCAGGCCCTGTGTGCAGCCCTGATGCACGACGTGCTGGAGGACTGCGGCGTCTCCAAAACCGACATGGCCGAACGCTTTGGCCTGCAGATCGCGGACCTGGTGGACGGGCTGACCAAGCTGGACAAGCTGGAGTTCGACAGCCGCGAACAGAACCAGGCCGAGTCGTTCCGCAAAATGCTGCTGGCCATGGCGCGCGACGTGCGCGTCATCCTCATCAAACTGGCCGACCGCACCCACAACATGCGCACCATGGGCGACATGCCGCGCAGCAAGTGGGGCCGCATCAGCAGCGAAACGCTGGAAATTTACGCCCCGATCGCGCACCGCCTGGGTCTGAACAACAACTACCGCGAGCTGCAGGATCTGGCGTTCAAGCACCTCTACCCCTGGCGCTACGAAACGCTGAACAAGGCGCTCGAAAAATCGCGCGGCCGCCGCCGCGACCTGATTGCCCGGGTGGAAGGCGAAATCGAGAGCGTGTTCCAGAAGCACGGCCTGGACGTGCGGATTGTGGGACGGGAAAAAACCCTGTATTCCATCTACCGCAAGATGGACCTGAAGCACCTGTCGTTCGCGCAGGTGACCGACATCTACGGCTTTCGCATCATCCTGCCCGAGCTGCTGGACTGCTATCAGGCGCTGGGCATCCTGCACCAGCTCTACAAGCCGCTGCCGGGCAAGTTCCGGGATTACATCGCGATCCCGAAGATGAACGGCTACCAGTCGCTGCACACCACGCTGGTGGGGCCGTTCGGCACCAACATCGAGTTCCAGTTGCGCACCCCCACCATGGACGTGGTGGCCGAGTCGGGCGTGGCGGCGCACTGGCTGTACAAGGCCAGCGACCCGAACAGCCCGGCCTCGCAAGACCTCAACACGCAGTGGCTGCAGTCGCTGCTCGACATTCAGCAGGAAACGCACGACGCCGCCGAGTTCTGGGACCACGTCAAGATCGACCTGTTCCCCGATTCGGTGTATGTGTTCACGCCCAAAAGCCGCATCATGGCGATGCCGCGCGGCGCCACGGCGGTGGACTTTGCCTACGCCATTCACAGCGATGTGGGCAACAGCGCGATCGGCGCCAAAATCAACGGCGAGCAGGCCGCGCTGCGCAGCGAACTGAACAACGGCGATGTGGTGGAAATCATCACCTCGCCCCATGCCCGGCCCAACCCGAGCTGGCTGGGTTTCGTCAAAACGGGGCGCGCGCGCTCCAAAATCCGGCACCACCTCAAAACCCTGGCGCTGGAAGAGTCCATGGGGCTGGGTGAACGGCTGCTGCTGCAGGCGCTGCGCGCCGAGGGCATTGCCGCCCTGCCCACGCTTGACGCAGCGCACCAGCCGGTGTGGGACAAGCTGTTGCGCTTCACCGGCAACCGCTCGCGCGAGGAACTGCTGACCGATGTGGGCCTGGGCAAACGCATCGCCAGCATGGTGGGCAAAAAGCTGGCCGCACTGCTGGCCGAGGCTGGCGAAAAACCCGACCTGCTGCTGATCAGCCAGGAGCGTTACGGCACCGCTCACGACGACCGGCCTAGCCAGGGCGTGGTCACGCTGGACGGCAGCGAGGGCGCTTCGGTGCAGTACGCCTCGTGCTGCCGCCCGTTGCCTGGGGACAGCATTGTGGGTTACCTGGGCCGCGGCGAAGGTTTGGTGGTGCACACCGACGACTGCCCGGTGGGCCGCAAGCTGTTGCACCGCGACAGCGAGCGTTTCCTCGACGTGGAATGGGCGGAAGAGCCCATCCGTTTCTTTGAATCCACCGTGATGGTGACGGTGGTCAACGGCAAGGGCGTGCTGGCCAAGGTGGCCGCTGCGCTGGCCGGCGCCGAGGCGGACATCACCCACATCCACATGGGTGACGACGGCGCCCAAAGCGCGACCGATTTGCGCTTCACCATTGCGGTGCGCGACCGGGTGCATTTGGCCCAGGTGCTGCGCCAGCTCAAACGCACCCCTTCGGTGGTGCGGGCACAGCGGGTGCGCCCGCCGCGCGCGCCGGTTTGAGCGCGTCGGGCGTCCAGCATGACGCCCATGCAACTCAACCGCCAGCCGGAGGCGCTGAAGGGTAGGCGACGGCCAGCACTTCCAGGTTCTCCCAGCCGGCGGGCGTGCGCAGTCGCACTTCGTCGCCCACCCGCGCCTTCAGCAGAGCTTGCGCCACCGGGGCCACCCAACTGATCTGGCCCTGGGCGCTGTCGGCTTCGTCGATGCCCATGATGGTCACCGTCACCTCCGTCCCATCCTCCCGCGCGTAAGTCACCTTAGCGCCAAAGAACACCTGGTCCGAGCCCTGGTGCACCGACGCATCCACCACCACCGCGATGTCCAGGCGCTTGGTCAGGAACCGGATGCGCCGGTCGATTTCGCGCAGGCGCTTTTTGCCATAGAGGTAGTCGCCGTTTTCCGACCGGTCGCCGTTGCTGGCGGCCCAATGGACGATTTCCACCACCTTGGGCCGCTCCACGTCCAGCAGGTGCAGCAACTCGGCCCGCAGGCGCGCGTGGCCAGCTGGGGTGATGTAGTTTTTGCCACCGGCCGGCAGCGCGGGACCGCTGGGCAGGTCGTCGTCATCGTCGTGGTCTGTTTCCTTGGTGAATGCCTTGCTCATGGGCCCGCATTGTGCGACAAGGCGGACAGGCAGACGGGTTACCATCGACCGAATGGACACTCTGCACAGGGAGATGGCGCACCCCGAACCCCTGCCACCGGGCTTCATGGTGGTGCACGGCAACCAGGCCGAAACCTTGCGCGACCTGGTGCTGCAATGGACGCAGCGCTACCCCTTGCCGCCGCTGGTGAACGAAACCCTGCTGGTGCAAAGCAACGGCATTGCCCAGTGGCTCAAGCTCTCGCTGGCGGAACCGGCGCAGCGGGGCGGCGCGGGCATTGCGGCGGGGTTGCGTTTTTTCCTGCCATCGCAGTTTCTGTGGCAGGCGTACCGGGCCGTGCTGGGGCCGGCCCAGGTGCCCGAGGTGTCGCCGCTGGACAAGCACCGCCTGCAATGGCGACTGGTTCGGCTGCTGGGTGAACTGCCGGCAGACGCTGACCATGCTCCCTTGCAACACTACCTGACACACGACGCCGACGGCCGCAAGCGCCGGCAGCTGGCGGAGCAACTGGCCGACCTGTTCGACCAGTACCAGGTCTACCGCGCCGACTGGCTGGAAGCCTGGGCGCGCGCTGACTGGAGCACCCTGTCCGCCGAGGACCGTTGGCAAGGGCTGCTGTGGCGCCGTCTGCTGGACGACGTGGCCCAGGACGACACCGCTCTGCCCCTGAGCAGCCGCCAGGGTCGCGCGGCGGTGCACAGCGCTTTTCTGGCGCAGGCAGCCCAGGCCGGTGAAGGCCATCAGGGGCGCCCAGCGGGCTTGCCACCACGCATCATCGTGTTTGGCATCTCCAGCCTGCCGCAGCAGACCCTGGAGGTGCTGGCCGTGCTGGGGCGCTGGTGCCAGGTGCTGCTGTGCGTGCTCAACCCGTGCCGGCACGACTGGTCGGACATCGTGCCCGAACATGCGGTGCTGCGCGCCGCCTTGCGCCACCCGCCCCGGCACACCCGTCGCAGCGGCGCGCCTGCCGTGCTGGACCCGGACAGCCTGCACCTGCACGCCCACCCGCTGCTGGCGGCCTGGGGGCGGCAGGGGCGGGACTTCATCGGCCTGCTCAACCTGCACGACGACCCGGCCCGGCTCGAACACTACCGTCAACGCTTCCAGGCCATCGGCCGATCCACCGACGTGTTCACCCCACCCGAGGGCAGCCACCTGCTGCAACAGTTGCAGCAGGACATCCTGGAACTGCGCCCCCTGGCCGAAACGCGGGCACTCTGGCCCGCCGTCAATGCGAACAGCGACCGCTCGGTGCGCTTTCACGCCGCCCACGGCCCGCAGCGCGAGGTGGAAGTGCTGCACGACCAACTGCTGGCCACCTTCGAAGCCGACCCCACGCTGCATCCGCGCGATGTGATGGTGATGGTGCCCGACATCGCCACCTACGCCCCGCACGTGGAAGCGGTGTTCGGCCACCTGCCCGGCAGCGATCCTCGCTTCATCCCGTTCAGCATCAGCGACCAATCGCGCCGCAGCGCCGACCCACTGCTGCACGCGGTGCAAACGCTGGTGCAACTGCCCGGCTCGCGCCTGAGCGCCAGCGACTTGCTGGACTTGCTGGACGTGCCCGCCCTGGCCCGCCGCTTCGGCTTCCAGCCCGACGACCGACCGGCGGTGGAACGCTGGATACGGGGTGCCAACATCCGCTGGGGCCTGCACAGCGCCCACCGGCAACAGGCCGGCCTGCCCGCCGAACCACAGGACGCTGCCCCCCACACCTGGCTGTTCGGTCTGCGACGCCTGTTGCTGGGCTACGCCACCGGCCAGGGCGACAGCTGGCAGGACATCGAACCGTTCGGCGATCTGGGCGGACTGGAGGCCGCCGCCCTGGGGGCGCTGGTGCAACTGCTGGACACGCTGGACCGCACGCGGCAGGCCCTGTCCACACCCACCGACGCCAACGGCTGGTGCCAGCGCCTTCGCCAGTTGCTGAGCGACTGCTTTGACGCGCAGCACCCGCGCGACCCGGTGCAAACCGCCCGCGATACCGGCACCCTGTTGCGGCTGGAGCAGCAGTTGCAGGACTGGCAAGCCGCCTGCACCGAAGCCCGCCTGACCGAAACCTTGCCCCTGACCGTGGTGGCCGAGCACTGGCTGGCTGGCATGGACACGCCGCATTTCGGACAACGCTTTTTCGGCGGCGCGGTCACATTCGCCACCCTCATGCCCATGCGCGCCATCCCGTTCAGGCACATTTGCCTGCTGGGCATGAACGACGGCGACTACCCGCGCCAGCAGGTGCCGATGGACTTTGACCTGATGGTGCGCCAGCCGCGTCCGGGCGACCGCTCGCGCCGCAGCGACGACCACTACATGCTGCTTGAAGCCCTGCTGTCGGCCCGCGAACGGCTCTACATCTCGTGGGTGGGCCACAGCATCCACGACAACAGCGAGCGCAGCCCGTCTGTGCTGGTGAGCCAGTTGCGCGACCACCTGGCTGCGGGCTGGCGGTTGGCACCCGCTTCGCCCGAGGATGCCAACGGCACCGTTCCCGAGGCACTGACCACCCACCACCCGCTGCAACCGTTCAGCCCGGCCTACTTCACGCCTGCGGGCCTGGAAGCAGGTGCCCCCCTGTTCACCTACGCCCGCGAATGGCGGCAGGCGTCACCTTCATCGCCCACGCCAGTGACCCGCGCGCCGGAACCCCTGCCCCCCATGCCCCCCAACGGCCCGCTGGCCTTGGCCGACCTTGCCACTTTCCTGAAAGACCCGGCGCGCAGCTTCTTTCAACACCGCCTGGGCGTGCACTGGATTGCGCAAGACGACACGCTGCCAGACCACGAACCGTTCGACCTCGACGGCCTGCAACGCTGGCAACTGCACCGCGAGTTGCTGGACGGCCAGTACCTGGCCTTGCAACGCGGCGAAGACCTGACCCAGGCGCTGGAACGGCACCTGGACCGCCTGCAAGCCCGTGGCGACCTGGCCACCGGTGGACAGGGCATGGCCCAACGCGCGGCCCTGACCGAACCCATCCCCGAACTCATGGCCAGCTACGCGGCGCTGCTCGCGCAATGGCCCGAAGTCCACCGTGCGGACGTGGCGCTGACCGTGACCGTGGACGGCCGCGACTGGACCGTGCAGGACAGCCTGAACGACCTGCGCACCAACGCCGAAGGCGCATGCCTGCGCCTGTTGCTGGAACCCAGCGCCCTGGCCGACGCGCAACGCCGCTACCGGCTCGACCGCATGGTGCCCTACTGGGTGCAGCACCTCGCGGCGCAACTGGCGGTCGGCCCGGTCACCACCACGGTGATGAGCCACGCGGGCCACGTCACGCTCGCACCGCTGCCACCCGACGAGGCCCGCGACCACTGGCACACCCTACTGCACGCCTGGGATGCTGGCCTGTGCGAGCCATTGCCGTTCGCCGCCCGCTGCGGCACTGCGTGGTTGCGCGCCCTGGGGCGCGACCCGCTGGACCCCGCCCGCGCCTGGAGCGACGCCCGCAGCGCCTACGAAAACGAACGCGAAGGCGCCGAGCGCGACCGCAGCCCCTACCTTCGTCGCGCCTTTGCCGATTTCACCGCCCTCGCCGGCCCGCCCGAACACGCCGCCAACAGCGCCTTCGCCCATTGGGTGCAGCGCCTGCTGCAACCGCTCTGGGCCGCCCTGCCGGTGGCGCGGAAAGGCTCGCCGTCATGAGCTTGCAGCACCTCAATGCCCTCACCTTCCCGCTGCGCGGCAGCCGGTTGATCGAGGCCAGCGCCGGCACCGGCAAAACCTGGACCATCGCCATGCTGTACGTGCGGCTGGTGCTGGGCGCCAGCCACGAGGGCGACTCGACCGCGTTCGACCGCCCGCTGATGCCGCCCGACCTGCTGGTGGTCACTTTCACCGACGCCGCCACCCAGGAACTGCGCAGCCGCATTCGCCAGCGCCTGGCCCAAGCGGCCGAGGTGTTCCGCAGCGCGAACACCGATGCTCCCAGTGGCGACCTGACCGCCCTGTTCAATTTGCGCGACCAGTACCCCACCACCGACTGGCCCCGCCTGGCCACCCGCCTTCAAGTGGCGGCCGAGTGGATGGACCAAGCCGCCATTTCCACCATCCACGGCTGGTGCATGCGCATGCTGCGCGAACACGCCTTTGGCGGTCAGGCCCTGTTCCGCCAGACGCTGTCCACCGACCCGACCGAACTGCTGGCCGAAGCCGCCCGCGACTGCTGGCGCACCTTCTACCGCGACCTGCCCCCCCCGCTGCTGAATGAAGTGCTGGCGTGGTGGAAAGCCCCGCAAGAGCTGCTGGCCACTGTGCGGCGCCTGCTGCCCTACACCGGGCATCCGGAATTCCAGGCCCTGGCCCACACCCCGCCGGGCGAACTGCTGGCGCTGCACCGCCAACGCCGTGCGGCAACGCTGCAAACCCTCAAAGCCCCGTGGCCTGCCTGGGCCGACGAGTTGCAAACCCTGTGGGAAGCCGACGATGCCCAAGGCCGCCTCAACCGCAAAAAATTTCGCGCCCAGTACTACCAGCCCTGGCTGGACGAACTGAAGGCCTGGGCTGCCGACGACGACCAGACCCAGCCCGACCTGAAAACCGGCTGGACCCGCCTGACCCCGCAAGGTATGGCCGAGGCCTACAAGGACCCGGCCCACGCCCCGCAACACCCGGCCCTGCAAGCCCTGGCCGACCTGCCCCCGCAGATCGCCGACCTGCCCGACGCCCAATCCGATCTGCTGCGCCATGCCACGGTGTGGATACGCCAACGCTTCGACCAGGCACAGGCGCAACGCGCCCAACTCGGGTTTGACGACCTGCTGCGCCAACTGGACGCCGCCTTGCAGGCGCCTTCGGGGCCGACCTTGGCGCACGCCATCCGCCAGCAGTTCCCGGTCGCCTTGATCGACGAATTCCAGGACACCGACCCACTGCAGTACCGCATCTTCGACACGGTGTACCAAGTTGCGCACCCCTCGCCGGGGACGGCGCTGGTGCTGATCGGCGACCCCAAACAGGCCATCTACGCCTTCCGGGGCGCCGACATCCACACCTACCTGCAAGCGCGACGCGACTGCGCCGGCCGCCTGTATTCGCTGGACACCAACCACCGCTCCAGCCAAGCGATGGTGGCCGCGGTGAACCACTGCTTCGCCCAAGCCGAGCAACGCACACCGGGCAACGGCGCCTTCACCTACCGGGCAGCCGATGGCGACAACCCCGTGCCCTTCACCAGGGTACAAGCTGCGGGGCGGGCCACGCAATGGTGCCCGCAGGGGACTGCCGCGCACCACACCGCTGCCCCAGCCTTGACCGTGTGGCACCTGCCCCTGTCGCCCGAGGGCGGCACCGTCAAACCCGACGACGCACTGGACCCGATGGCCCAGGCCTGCGCCGCCACCATCGCCGGATGGCTGGCCGGTGGCCAGGCAGGTTTCGCCACTCCGCGCCCTGACGGCAGCAACGATTGGCAAACCCTGCGACCGCAAGACGTGGCGGTGCTGGTCAACCACCGGGGCGAAGCGCGCGCCATCCGCGCTGCCCTGGCCCGCCACGGCGTGCCCAGCGTGTACCTGTCGGACCGGGAATCGGTGTACCAAAGCGAGAGTGCCGAAGACCTGCACCGCTGGCTGCAAGCCTGCCAGCAGCCGCAGGACGCGCGCGCCCTGCGGGCCGCCCTCGCCACCCGCAACCTGGCCCTGGACTGGCACAGCATGGACCGCCTGCGCCACGATGAACTGGCCTGGGACGACATGGTGGAGCGGTTCCGGCAGTTCCAGCAAGTCTGGCGCCAACGCGGCGTTCTGCCCATGGTGCAAACCTTGTTGCACTCCTTTGACGTACCGGCCCGCTTGCTGGCTCCCTTGAGCCCCACCTCACCCGCGGTGGGCGAAGGCCTGACCGATGGCGAACGACGGTTGACCGACATCCTCCACCTGGCCGAGCTGCTGCAACACGCCAGCCAAACGCTGGACGGCGAACACGCGCTGATCCGCTATCTGGCCGAGCAGCGCGAAATGGCTCAGAACGGCGAAGGGGGTGATGCCCCCATACTGCGGCTGGAAAGCGACGCCCAGCGGGTGCGCGTCATCACCGTGCACAAATCCAAGGGCTTGGAATACCCGCTGGTGTTCTACCCCTGGGCCAGTTACCTGCGCACCGTGAAAGCCAAAGACACGTTGCTGCGCTGGCACGGCGACGACGGCGATCTGCACCTCACTACCGGGGGCAGCTCGCCCGCCCAGGAAGAGGCCGCCCAACGCGCCGACCGCGAACGCCTGGCCGAAGACCTGCGCAAACTCTACGTGGGCCTGACACGGGCGCGCTACGCCACCTGGCTGGGCGTGGCACCCGTGGCCCAGTGGGAAGACAGCGCGATCGGTCACCTCGTCAACGGCGGTCAGCCGCTGGACACGGCGCAATGGCCGGCGATGTTGCACTCCGCCTTGGGCGGCGCCGTGCACACGGTCATTGAAGCGGCCCCCTCCCAGGCCATGCACCCTGCCAATACGGGCGCTGCACCGCATGGCAACGCCATGCAGGCCACCTCTGAGGCCGCCCGTGGCACGGCCACGCTGCCAGACGCCGTGGCCCGCACCTACCAGGGCCAACCCCGCCCCCGCTGGTGGATTGCCAGCTACTCGGCCCTGCGCCTGGCCGCGCCCGATGGCGACGCGCCGCCCCATCTGGCCGTGCCCGACACCGCGCAAGACGATCTGCTGCTGGAGCCTGCGCCCACGGAGCTGGACGCTGCTGCCTGGGATGCTGCCGACAACCTCCACAGCGCTGACCCCGACGCGCAACTGGACCTGTGGAGTGCCACCACCAGCGTGAACGGCACACAAAGCGCACACACCTTCCCCAAAGGCTCGGCCGCAGGCACCCTGCTGCACGACGCGCTGCAGTGGTGTGCCGAACAGGGCTGGGCACCCGCCCTGAACAACCCGCAACGCCTGCGCGACAAGGTGGCCCAACTGTGCCAAACCCACGGCTGGGACGCCTGGGCCGGCAGCGCCACCAACTGGTTGACCGATCTGCTGCAGGCCCCCCTGCCCTTGCCTGCACCCGCAGACCACGAAGCCCACCCCTGCCTCGCCCAACTCAGCACCTGCCAGGCCGAAATGGAATTCTGGCTCGCCGTTGCCCCCGCCAGCACGCAAGACCTGGACCGCGTCGTCACCCAGCACACCCTGGGTGCGGCAGCGCGCCCACCGCTGCAGGTGGACCAGCTCCACGGCATGCTCAAAGGCTTCATCGACCTGGTGTTTGAACACCAGGGCCGCTACTACGTGGCCGACTACAAATCCAACTGGCTGGGCCCGGACGACAGCCACTACACCGCCGCGCGTTTGCAGCAGGCCGTGCTGGACGCCCGCTACGACCTGCAGTACAGCCTCTACCTGCTGGCCTTGCACCGCCTGCTGCGCCAACGCCTGCCCGGTTACGACTACGACCAGCACATGGGCGGTGCGGTGTACCTGTTCCTGCGCGGTTGGCGCGGACCGGCCGGTGGCGTGCTGCACGAGCGCCCGCCGCGCGCACTCATCGACGCGCTGGACCGGCTGTTTGAAACCGGGAGCGCCGCATGCTGAACGCCAGCCACGCCATGCCCGCCCCACTGGACGCCTGGGCCCAAGCCGGGTGGCTGCGCCCATTGGACGCAGCCTTTGCACGCTTTCTGGCGCACGAAGTGCCGCAAGCCCCGCCCACGCTGCTGCTGGCGGCGGCCTTGGCCAGCCACCAACTGGGGCGCGGGCACACCTGCCTGGACCTGGAAGCCCTGGTCGAATCCCCCTCGGCCACGCTGGGCCTGACCGCCCCACTCGACACCCTGCGACCACTGACGCTGGCCCACTGGCTGCAGGCCCTGGACTGCCCGGCCGTGGTCGGGCACGGCCCCGGCCCCCAGCCCCTGGTGCTGGAGCAACACCGCCTCTACCTGCGCCGCCATTGGACTTACGAGCAAGCCGTGCGCGAGCACCTGCGCCAGCGCATGGCCGCCGCCCTGCCCCCCATGCCAGAACTGCGCGGCTGGCTCGACACACTGTTCCCACCGCAGGGCGACGACAGCCCCCGCCCCGACTGGCAAAAAATCGCCTGTGGCGTGGCGGCCGCGCAGCGCTTCTGCCTCATCACCGGCGGGCCGGGCACCGGCAAAACCACCACCGTGGTGCGGCTGCTGGCCCTGCTGCAAGCCCAGGCGCTCACCCGCAACCCGGGGCAGGCGCTGCGCATCCGCCTGGCCGCGCCCACCGGCAAGGCCGCGGCCCGCCTCAGCGGCTCCATCGCTTCGGCCGTGGACCGGTTGCCGCTGCAGCACCTGCCCAAGGGCGAAAACCTGCGCGCCGCGCTGCCCACCGAGGTGCAAACCCTGCACCGCCTGCTGGGCGCGCGGCCCGACAGCCGGCGTTTCCGCCACCACGCCGGCAACCCCTTGCCACTGGACGTGCTGGTGGTGGACGAAGCCTCCATGATCGACCTGGAAATGATGCACGCCGTGCTGGACGCGCTGCCCGCCACCGCACGCGTGGTGCTGCTGGGCGACAAAGACCAGCTCGCTTCGGTGGAGGCCGGCGCGGTGCTGGGCCAACTGTGCCGCGACGCCGACGCGGGCCGCTACCACCCCGCCACGGCGCAGTGGGTGCACACCCACACCGGCGAAACCTTGCCCCCCGACATGCTGGACCTCGACGGCCCACCGCTGGCGCAGCACGTCGTGATGTTGCGGCACAGCCGCCGCTTCGGGGCAGACAGCGGCATCGGCCTGCTGGCGCAGCAGGTCAACCAGGGCCTGGCCAGCCACAGCCTGCAGTTGCTGGCCCAGCCCCCGGCCGACATCCACCACTGGCGCAAAGCGCCGGAGCCTCTGTGCCTGCGCGGCCACCACACCGAAGCGCCCGGGTACCTGGCCTACCTGGACGTGCTGCACGCCACCCAGCCGGCGCTGGATGCCCACGACGACGCCTTCGACGCCTGGGCCAGCCAGGTGCTGCAAGCCCACCAACGCTTTCAGGTGCTGTGCGCGCTGCGCGAAGGGCCGTGGGGCGTGACCGGGCTGAACCGGCGCATCGAGCACGCGCTGCAGCTCGCTGGCGCCATCGACCCGCGCGACACCTGGTACCTGGGCCGCCCGGTGCTGGTCACCCGCAACGACCCGTCCGTGGGACTGATGAATGGCGACATGGGCCTGGTGCTGCAACGCCCCCGCCCGGACGGCACCGGCTGGCTGCGCCGGGTGGCCTTTGCCGCGCCCGATGGCGGCGCCGGGGTGCGCTGGGTGCTGCCCAGCCGCCTCAACGCGGTGGAAACGGTGTACGCGCTCACGGTGCACAAATCACAAGGTTCGGAATTCGACCACGTGGCCCTGGTGTTGCCCGAGCAACCCAGCCCGGTGTTGACGCGCGAACTGGTGTACACCGGCATCACCCGGGCCAAGTGGTGTTTCACCCTCGTGCAGCCGGGGCCCACCTCGGTGTGGTCCGGGGCGCTGCAGCGCCGCACCCAGCGCGCAGGCGCCCTGGCGCAGGGCTTGTGAAGCGCTCTCTGCTAGCATCGCCCGGTCACACGTTACACGCTCCCCTGCCATGACTTACTGCGTCGCCGTCAAACTCAAGGCCGGCATGGTGTTCCTGTCCGATTCCCGCACCAACGCCGGGCTCGACCAGATCAGCACCTTCCGCAAAATGATCGTCTACGAAAAACCCGGCGATCGCTTCATGTGCCTGCTGTCGGCCGGCAACCTCAGCATTTCGCAATCCATCCGCGAAATTTTGCAGGTCGAACAAATCAAAGACGCCGAGGGTGGCGAACCCATCACCATCTGGAACGCCAAAAGCATGTTCGACGCCGCCCGGGTGCTGGGCGCGGCCGTGCGCCACGTGTACCAGCGCGACGGCGAAGCCCTCAAGCGCAACGGGGTGGAATTCAACGTCAGCATGATCTTCGGCGGCCAGATCGGCAGCGAAGGCATGCGCCTGTTCCAGATCTACTCGCCCGGTAACTTCATCGAAGCCACGCCCGAAACGCCGTTCTTCCAGATTGGCGAAAGCAAGTACGGCAAACCGGTGCTGGACCGCGTCATCACACCCGACACCCCGCTGGACGAAGCCGCCAAGTGCGTGCTGGTGTCGATGGACTCGACACTCAAATCCAACCTGTCGGTGGGCCTGCCGCTGGACATGGCAGTGTACGAAGCCGGCAGCCTGCGCAGCGACAAAATCGTCTGCATCGACGACCACAACCCCTACTTCCGCATGCTGCACGACACCTGGGGCCAGCGCCTGCGCGAGGTGTTCGACAGCATCGAACACCCGGCCTGGGATGGTCGCCCCACCCAAGCCCCCTTGATGGAAGGCAGCCCCCGGCACCTGCAACTCAAAAAAATCACCGACGCCAAGGAAAAGCTGATCTGAGATCAGCGGCGATCATGCCGATCGTGGCGCCGGTCATCGCGGCGGTCGTGGCGGTCGTCCCAATCGTGGCGGTGCCCGTGGCGCCGCTCTTTGTGCCAATGCTTGACGTGGCCCGGTGGCGCCCACTGGGTGCGGTACAACGGTTGCGGGTACACCACCACCGGCGGCGCGCCATAGACCACACGGGGCGGCGGCGCGTAAATCACGCGTGGCGCCGGCTGCACGATCACCTGCGGCGCATTGCTCACCCCCACGCTCACGCCCGGCTGGTGCACGCCTATGGACCAATACACATCGGTGGCCTGGGCAGACTGCGCTGACCACAGCAACCCCACCATGCCAGCCGCCACAACGCCCACAGCGCGGCGGGCGCGGGCCCAGCGGCCCGAAGTTTGCGTTGAAGAAAACATCTGCATCTCCTGCTCAAGCAGCCCCAAGGGCCGATGACTGGATTACAGCCGCGAAACCCCGTTACCAGCGGCTCGCAAATGTGAAGAACGTATCCAGGCGTAACAGCCCGGGGCAGCGAACCAGGCGGTTGCCGGGTTCGCCGCCGTTCTGGCCGCTGTCCGATCAGAACGCGTGCTTGATACCCACGTTGAGCTGGGTGGTCGTGGTGTTCGCCAACGTGCCCCCGGCCACGGCGGTGGTCAGCAGTGTCGCGCCCGACTTGGCGTTGGCGAATGCTGCTTGCCCATAAAGGGTGGTGCGCTTAGACAACGCATACTCATCAGCCAAGATCAAGGTGGTCGTCTTGTTGGCGGCGCTGTTCTTGTCCTTGCCCACATAGACTGCGGCCATTACCGTGTTTTGAGCCGAGGTTTTCCAATCCAGGCCAATGCCGAACACACCCACATCACTGGTTTCGACCAAGGCGGCATTCTTGTTGGTGCCGCGCAAATAGTTGACTTTGGCCGTAATGTCACCCATGGCATAGGCAGCACCCAGCGAATACATGGTGCTCTGATTCGAGCTCGTGCCCGGCAAATTGGTGGCTTGGTAAGCGGCCGACACCGCCACCGGACCCGCGTACTTGACGCCCAAGGCGGTGACGGCACCTTTGGCCTTTTCCAGGCTGTAGGAAACGCCCACATTCACTGGCCCAAAGGTGTTGTTGTAAGCGATGGCGTTCTGCAGAAACACGCCCACATCGTTGTTGGTGTTGTTGCCCGTGGTCAACGCACCCGAGTTGTAAGCCCAAGGGTACAAGCCCGAGAAGTTTTCGCGCAGGCCGCGTGGATCGGTCGCAGCAAACGCCAGCACGGCCGGGCTGTATTGGTTGCCCAGCGTGAGCGAGCCCCAATCGGCGGAAGACAGGCCCACATTCGACTGGCGGCGGAACGACGGCCCGACTTCTGCGCCAGTGGAAGCGTCCAAATGGCCTTCGAGATTGAACGTGGCCTTCAGGCCGTTGCCCAAGTCTTCAGTGCCCCGAAAACCCCAGATGCTCGGCGCAATACCGCCACTGTGAAGAGAGGTCGTGGAGCCCGCCGCCGATTTGTTGGTGGACAACAAACTGACCTTGCCCTCGAAATGTGAATCCCATAACCGAGTCACATGTTCACTGTTTTC
>CAZSZN010000013.1:0-30026 GCA_964610405.1 uncultured Macromonas sp. | reverse complement strand
GCAGCTCAAGGCGGGCCAACCGCCATCCACATAGGTTTTGTACGCTGCCTTGAAACCTTTGGGTGCGCTGACTTCGTGGGTGGCTTTGTTCAGTTGGCACCCCTCCTGGTCGCCGCTGATGTTCAGCGGAAACGCCACTTCGGCCGCGAACTTGCCGCCCTCTTCCAGCACGGCGTTGATGGTGTCGGCGTCCACCTCGGCGTGGGGCGGGCACACCTTGAGTTCATCCACGACGTTGAACACTTCGTGCAGCACGAATTGCATGTCGCGCAGGGGCGGGGTGTAAGTGGGCATGGGGAGTCTCCGGTGTGTTCAGCGAAAGTCAAAAAAGGGGCGTCAAGCGGTGGGCAGGTTGCGCGCAACGATGTTGTCGAACCCCTGGCGTGCGCGCTGCAGGCCATGCGGGTTGCGCAGAAAGCGGGCTTCGTAGTGCAAGGCCAGGATCAGGCCATGGATCTCGAACGCCAATTGGCCGGGGTCCGCATCGCGGCGCAGATGGCCCTGCTCGATGGCCATCTCCACCGACTTGTGGATGGCGGCCTGCCAAGTGTTCACGGTGCTCACCAGAGCGTCGCGCACCGCGCCGGGGCGGTCGTCAAACTCGATCGCTCCGCTGATGTAGATGCAACCCGAATCGATTTCCAGCGAGGTCTGGCGCATCCAGTGGTCGAACAGGGCGCGCAAGCGGGGCAAGCCCCGAGGCTGGGCCAGCGCTGGCACAAAGACGTCGCGCTCAAACCGCTGGTGGTACTCGTTCACCACCGAAATCTGGAGTTCTTCGCGCGAGCCAAAATGCGCGAACACACCCGACTTGCTCATCTGCATCAGCTCGGCAATCGCGCCGATGCTCAAGCCTTCCAATCCCACTTGGGAAGCCAGCGCCAACGCCGCATCCACAATGGCGGCCTTGGTTTGCTGGCCCTTCTGCAAGGCGCGCGCACTGCGGCCTTCAGGCGTGCGGGAGAGAGAGGACTGGGTCATGGTTCACAAAATAAAACGAACGATCGTGCTATTTTATGAGCAAACATGGACCCGTCAACCTGAAATCCAAGCACCCAAGGGAAAACCCCTGGTCAACCCTTCAAGCGGGCAACAGCACCCGCAAGCAATCGTTGAGTTGTTCGGCGGGCAGGCGCTTGAAATCGCTGCGCACAAAACGCTGCAAGCGCCCCGCCACAAACGCCACCAGCACCGACGCTTCAGGCAACGCGTCTGGGCGTTGCGCCTCGCGCAATCGCAGCTTCAACGCGCTTTCCAACTTGTCGAACAGCAGGCCCATGCGCGCGGTCAGGCGTTCGTGCTCCAGCACCAGCGCATCGCCGGCCATCACGCGGGCCATGCCGGGGTTTTTCTCGGCAAACTGCAACACCGTGGCCACAATCAGGCGCACCTGGTCCAGCGGTTGCGCCTGGCGGTCGCTGATCTGCTGAATCAGCCCAAACACGCTCTGCTCGATGAAATCGATCAGGCCCTCGAACATCTGGGCCTTGCTCGCAAAGTGGCGGTACAGCGCAGCCTCGCTCACCTGCAAGCGGGCCGCCAAGGCGGCCGTGGTCACCCGCTCACCCCCCGGCGTTTGCAGCATGTCGGCCAAGGCCTGCAAAATTTGCAGGCGCCGCTCACCGGGTTTGGGCCTGGGCGTGGTCATTCAGTGCGAACGGATCATGGTCCCGAAGGCCTGATCGCTCAGGATCTCCAGCAACATCGCGTGCGGCACCCGCCCGTCAATGATATGCACCGCGTTCACGCCGCTGCGGGCCGCGTCCAGCGCGCCGGCGATCTTGGGAATCATGCCGCCACTGATGGTGCCATCGGCCACCAGCTCGTCGATGCGCTTCATGGTCAGCTCGGGCAACAAAGCCCCTTGCTTGTCCAGCACCCCGGGAATGTTGGTCAGCATCAGCAACTTTTCGGCTTGCAGCACCGTGGCCAGCTTGGCCGCCACCACGTCGGCGTTGATGTTGTAGCTCTCGTTGTGCTCGCCGAAGCCGATGGGGCTGACCACCGGAATGAACTGGTCTTCCTGCAGCGCCTTCACCACGCTGGGGTCGATGCCCACGATGTCACCCACCTGGCCCACGTCGTGTTCCTTGCTCGGGTCGGCCTGGTCCACCATGCGCAGCTTGCGCGCGTGGATCATCGCGCCGTCGCGGCCGGTCAGGCCCACCGCCTTGCCACCGGCGCGGTTGATCAGACCCACAATGTCCTGCTGCACCTCGCCGGCCAGCACCCACTCCACCACTTCCATGGTTTCGGCATCGGTCACCCGCATGCCCTGAATGAACTCGCCTTTCTTGCCCAGGCGCTTGAGCAGCCCTTCGATCTGTGGGCCACCGCCGTGCACCACCACCGGGTTGATGCCCACCAGTTTCAACAGCACCACGTCTTCGGCAAAAGCGGCCTGCAATTCCGGGTCGGTCATGGCGTTGCCGCCATACTTGATGACCATCGTCTTGCCGTGGTACTTGCGGATGTAGGGCAGCGCCTGGGCCAGGATTTCGGCGCGGTCGCGCGGCTGGATGTGGGACGTGTCGCGGGGCGTGTGGGTCATGGTGACAAGGGCAGTTGGGCGGCACAGGCCGCGTCACGTGGCATTGTGCCGGAAACCTTCACGCATTTGCCAGCGCAGACTGTGTAAGCTTGCACCCATGTCCAAGCCCCAGGAAATCGAACTCAAGCTGCTGGTGCCCGGCCTGTCTGCCGACGAAGCCCTGCAACGCCTGCGTCGCGCCCCCAGCCTGCGGCGGCGCAAAGCCCAGCAAACCACGCTGCGCAACCGCTACTTCGACACGCCCGACCTGGCCCTGCAACGCGAACGCAGTGCGCTGCGGGTGCGGCAGGTGGGCGGCGAAGAAGCGAGCACCTGGCTACAGACCTTCAAAACGGCGGGCACCTCGCAAGGCGGGCTGAGCCAGCGTGGCGAATGGGAGCACCCGGTGGCCCGTGGCGAACTGGACCCCACCGCGCTGGCCCAAACGCCCTGGCGCGACCTGGACCCCGATGGCAGCCGTTTCGCCAGCCTGCGGCCCTGCTTTGACACCGAATGCCTGCGAACCACTTGGCTGGTGCGCTTGCGCGATGGCACGCAAATTGAAGTGGCGCTGGACGCGGGCAGCATCCGCGCGGCTGATCGGGTGGAAGCCCTGCTGGAATTGGAACTGGAGCTGCACCACGGAACGCCCCAGGCCCTGTTCGCCCTGGCGCAAGAACTCGCCCAACACCTGCCGCTGCTGCCCAGCGACGTCAGCAAGGCGCAACGCGGCTACGCCCTGGCGGCGGGTGCTACCCCCAGCGCCACCAAAGCCCAACCCGTGGCGTTGCCCAAGCACACGCCGCCCGGTGCGTTGGCCACGCCAGTGCTGGCCGAAATTTTGGGCCAGTTCCACCGCAATCTGGAAGGCCTGCTCCACCACGACGACCCGGAACTGGTGCACCAGGCGCGGGTGGCCTGGCGGCGCTGGCGCAGCGTCACCCGGCTGCTGCGCCCCTGGTTGCCCCCGGTGCCCGACGCGGCTGCACTGCGCCCCTTGCTGCAAAGCCTGGGCCGGGTGCGCGACCTCGATGTCGCGCTGCACGACACTCTGCCCCGCTGGGCACCAGCCTACCTGGGTGACGGCACCGAAGGCGACGCCCCGTCGCAGCAACGCCAAATCGACTGGGTTGAAGCCCTGCAGGCCCTGGCCCACGCCGCCGCTCAAGAACGGCATGCCGTGCGTGCCGCGCTGGCCACGCCCAGCGTGACGGCCCACCTCATCTCCCTGACCTTCTGGCTTCACACCCTGGCCGACCAGACGCTGGGCCGGGATTCAGGCAAGGCGAGCAAAGCCTGGGCCCGGCGCCGCCTTGAACGTTGGCACCAGCGCGTGGAGCACCTGCTTCAAGACGCCCAAGCCCACCCCACCCGGTTGCACGACGCGCGCCTGCTCGCCAAACGCCTGCGCTACAGCAGCGAAGCCATCGCCACCACCCTGCCCGGTGCCGATGCCCGGCGCACCCGCCGCTGGACGCAGCAGGCCAGCGAGTGGCAACTGCGCATCGGGCAACAACGCGACCTGGCCCAAGCCGCCCACCTGCTGCACACCGTGCGCGCCGCCCCCGAATTGGTGGGCTTCATGCGGGGCGTCAGCGCCGCCCTGACACCATGAGCCACAACCCCTTGAACACGCCCCCACCAGACACCTGGCACGCCATATCCCCCGAGCAAGCGTTGGAACGGTTGCAAACCTGCGCGACCGGCTTGTCCAGTGAAGCGGCCGAACAACGCCTCCACCAGCACGGCCCCAACCGCCTGGCCACCGTGGCCCCACCGCCGCTGTGGCGGCGCATCGCCGCGCAGTTCCACAACCTGCTCATCTACGTGCTGCTGGCGGCGGCGCTCACCACCGCCTTCATGGCGCATTGGGTGGACGCGGCGGTCATCCTCGCGGTCGTGCTGCTCAACGTCGGCATTGGCGTGCTGCAGGAAGGCAAAGCGGAAAAGGCGCTGGAGGCCATCCGCCACCTGCTGGCGCCGCACGCCCGCGTCTGGCGCGACGGCCGAGCCCACGATGTGGACGCCGCCACCCTGGTGCCCGGCGACGTGGTCGCCCTGGCCTCGGGCGACAGCCTGCCCGCCGACGTGCGCTGGCTGCAGACGCACAACCTGCGGGTGGACGAAGCCGCGCTCACCGGCGAATCGGTGCCGGTGGAAAAAGCCACCCACCCCGTGGCGCCCGACGCCGCGCTGGGCGACCGCCTGGGCATGGGCTACGCCGGCACACTGGTCACCCAAGGCCAGGGCACCGCCGTGGTGGTGGCCACCAGCGCGCAGACCGAGATGGGCCGCATCGGCAAGCTGCTGGCCACGGTGGAACAAACCACCACCCCGCTGGTGCGGCAAATGGCCGCGCTGGGCCGCACCCTCACGTTAGCGGTGCTGGGCGCCGCCGCCGCGCTGTTCGCCTACGGCGTGCTGGTGCGCGGCATGGCCGTGGCCGACGTGTTCATGACCGCCGTCGGCCTGGCCGTGGCCGCCATCCCCGAAGGGCTGCCCGCCATCATGTCCATCACCCTGGCCATCGGGGTGCAGCGCATGGCGCGCCGCCATGCGGTGGTGCGTCGCCTGCCGGCGGTGGAAACGCTGGGCGCGGTCACCGTCATCTGTTCCGACAAAACCGGCACCCTCACCCGCAACGAGATGACGGTGCAGCAGGTGGTGCTGGCCGACCAGACCATCGCCGTCGAAGGCGCCGGCTACGCCCCGGTGGGCACGCTGCAGCGGCAGGGCCACACGCTGCAGCCGGCCGAGCTGTTCCGCGAAGCCCCCGCCCTGCTGGCCCTGGCCGAAGCCGCCGCGCTGTGCAACGACGCCGCCCTGCACCGCCAGGGCGACCTGTGGCACCTGGCCGGCGACCCCACCGAAGGCGCTCTGCTCACCCTGGCCATGAAGGCCGGCATCGCCCCCGGCGAACTGGCGCGGGAACGCCCGCGCCTGGGCGTGGTGCCGTTCGAGTCCGAACACCGCTACATGGCCACCGCCCACCCCAACGGCGACCCCGGCCAGTGGACGGTCTGGGTCAAGGGCGCGCCCGAGCGCCTGCTGGCCATGTGCGACCGGCAACTGCAAGCCAACGGCCAAGTGGCGCTGCTGGACACCGCCCACTGGCTCGCCGCCATCGAAGCCCAGGCCCGCGCCGGCCGCCGGGTGCTGGCGCTGGCCCGCACCACCGTGGCCGCTGGCCAGCGGCTGGACCACGCCCACGTCGCCCAAGGCCTCACCCTGCTGGGGCTGGTCGGCATCATCGACCCGCCGCGCCAGGAGGCCATCCAGGCCGTGGCCCAGTGCCGCGCCGCCGGCATCCGGGTCAAGATGATCACCGGCGACCACGCCGTCACCGCCAGCGCCATTGCCGGGCAATTGGGCATGGGCGGCGGTTTGCGCGCACTCAGCGGGCCAGACATTGAAGCACTGGACGACGCCGCGCTGCAAGACGCGGTGCAGGCGGTGGACGTGTTCGCCCGTGCCAGCCCCGAACACAAGCTGCGCCTGGTGCGCGCCCTGCAGGCCCGGGGCGAGGTGGTGGCCATGACCGGCGACGGCGTCAACGACGCCCCCGCACTCAAGCAGGCCGACGTCGGTGTGGCCATGGGCCGCAAGGGCACGGAAGCGGCCAAACAAGCCGGCGCCATCGTGCTGGCCGACGACAACTTCGCCTCCATCGCCCACGCGGTGGAGGAAGGCCGCACGGTGTACGACAACCTGCGCAAAACCGTCACCTTCCTGCTGCCCATCAACGGCGGCGAATCGATGTCGCTGCTGGTGGCGGTGCTGCTGGGCCTGGCGCTGCCCATCGCGCCGGCGCAAATTTTGTGGGTCAACATGGTCAGCTCCATCGCCCTGGCCATGGTGCTGGCGTTCGAGCCCACCGAGCGCGATGTCATGCGCCGCGCCCCCCGACCACCGGGCGAGCCCATGCTCAGCGGCTTTGTGGTGTGGCGCGTGCTGCTGGTCTCAGGCCTGTTCACTGCGGGCATTTTCAGCGCCTACCAGTGGTCACTGGCCCAAGGCGACACGGTAGAACACGCCCGCACCCTGGCCGTGAACGCGCTGGTGGTCATGGAGGTGTTCTACCTGTTCAGCGTGCGTTACCTCAAAAACCCGTCGTTCCACTGGCAGGGGGTGCGCGGCACGCCCCGCGTGCTGGCCGCCGTGGGCGCAGTGGCGGTGCTGCAAAGTCTGTTCACCTACGCGCCCTTCATGCAGGCGCTGTTCCACACCCAGGCCCTGTCAGCCCTCGAACTTGCGCTGTGCGCCGGCATTGGGGCGGCGGTGCTGGTGCTGTTGGAGTTGGAGAAGGCGGTGTTGCGGCACGTACGCCACTGAACCGCAGGCCGTGCGAAAATTTCAACATGCGCTTGTCTCCCCAGCAAACTGCTTTGATTAAACAGCACACGGCCGACCTGTTCGGCCCCGGGGCTGAAGTGCGGCTGTTTGGTTCACGGGTGGACGACACCGCGCGCGGCGGCGACATCGACCTGCTCGTGACCTCTCAGGTGCCGGTGGCACGGCCAGCCCTGCTGCCAGCACAGTTAGCCACCCGGCTGCAACTGGCACTGGGCGACCAACACATCGACGTGCTGCTGGAAGCTCCCAACCTCTTGCAGTTGCCCATCCACCGCATTGCACACGCCGAAGGTCGACTATTGTGACCGACGCCACGGAACGCCTGCGCCACCTGTGCGAGGTGGTGACGCTGGAAATCCAGCACCTGCTGCTCACAGATGGGCGCTTGTTTGCGCAACCGTTCGACGTCGAGCGCGTCATGGGCCTGGCCCACGACCCCACAGAATCCGAAAAACTGGATGCCTTCGTGGCCCGTTTTGGCCGTCTGCAAGACACCACCGGCGACAAATTACTGCCGGCTCTGCTGCGATTTGTGGGGCAAACGCCCGGCCCTGTCATTGACAACCTCAACTTGGCCGAAAAATGGGGCTGGCTGCCCAGCGCCCAGACCTGGCTGGACATGCGGCAAATGCGCAACAAAATGGTTCACGAATACATTCGCGACCCCGCCGTGCTCAGCGATGCCTTGAATACCGCCCACGAACAGGTACCCATGCTGGCGACATCGGCCCGCCGCTTGATGCAGGAAGTCGAGCAGCGGCTAACCGCTCACAAACCTACGTCCAGGTAAACGTCATCCAACGCCAAGGCACTGTCCAGGCAAGGCAGGTCGATGGCGCCTTCGGTGTGCAGCTCGTGGCGCCAATCGGTGGCGCGGCGGAACACCTCCACCCGCCGCGCATCCTGCGCCACCAGCAGGTAGGCCTCCAGGCTGGGCAGCTTCTGGTAGGCCAGCAGCTTTTCGCGGCGGTCGATGCGTTCGGTACTTTCGGACAGCACCTCCACGATCAGGCACGGGCGTTCGGTGTAGTAGGTGGCGGCGTCTGCCGGATCGCACACCAACACCACGTCGGGGTAGTAGTACACCTCCTGCCCGGCAAAATCCAGTCGCACTTTCATGTCCGACAGGAACAACTGGCAGCCCTTCTCACGGGCTTTGGGCATCAAGGCATACCCCAGCGCAGCCACGATGCGCCCATGCGCCCGACTCGCACCCACCATGGCATACACCTGCCCGTCCACGTACTCGTGGCGGACTTCGCTGCGCAGTTCGCCCTCCAGGTATTCCTGTGGCGTGATGAAACGTTTCATGGCGGCCAGTGCGGTCATGGTGTTCTCCCTGTGATGCATTGATGTACGACAAGTGTAGACCACCCCCGCTGCGCTCGCCAAGCCTTTAAAATCAAAGGTTTTCCACTTCTCCACAGCCCCTGGCTTTACCCCAGCGCCGCTGCCGCCCCATGAGCAAAAAAGTCTTCATCAAAACCTTCGGCTGCCAGATGAACGAGTACGACTCGGACAAAATGGCCGACGTGCTGGGCGCCGCCCAGGGCTACGAACCCACCCAGAACGTGGACGAAGCCGACCTCATCCTGTTCAACACCTGCTCGGTGCGCGAAAAGGCGCAAGAGAAGGTGTTCAGCGACCTGGGCCGCGTCAAGCACCTGAAGAAAAAAGGCGTGCTCATCGGCGTGGGCGGCTGCGTGGCCAGCCAGGAAGGCGAAGAAATCATCAAGCGCGCCCCGTTCGTGGACGTGGTCTTTGGCCCGCAAACCCTGCACCGCCTGCCGCAGCTGCTGGAAGAACGGCAGGCCCAGGCCCGCCCGCAGGTAGACATCCGCTTCCCCGAAATCGAAAAGTTCGACCACCTGCCCCCCGCCAAGGTGGACGGCGCCAGCGCCTTCGTGTCCATCATGGAAGGCTGCAGCAAGTACTGCAGCTACTGCGTGGTGCCCTACACCCGCGGCGAAGAATTCAGCCGCCCGTTCGAGGACGTGCTGGTGGAAGTCGCCGGCCTGGCCGACCAGGGCGTGAAGGAAGTCACGCTGCTGGGCCAGAACGTCAACGCCTACCGCGGCCCCATGGGCGACAGCGGCGAGATCGCCGACTTTGCGCTGCTGCTGGAGTACGTGGCCGACATCCCCGGCATCGAACGCATCCGCTACACCACCAGCCACCCCAACGAATTCACGCCCCGCCTGATCGAGGCTTACGCCAACATCCCCAAACTGGTCAGCCACCTGCACCTGCCCGTGCAGCACGGGTCGGACAAAATCCTCATGGCCATGAAGCGCGGCTACACCGCGATGGAATACAAAAGCACCATCCGCAAGCTGCGCGCCATCCGGCCCGACCTGTCGATGAGCAGCGACTTCATCGTCGGCTTCCCCGGCGAAACGGAAGAAGACTTTCAGAAGATGATGAAGCTCATCACCGACGTGGGCTACGACACGTCCTTCAGCTTCATCTTCAGCCCGCGCCCCGGCACCCCGGCCGCCAACCTGCCCGACGACACCCCGCACGAGGTGAAGCTGAAGCGCCTGCAGCACCTGCAGGCCACCATTGAGGAAAACGTGCAGCGCATCAGCGCCAGCCGCGTGGGCACGGTGCAGCGCATCCTGGTCACCGGGCCGTCGCGCAAAAACCCGCATGAACTCATGGGCCGCACCGAATGCAACCGCATCGTCAACTTCGACGCCGGCCCCCACAGCGCCCGCCTGGTCGGCCAGATGCTGGACGTGACCATCACCCAGGCGCTGCCGCATTCGCTGCGGGGTGAGGTGGTG
The DNA here is from genome assembly GCA_964610405.1 of uncultured Macromonas sp. Taxonomy (GTDB): domain Bacteria; phylum Pseudomonadota; class Gammaproteobacteria; order Burkholderiales; family Burkholderiaceae_C; genus CAZGDZ01. Next base: position 20,357 of record CAZSZN010000013.1, on the reverse strand, counting down.
GTGAGAGAGGCTATTTCGGCCTAATCTCCCCCAAAAAGGGGAGCGACCGCCCAACCTGGCCATGCTACAACCTACCCTACAAAAATGTAGGGAGGAAAGCACACCATGGCCCGTTTTCAGGGGCATGGCCAGTGCGGCTTCACGCTGGTCGAAGCCCTGGTCAGCCTGGCCATTCTGGCCATCATTGCGTCCATAGCTATTCCGGGCATGCAGCACCTTCAGCACAACATGCGCCTCAAAGGCGCGACTGAAGTGCTGGTGGCCGAGCTGCGCCTGGCACAAAGCGAATCGTTCAAAAGGCAGGTGGGCGTGTCGCTCAACTTCCGCACCAGCGGCGACACGTGGTGCTACGGCTACAGCATCGATGCGGCGTGTGATTGCACCCAAGTCAACGCCTGCACACTTGACGACGTTGAGCATGTGCGGCAGCACGACCAATTCCCGGGCGTGCAGATCCTGCCCGGCGTTTCAGGCAACCGGTTTTCGTTTCAACCGCGTCGGGGCACCGTCACGGCGGGCAACGTCACGTTGACGGGGCAAAACGGCACCCAACTTCGCGTGGTGGTCAGCGGCTTGGGGCGCATTCGCACCTGCACACCGGCCGGCTCCACCCGCTTTTCGGGTTACCCCACCTGTTGATGCTCACACCTTCAACGGCAAACGCACCAGCACCTCGAACTCACCAGCGGCCTGTTGAATGCGCAGACTGGCCTCGGCGTCGAAATGCAGCGCCAGCCGTTCGCGAATGTTGTCCAGTGCCATGTGGTTTCCGTTCTGCGGGGCCTGGTCAGAGGCGGCGGGCGGCGGCAAGGTGTTGCGCACGTACAGCAACAAGGTGGTGTCATCTGCCACAACCTGCAAGGTCACCTCTGCGCCAACAGGGTTCGGCTCCACGCCGTAACGCACCGCATTTTCCAGCAAAGGCTGCAACAGCAGCGCGGGCACCAAGGCCTGGCTGGGAGCGTGCTCGCACAGCCATTGCAAGCGCAGCCGGTCGCCCAGGCGGCGCTGCTCGATGTTCGCATAAGCCCGGGCCAGCCCGATTTCCTGCTGCAAAGGCACCAGGGTGCGCGCATCGGCCAACAGCGCGCGGTACAGGTCCGCCAAGTCGTGCAGCAAATCTTCGGCGGCGCGGGGGTTGCTGCGCAACAGCGCCAACACACTGTTGAGGCTGTTGTACAAAAAATGGGGGCGTATGCGGGCTTGCAGCGCCGTCATGCGCGCGTTCGCCAACGCCGGTGACAGCCGATGGTGCCGCCAGTTGAAATAGAACAACACAGCGCCACTCACCAGTGCGGCCACGCTGGCGCTGTGACCTGCGCTGCCCGGCAACGCCAAGCCCACGCCCAAGGTCAAAGCGCTGTGCCACGCGGCGGCCACCAGCCCCGCCAGCGCCAGCACTGCCGTCACCGCATGGCGGTAGGCCACGCGTTCCAACGGTGGCCCCAGGGCATACAGCAGCAACGCCACTGTCAACGTCACGGGTTCGAACAAGGGCGCGGCATCCAGCAAGCTTTGCCACCACGCCAGCCACCCCGGCGCCTGCACCCAGCCGTAGACCAACCGCAGCATCTGCGCCAGCACCAGCGCACGCAGCAACACGCCCAGGTTGCGGAAGTTGGGCAGGCGGCTGGGGGGAAGTTGGGCCATGGCTCGCTCAGGGTTGCGGCGGGCGCAAGTACCGCGCATCCGACCACGTGGCCAGCCACTGCGGCGCAAAGGCCACGAACACGGCGGTGAACAGGCCAGTCAAAAAGGCGTCGCCCCAGGCCATGAGCCAGCGGGCCACCAGCGCGTCGTGCAAGGTGTTGCCGCCCAACAGGTGGTAAACCAGTTCGTACAGCGCACCGGCCGCAAACACAGCCACCGCCGTGCCCAAAAACCCGCGCCCCAGCGTGTAGACGAACAGGTTGGGCGGCAGCCAGCGCCTCAGCGCCGCGCCGATGCCCAACGCCACCGTGGCCGGCACCAGCCCCACCCACACCAGTTGCGACAGCACGGCCACCCCGCCCGCGCTGCCCAGCACCCACACGGCGCCCGCCACCAACACCAGCACCGGAACCGCCAAGGGCCAACCCAGCATCAACAGCAGCAAACACGCACCCGAAAACTGCACAGCCAAGCCCTGCGGCAACTTTTGCGGCAGCAGCCAAAACCAGGGCAGCAGCGGCAACCCAGCCAGGGCAGGCGTCAACAACCCGCCTTGCAACATGCGCCAGGGGCGCAAGCCCAAAGCCACACCCAGCGCCGCCACAGCCAGCACCGCTTCCAGCCAGGTGGTCAGGGGCAGCGATTCAGCCATGGCATGCCGACTGAGGGCTCACATGCCCGGCAGCTTGGGCATGCCCATGCCCTTCATGGCGCCCATGCGTTTCATCATCTTCATCAGGCCGCCGCCCTTCATCTTCTTCATCATGGTCTGCATCTGCTCAAACTCTTTCAGCAGGCGGTTCACCTCCTGCACATGCACGCCAGCGCCGGCGGCAATGCGGCGCTTGCGCGTGGCCTTGATGAGTTCGGGCTTGCGCCGCTCCTGCGGCGTCATGCTGCAAATGATGCCTTCCTTGCGCTTGATGTCCTTTTCGGCACGGGTCAAGTCGGTTTCGCTGGCCTTGGCGGCCATCTGGGTAGGCAGCTTGTCCATCAGGCTGCTCAATCCGCCCATCTTCTTCATCTGGCGGATCTGGTCCAAGAAGTCTTCCAGGTCAAAGCCTTCGCCGCTTTTCACCTTGGCGGCCAGTTTTTGCGCCTGGGCCATGTCCACCCCGGCGGTCACCTGCTCCACCAGGGCCACAATGTCGCCCATGCCCAGCACGCGCCCGGCGTGGCGTTCGGCGTCAAACACCTCCAGCCCGTCGATCTTCTCGCTCACCCCGGCAAACTTGATGGGCGCGCCCGTGACGGCGCGCACCGACAGCGCCGCCCCGCCGCGCGAATCGCCGTCCATCTTGGTCAGCACAATGCCGGTCAGCGGCAGCGCCTCCTTGAAGGCCTTGGCGGTGTTCACCGCGTCCTGGCCCTGCATGGCGTCCACCACAAACAGCGTTTCCACCGGGTTCAGCGCGGCGTGCAGTTGCTGGATTTCGGCCATCAAGGCCTCGTCAATGGCCAGGCGGCCCGCCGTGTCCACCAGCAGCACATCAAAGTAGTGCTTGCGCGCGTAGTCCAGCGCGGCGCGGGCAATGTCCAGCGGCTTCTGGTCGGGCGTGCTCGGGAACCACTCGGCCCCGGCCTGCCTGGTCACGGTCTTCAACTGCTCGATGGCCGCCGGCCGGTACACGTCGCCCGACACGGTCAGCACCTTCTTCTTGCGCTTTTCAATCAGCAGCTTGGCCAGCTTGGCGGTGGTGGTGGTTTTACCCGCGCCCTGCAGGCCAGCCATCAGGATCACCGCTGGCGGCTGCGCCGCCAGGTTGATGTCGCTCACCCCAGCGCCCATGGTGGCGGCCAGTTCCTTGTTGATGATGCCCACCAGCGCCTGCCCCGGCGTGAGCGAGCCCACCACCTCGGCGCCCAGGGCTTTGTCCTTCACCCGGGCAATGAAATCGCGCACCACCGGCAGGGCCACGTCGGCCTCCAGCAGCGCCATGCGCACCTCGCGCAGCATGTCGGTGACGTTGCTTTCGGTGATGCGCGCCTGGCCGCGCATTTCCTTGACCAGGCGTGACAGTTTTTCAGTAAGGGCGGAGGCCATGCAGTGCTTTGTAAGAAAGGGGGCGTGCAGCGACCCGGCGGGCCGTTAAACTCTGGGAATGATTTTAGCCGCGAGCCCCTGGTGGACGACCGTGCCCTCCCTGGGCGCGGCCTTGGGCTACGCCCTGCTGGCCGGTTGGTCGCCCAAGCTGGGGCGCAGCGCCATCAGCGCCCTCATGGCCGCAGTCTGGGTGCTGCACGGCGCAGCATTGGTCTCGCTGCTGGGGGTGGAGCCGGTGCGCTTCGGCTTTGCCACCACGCTGTCGGTCACGGCGTGGCTGGTGTTCAGCGTCTACTCGATCGAAACGCGGCTGTACCCGCAACTCAGCACCCGCTGGACGCTGGCGGGCCTGGGCGTGCCCGCCGTGGTGCTGGCGCTGGTGTTCCCGGGTTCCACCTACCCCGCCCTGCAATCCACCTGGCTGCCGCTGCACTGGGCTTTGGGCATCGCGTCCTACGGTTTGTTGGGCGTGGCAGTGGCCCACGCCTGGATGATGCAGCGCACCGAACAACTCATCCGCCAGGGCCATGCGGTGCACAACGGGCTGCCGCTGCTGGCGCTGGAGCGGCTGACCTTCCGCTTTGTGGGCGCGGCCTTTGTGCTGCTGACGCTCACCCTGCTGGCAGGCTGGTACTTCACCACCGCGCTGCCCCCCCACGGCTGGGCCTGGACGCACAAAACCGTGTTCACCGTGTTGTCGTGGGTGGCACTGGGCGTGCTGCTGGCGGGTCGCCGGGTGTGGGGCTGGCGCGGCAAGCTGGCGGTGCGCATGTTGTACACGGCGGCCGGCCTGCTGCTGCTGGGCTATGTGGGCTCGCGCTTTGTGCTTGAAGTGGTGCTGCTGCGCGCATGAAGTACCTGCTCGTTCTGGCCGTGGTGCTGGTGGCCTTCTACATCTGGCGCAACAACCGCGCGGCTGAAGCACGCGAGCAAGCGGCCCCGCCACCGCGTGCGCCGGCGCCTCCAGCCGCGCCGGACGCCATCGTCACCTGCCGCCACTGTGGCGTACACCTGCCCAGCCGCGAGGCCGTGAAAGGCACCTTGGGGTACTACTGTGGGCCCGAACACCAGCGCTTCGCCGAAGGCTGAGCCACCCCACCCCAGCGGGGCGGACTCGGTGTTCGCGCCGTCGTGGTTTGTGCCCTCGCCCAAGGCCGATCACTCCCTGAACACGCCACTGGGGCCGTCCACCGCCCGGCTTTGGTCTTACCTGATGGGCGCCCGGGTGTTTGTGGCCTGCGGGCTGCTGGCCTTGCAACTGCTGGCCTGGCTGCAAGGTCAATCCAGCACCTGGTTGCTGGCCGTGTGCGGCGGCTACCTCATGGCCACCACTGCGGTGCTGCGCTGGTCGCGCCCATCGCGGTCCGAATCGGTGTGGTCGGCCGGCTGGGCACTCACCCTGTGGGTAGACCTCACCGTGTTTGGCCTGCTGCAAAACTTTCAGCAGGGCAGCTTCAACTTCACGCCGTTGTTCATGCTGCCGGTGCTGCTGGCCTCCATTTTGGGCCCCTTCATTTTGGCCATGGGCAGCGCGGCCTTCGCCACCCTCATGGTGTTGCTCGACGCCTTCACCAGCGAAGTGTTCCGCGTTGGGCAAACCACCTATGTGCAAGCCGCCATCACCAGCGTGGGGTTGTTTTTGGTGGCACTGCTGGCGCACCAGCTGGCCGCCCGCCTGGGGCGGGAACAAGCCCAGGCCCGCCTGAGCCGGGCGCAGGCAGTGGCCGAATCGCAGGTCAACCAACTCATCGTCACCGGGCTCAGCGAAGGGGTGCTGGTGGTCGATGCGCATGGCCGCATCTGGCACGCCAACCCCGCCGCCTGCGCCATGCTGGGCGCCCCCCAAGCCCAGCCGCCTTACACCACCCTCATGACGCTGCCCGGCTGGCCACCACTGGCCGACTGGGCCCGCAACACCCTGCAGGTGGGGCAAGACGACCGCTGCGAACTCAGCCTGCCCACGCCCACCGGCGGTCCACAGCACCTGCTGTTGCGGGCTCGGGTCACGCCCGCCAGCGATCACGCCGAAGCCACCGCCTGCGTCATTTTTCTGGAAGACCTGCGCGACGTGGAAACCCGCGTGCGCAACGAAAAACTGGCCGCCATGGGCCGCGTCTCGGCCGCTGTGGCGCACGAAATTCGCAACCCCCTGGCCGCCATTGCCCAAGCCAACGCCCTGCTGGCCGAAGAAAGCCTCAGCCCCATCCAGCACAAATTGACCCACATGATCGGCCAGAACGCCAAGCGCCTGGGCCGCACGGTGGACGACATTCTGGACGTGGCCAAACTGCCCGCCAGCCCATCCGCGCTGGACCAACACACTCCGCTGGACGACACCATTGGCACCGCGCTGGCCGAATGGCATGCCCAGCAACCGGGCACACCGCCCCCCCAGTGGCAGCCCGGAGCCGCTGGCCTGGCCGTGCGGTTTGATGCGGAACACCTGCGCCGCGTGCTCGTCAACCTGCTGGACAACGCCCACAAATACGGCACTGGCGGCATGGGCGCCATAGAAGTGGACACCACGGCCACCGGCGAGCTGATGGTGTGGAACCCCGGCCCGCCCTTGCGCGCCAGCGTCGCGCAGCACCTGTTCGAGCCGTTTGCTTCATCGCACAGCCGATCCAGCGGCCTGGGGCTGTACCTGTCGCGCGAGTTGTGCGAGCGTTATGGTGCGCAATTGGCTTACCAACCGAGCAGCCGGCATGGGGTGGCGGGGCATGGGTTTGTGGTGAGCATGCAACGTCACTAGACGACACCAAAACAATGCCGTCGGGAACACGTTCTCAGACTGCGTCACTCTATACAACAAAACTATACTTTGTTGTATAACTCCGACATGAGCGTCAGTTACCAAGAACAACCCGTAGCCACGTCCACCGCCTACGCCCAACTGCACACTGCCACACTCGGGCTGGACTTTGCTCGTGACGCCTCTCACCTCAGCGGCAGTTTCGGCACCAAAACCATCAAAGGCACCGTGCAGTGGTACTTCAGCTTTCGCGACGTGGACCAGTCTGTTCGCCAGCTCTATGTAGGCGCAGACAGTCCGGCCCTGCGCGAACTGGCCCAAAACGTCAACGCCCAAGAGCCCCGCAAACGCCTGCAAGCCCTGGCCAAATCTGCATTGGCCCTGGGCTGCGTACCCGCAGAGCGGAAGCACCTGACCGTCATTCTCCGCTTGAGTGAATACGGATTCTTTCGGGCTGGCGGTGTATTGGTGGGCACCCATGCATTTTCTGCCTTCGCCAACCAGCTGGGGGTTCGCTGGCTGCATAGCGAACAAACCACAGACATCGACTTCGCCCACGCCGGACGCAACATCTCCATCGCGTTACCGGCCAATGTCAAAGCCCAACCACACTCTGCACTCAGCAGCCTCGAACAAGGTTTTCTGCCCATGGTGGCATACCGTGGAGGTGCTGGCGCATCGTACCGGCACGGCCACGAGCCAGAATTTCAAATCGACTTTCTCACAACACAAACCTCCCAACAAACCGCCCCCATCACCATCGAGAACCTGGACGTGGCACTCCAGCCCTTGCGCTTCATGGAGTTCTCATTGGAAAACGTGCAGCAAGCCACTCTGTTTGACCGCACCGGACGCGCCGTGGTCGTCAACTTGCCCGCCCCCGAACGCTATGCCGTGCACAAGTTGCTGATCGTTGGCGAACGCACTGGCGCCTTTCGCGCCAAAGTCGCCAAAGACTTGGCACAAGCCCGCGCGCTGATGGAATACTTCTACGACCACGACCCCGACACGCTGCTGACAGCCTGGCAGGACGCGCTGCAACGCGGACCGGGCTGGAGAAAGCGCGCAGAAGAAGGCAGGCTTGCACTCAAGCCCAAAGCCCCCAGACTGGCCACCTGGCTTTCGCTTTAAGCGAAACCATATTCACCCAAAATCCTAAAATATCGTTTACAAAAACTGGTTTTTGGTAAAAGATATTTGTATGACCAGGCAATCACCAGCCATCGACCAACTCCCCAGCCAAGCGCAAGCCACCTTGTGCCAGTTGGGCGACCACTTGGCTACCGCACGCAAGCGGCGCAAGCAATCGCTGTCGGCCTGGGCCACGCGCATGCAAATCTCGGTGCCCACGCTGCTGAAAATGGAAAAAGGCGACCCATCCGTGGGCATGGGCGTGTATGCCACTGCCATCTGGCTGGTGGGCGGCTTGCCCGCGCTGGCCGAAGTGGCCGCCCCCAAAAACGACCTGGCTGCGCTGGAAGCCGAAGTACAGCAAGCCCGCAGGCGCGGCCAGCCCAAGGGCACCACCCATGCCTGAAGCCACCTCCCACACCCCAGCAGACCGCCAAACTATCCGCCAATATCTCCCTCATGGTAGGCCGACACCCATGAACCAAGCCATTGAATTTATTGAATAATCAGTCACAAAATAACCGAACACAAAACCGCCAAGCAACGGAATTTGAGTGCTCGCAACAAAGCTACAACCATCCAGACCATTTTTTGCCACTCTTGCCGGGGCATGAACACCTCAACTGGCTGGCAGTGCGAGCACGGCCTGTTGTGGAAGCTGACATTGAGCTGCGCAAAGCCTCGAGGCCCCATATTGTGCTGAGACTGGTGTAGCTCAAACGTACACACACTAGCGATGCTGAACAGCAATGGCGGCCCAATCAAGTTGGGGCCAATCAGAACGCGACTGACCGATTTGTTCCCACGCTTCCTTGACTGATTCTGTCTGCGAAGGGAACATGGCACACAAACGCTCCAACCACCAAACTGCCTCTTGCGGACGACTCAAAAAAGCATTTCCAACAGCCGCCTTGAACAAGAGGTCCGGGAAAGGTTTATATCTCGCAGTGCTTTCAAGATCCGCCAACTGTGACTCGCTCAGATCATCAGAAACTCGATAAACCGCCCAATACAACGTAGCCACCAAACCTGGAAAAATTTGGAATCCAGATTGAGCGCGTACAGCGGCCACTTCATCCAAAGCAATCCCAGTGTTCCGAGATTTGGTGTACAAAGACTCGATCTTCACATACTGAGACCATACCCAAGCCGAAAAAATCAGAGCAAAAATAGCTAGGAAACCAATACTACGGCGGAATCTAAACGACGCCACCTCTGAATAACTCTCATCGGCAGCGGTTATCACACCAAGCATCAAACAGAACAACCAGAAGAAGAATCCATAATTCAATGGATATTCAACCATCGCATGAACAAACAGACCAAAAACAATTAGAAACAACCAAAAATCCGATTTGTCGCGACAGGCCACGAAGGCTCGCACAACTCGAAAAACAAAAAAACCAACCAGAATACTTCCAAATATCACGCCGTGTGAAATAAGAAGATCAAGAATCGTGTTGTGAACGTGTGCGGGTATAGACTCACCAATGGATCCATAAACTGGCGAAGCCTCAAGGTACAACCTTGACACACCACCCTGCCCAACCCCCCACCACAAGTTGTCGCTCAATGCTTCAATGCCAAAACGCCACAATTTAACACGTGCAGGATCTTCCAAGATCGCACGCAACTTCATCTCACCCGATTGATCAAAAAATATGACATAAAGTTGATTGACCAAAACTAGGGTTAGATAGATAACCAGAGGCAAAAATGGCAAGAAGCCAACAATCAGACGTCTTCTATAAGAAAGCAAGAAAATTACCGGAATAGCCAGCACAAGATTCAAAACCGCAGCTCTTGAACCAGAAATATACAACCCCAAAACAAATAAAAATACGAATACAAAAAAAATAAAATACGACAAACGTGAAGTAGATCCTTCTCTTAGCGCATAGGCCACCCACAAACAGATTACCATCAGCATGCCAAAGTTGTTGGCTTGCCCAATATTTGAAGCCACTCTTCCGCCATCACCCCAAGGGAGCAAAAAGCCAAGCTGCCACCCTTCACCAGTTGATGCTCCAAGCCACTGATAACAAGCAACAAAAACCGAAACGCATCCAACCAAACAAAACGTCCACAGCATAGGACGAAACAATTCACCATCCCGGATCCAAAATCCCAACAAGTACGAGAAATAACCAACAAGCAAAAATAAAATAAGTTGGAAATAAAGATCGACCAAAATTGATTCACGCTCTATGAATAAGAAATGACCACCAAGCAAAAAAACAACAACCACCCAAGAACGCCACTCGACGAACCGAGATTTTTCACCAGAACTGAGATATATCAAACCCAAAAAAACAAAAACAGAAAAAAATAGTTCATTATAGAAAGTAGTCCATGGCGCCAAGTGGAATGGATACAGATAAGAAAGAAAAAGCCCCGCCAATGAGGCAAGGCCAATCAGTCGAAATATTTTATAATCAGGCATCTCAAATAAAAAGGGGCGCTACGCGCCCCAGATTAGAAGACCAAAATCAAATCGCACCACTAAGGACGCAGTTACCAGAGGCAGCTTCACAGCTAGCACGGGTATCCCCGCGACCAGCAGGTCTAAAAGTGATAGTGCCACTAGTGGTACTTGTGATTGCAGCTGGGACGCTGGAAACACAAGCAGAATACCCAGGATTACCTGGCGCATCTCCATTTGCGACCGCGGCGACGAAGTTATTCATATAAGATTTTGCTTCGCCGAGACATGCATTATTCGCAGAGCGAGTAATGTAGTTCTGATAAGCCGGCAGCGCCACGGCCGCCAAAATGCCGATGATCGCCACAACGATCATCAATTCGATAAGGGTAAAACCCCGTTGGACTTTCTTAGACATGCTCATGGAGCCTCCTGAAGGTTGACGAACGCTGAAGCAGCGCAAGCACACTTTAGCACCATCCGTGCCAAGTTCCACTTTTTCCGGTTTCACTGGGTAAAGCAGTTGTCAAGAGGCAACAGAGGGGTAAAAACCCGTCAATTCATGACATCACTTTGTCACTTTCTGACAAAACACAGTCCATTCAGCCCTGCAACTTGGCCAGCCGATACCGCAGTTGCCGCAATGTCATACCCAAAGCCTCGGCCGCACGGGTGCGGTTCCAACGGTGAGCCTCCAGTACTTGCAAAATTTGAGCGGCAGATGGCTCACCATGGGTATTTAGGCTCACATCGCCAAAACCGCTGGGTCGAAAACCGGGTTGCGGCATTTTGAAGGGGTCCAGCAGCAGATGCTCTGCCTCCAGCAGCCCAGAGTCGCTCAAAGCCACACAACGCTCTAGCAGGTTCTCCAGCTCGCGCACATTGCCAGGAAAGTCATAGCGCAACAGCGATTCCCGGGCTCCTGCGCTCAATGTGGGCACCGCAATCCCGTCACGCTGGGCCAGGCGCTGCAAAATGGAGTCCGCCAACAGTGGAATATCCTGCGCCCGCTCTCGCAGTGGTGGCACATCAATCTGAATCACATTCAGCCGGTAAAACAGATCGTGCCTGAACTGCCCCGCTTGCACCAAATCCCCCAGGTTTTTGTGCGATGCAGAAAGCACACGCACGTCCACCGCCTCTTCCTCAACAGCCCCCACCGGGCGCACCGTGCGCTCCTGCAGCACGCGCAGCAGCTTTACCTGCACGGGCAACGGCAGTTCCGCCACTTCGTCCAAAAACAATGTGCCGCCATGTGCTGCCCGAAACAAGCCGGGCTTGTCGCTCACGGCACCGGTGAAGCTGCCCTTGCGGTGGCCAAACAACTCGCTCTCAATCAGGTCCGGTGGCATGGCGCCGCAGTTCACCGGCACAAAGGGGGCGTCGGCCCGCGGGCCCTGGGTATGAATGCGCCGCGCAATCAACTCTTTCCCAGTACCCGACTCGCCATGGATGAACACCGGCGCTTGAGTACGCGCCACTTTGTCCACCAACTTGCGCAGGGCGTGCATGGGGGGGCTGGTACCAATCAACGAGTCTTTGGCATAGTCTTCTGCTGAAGCATCGCGCTTTGGGTTCGCCGACAATGACTTGAGCTGCAACGCATGCTGAACCAACTCTTTCAGCCGGTCCAATGACAACGGCTTGGTGACAAAGTCAAAAGCGCCGGCCTTCAAAGCGCCCGTAGCAGACTCCACATCACCATAGGCGGTGACTACAGCTACAGGTACATCGAGGGCATTCATATGTATGTAGCGAACAACATCAAGACCGCTGCCATCGGGCAACCGAAGATCGGTGATGCAGAACTGCGCGTCATGGACCGTGGTCAAGAAGTCCAGCGCATCCTTGATCGAGCTGACACATCGTGCACGCACACCAAAACGCTCTAAACTTAACTCGTAAAGTGTTGCAATATCTGGCTCGTCTTCGACGACCAGCGCTAGCGGAGTGGACATACTCAAGAACCTCACCTATGACTGCACAAAACTGACAGCGGATCACCTTGAAAGTGTAGCGACACACCGTTCACCTGGCGCAAGGCTCCGCTCGTCGAGGCCGGTCTGCTCTACAAAACCCCCGGTAATACTATCCCGTACCAAAGAGGAAACTATGAACAAAAAAGCAACTTATGGTTTTACGCTGATTGAAGTGATGATTGTTGTTGGGATCATCGGCATCCTTGCCGCAATTGCTTATCCAGCTTACCTTCGGTATGTTACAGAAGCTAGACGAGCAGAAGCACAAGGCTTCATGCAAGAACTTGCATTGCGGCAGGAAAGATGGAGAGCAAACAACACCACCTATGGCACGGGAGTACAAATTAATGCAGCCAATTCAGCGATCACTTTTTACACATTTGACGTGCTCAGTGCAACGGCAACCACCTACACAATCAGAGCGACACCAACAGGAACACAGCTAGCAAGGGACTCCGCCTGTAACCCTGTCACCCTTGCACAGAATGGCCAACGCGGCCCAACAGGCTGCTGGAAGAACTAAGATGGCCAGTAGAAATCATGGATTTACTTTGATTGAGGCAATGGTAACCATTGCCATAGTATCAATCATTGCTGCTGTCGCAACGCCTGCATATCAAGGCTTTATAGAATCCAGGCGCTTGGTAGGGGCAACGGAACTTATATCAAGCCAAGTCAACCTTGCAAAATCAGAAGCATTAAAACAATCAAAACCAATTTTTCTAGGACTATCAAGTGGCGCGGGTTGGTCCATCGGTTTTGGAGACACGGCTAACTGCGACGGCACCAATTCCGCACAATGCATTGTATCGACATCTGTGAATGGCGCCAATAATCAACAAATCACATACTTTATAACTCCTAACTATCCTGGGATTTCCATTGGTGCAGCCTCACAAGTCCGTTTTGATCCTGTACGTGGTCTGGCAACCAACGCTGCAGGAGTCCCGACAGCTGCTTCAATCAGCATCAGTAGCCCAAGTGGAGCCTCAACACAAGTCAATGTAAGCATCTTAGGTAGAGTTAGTTCCTGCGCCGTAGGGAACAAGGCAGGGGGTTTGGCGACATGCAATTAAATCACCGCAACAAAAAACAAATAGGACTTTCACTTGTTGAACTCCTAGTTGGCGTAGCAGTTGCCTTAATTATCATCACCGGGGCCGGCGCCTCATTTCTTGCTCACAATCTAAGTGTCTCCACCAATCTAAGGGCAGACAAGCTAAATCATGACATTCAAATGATCAGCGACATCATATCGAATGAATTAAAGAGAGCATCTTACTGGAACAGCAGTGCAGCGGGAGCAAACACAACAAACCCAAATCCATTTCGAGTAATTACAGTTACCGCAAACTGCGTACTGTACAGTTACGACGACAGGAATGCCGCAGGCGACAACACGCCAGACGGAATTATTCAAGACTTCGAACGAATGGGGTTTCGACTAAATACCAACAATAACTCTATTGAAATAAAAACTGCCGGAGACATCGCTTCAGAAGCAAACTGCGCAACAGGCACATGGGCAGCAATCACAGACCCAAACTCTATAAGCATAAACACACTCAACTTCGCTTTAACTGCACGATGCGTAAATGCAAACACTAGCGTCGTAACAAATGCAGCATGCACCAATGCCAGCGGAGCAAGCGGCGAAAGAACGATAGAAATAAGAGGAATAACAACTGCAATAGCTGGGGCTGTTACAGCAGACGGCAGTCAAAAGAGATTGGATTCATTCGCCAGAATCAGAAATAACGCAATGGTTACTTACTAAATAATTATGAGAGTATCATCAAAATCTCATCAACATGGTATAGCCACTCTGCTGACTACTGTAGTCTTGCTTGCAGTAATGAGCATAATGGGCATCTACGCAAGCCGAAGCGCGATCACAGAGAATATTCTTATAAGTAACTCCTACAGAGCCAAACAGGCTGCAGAGGTCGCAGACGGCGCACTGGACTACGCATTAGCTGCTTTTTTCGCTGGAGGAGCTGATGCCAACAACGATACGACCATCGATACTTTTACTGCAGCAGAACTTGCTGCAGCACTTGGAAACCGAAGAGCCACTGCACGCTACTGCGCAGCGAACTCAACACTTACAAACTGCGTGGCACCAACACTAAATGGAGCATACATGATCATTGCTGAAGGTTGGAGTGATGACCAGACTGCCGTGCATCGATCAGCCATGCTAGTCAATGATTCACCTTTCTTTAGTGCCGCACCAAAAGCGCCGTTGATATTGAAGGGTGCTGGAAGCAGCTTCATAGGCGGCAATCTTTCAATCACCAACAACACCGATACTGGCATTAATGTATGGACAGGATCAGACATCGGAACAGCAACAGGGAGTTTTGAAACTTTCGGCAAGGTTAATGGCGTTCTGAGTCAGAAAATCTCCGAAAAACAAGGAAACAAATACTATCTAGGACCAGATATTATTTACAATGATCAAAATTTAAAAAATTCAAACAGCGATCAATTCTACACATCGGTGATAGGCAGATCTCAATCCGAGCTGGCATCACTAGCTGATGTAAAAGTCTCATCGGTATCGGACTTGCAAACTGGAAACAACTATGCTGGAAAAATAGTTTACATAGACGGCAATTATTCACTTGATAGAAACATGGGGACAAGTACCGCATCCACCATCTTGGTCGTAAAAGGGGAGTTTTCAACAAACGGGAATCACACCTTCAATGGCTCTGTGATAGCCGGAAGCCTCGGAAAAACTGTCGGAACCCCGATCATCAACGGCAGTTTGATTGCACTTGATGCGACATCACTACAAGGCAATGTCAACATCAATATGACGACGCAATCCGTTCAAAATATTCAAAACATTACAGTGAAATCAGTGGTCGGAAATAGTTGGAGAGACTGGTGAAAAAATTCAGTATCATGAACAGAAAGCGTTCTACCGGTATTGCCCTTATTGAGGCACTGGTTTCAATGATGATTTTCGCACTTGGTTTCTTGGGTATTTCCAAAATGCAAGCAGCGGTCGTCAGTGCCAGCGCCTCTGCAAAGGCTAGAGCAGAGGCCATCACTTTGGCGCAGGCCCGAGTAGATGCTTTACGATTGATCGCTAGACAAAGCGAACACTTTTCTACAGCCGGTGGCGGCTGCACTACAGGTACGTTGGTTCAGGCAAGTCCTGCAGCAGTTGTAACGAATGGCATAAATGCAGTGTTCAGTCAAACTTGGGCAGTTACTCAAGCGTGTACACCCTCTCCGCGACATCAAGTTCGGGTGCAGGTGGCTTGGACGGATGAATTGGGTGCAGCTCAAACAGTCCAACTTGATAGTGTGATTGCATGGAACGACCCCGTAAAAAACTTCCCGATACCTCAGGCCGGCGCCCCCAGCGGCGGCGGGATTGGAATTCCATCGAACGTTCGACTGGGCGATGATGTTAAAGATTATGATACAGCTCAGGGCACCGCCAATGGAAGCGATGGCTCTTATCTGAACTTCAACTCCAGCACTAATGAATATGAACTGCTTGTTCCAGTTACAGGCGGTTTTCGCGTAGCGCTCTATAGCAACGTACCATTGGTCAAAGTTACTGGACTTGTGGTCCTTGATAACACTAGCGGCTACTCCGTCAACATTAACAACCTTAAACTGAGAAACATTACGGTTTACAGAACAGATATCACATACTGCATTTTTCCTTTGAGTTTCTCTGACGAGAACAACCCTGATAAATACGGCTCCAGTAACGGGAGCGATGGCGGCGTCTTTAGCAGTGACGCAGATAGGGCAGGAGCCTACGTTTGCTATGTTCCTGAAGGCTGGTCCGGAAATATTGGCCTTCTTAACTACGAACTCATTTCAGGAAACAATGCAACAAACTATGCTTGCCCTGATGATGAGAATGGGAATACCATTTTTGAAGCAGCACGATCACACAGAGTCCAAATCACCAACAGCGGAGGCACAGTAGTCGGCCAATCCGGGGTGCTCAAGGGTCACGAGGGTATGATTATGCCAAATTATCCCAATTTAACCCGCCTATCTCGACTTGATTTTCTTGTGTTTAAAATTCCAAATGGACAGTTCAGTGGATGTCAAACCAGAATCGGCAATACTGTAGGTGTAAAGGAAAGCGGCACAAATGCAAGCAACAATGCAACATACAGCGTACTTCTCAGGACCGATGCACCCCTAAACAGAAGCACAAGTCCAGTCACGCCGGGAGTCCCTAGTATCAGGCATTCAAACTATATCGTTGATAGATACACTAGCGACAGCAATGGCAGTGTAATCGGTGGTTTTGTCAAAATCACTGGACAACTTTCCGGAACTTGCATTAACACCACTATTCGAGCTTCTGGCACGAGTACTTATCGCTGCACCTCTCCTACCAGTACTTCTTACTCGTGTTCAGTTGGATATGGCTGGAGTGGAGATCTTGGCTATTGGAATTCTTCCACAAGCACATTCACCAACGCATCTCCACGTGCAGAATATTCCAATTTGACAGCCGACACAACAGGCCCCGCCTTGACTTGTTCGAATTAATATCCACCTCCAGATAAAGTATTAGTTGAGAACTATTTTTTCCCCCAATTTCGGCCCCCGCCCCCCTGGGGCCGAAATCAACCTGATCGTGGTGCACTCCATCTCCCTCCCGCCCGGCCAATACGGCGGGCCGAAGGTGGAGCAGCTGTTCACCAACACGCTGAACTGGGACGCACACCCCTACTTCCAGACCATCCGTGGACTGGAGGTGTCGCTCTCGCGTGACAATTCGATCTAAGGCACGACATAATGGTGTCGTGCTTTGTCACTCCTGCGCGACATTGCATGACAGATGCGCCAGAAGGAGCCCCATCCGATGCCACGCGCCACGCCGAACGAAGAACTCAACCTGATCCTATCCATCGTCGCGGCGCACCCCAGCGGCATTGGCATTGCCGCCATTGAGGCCAAGCTGGCGCAGCGCCTGACTGACAAGCCCAACCGCCGCACATTGCAACGCCGCCTGCAGAAGCTGGTCGACGAGCAGCGCGTGGCCACCGAGGGCGCAAGCATCGCTCGGGTGTACATACCGATTGCGGGCAGCGTCGCGGTACCGGCCGAGGCTGAGTTGTATGTCCCCGTGTCACCCGAAGGGGCGGCCATTCGCGATCAGGTTCGACGCCCCCTGATGCACCGACACCCGGTCGGCTACCAACGCGCGTTTCTGGAAACCTACCAGCCCGGCACAACCTTCTACCTGCCCGAGTCACTGCGACGTCAGCTGCACGAAATGGGCCGCACGTCTGCCAACGAGCGGCCTGCAGGCACCTACGCGCGGGACATCCTGAGCCGACTGTTGGTGGACCTGTCGTGGGCTTCGTCCAAGTTGGAGGGCAACACCTACAGCCGACTCGACACCCAGAACCTGATTGAGTTCGGCCAGGTGGCCAAAGGCAAGGACGCCATCGAAACGCAGATGATCTTGAACCACAAGGCAGCCATCGAGATGTTGATCGAGGATGCCGATGAGGTGGGCCTTGACGCCTTCACCTTCAAGAACCTGCACGCGGTGCTGTCGCAGGATTTGATGCGTGACCCACAGGCCTGTGGCCGTTTGCGTCGACGAGCAGTGGATATATCGGGCACCGTGTTTCACCCGCTGGCGCTGCCGCAGGTGATTGAGGACTGTTTTGCGCTGCTGCTGACCAAGGCGGCCGCCATTCCCGACCCGTTCGAGCAAGCGTTCTTTCTGATGGTGCAGCTGCCCTACCTGCAGCCGTTTGAAGATGTGAACAAGCGCGTGTCTCGCATCGGCGCCAATATTCCGTTCTTCAAGCACAACCTTTGCCCGCTGTCCTTCATTGATGTGCCGGAACATGCCTATATTGAAGGGATGCTGGGGGTCTATGAACTCAACCAGATCGAGTTGTTGCGCGATGTGTTCGTCTGGGCCTATGAACGCTCATGCCAACGCTATCTGGCCATCGCGCAAACCATGGTGGAGCCCGACCCGTTGAAGATCAAGTACCGGGAGGCGCTGATTCAGGCCGTGCAGACCATCGTCAAAGGGCTGCGGCAACCCAATGCTGCGGTCATTGCACAGGTGGCACACGATCACGCAACTGAAGCCGACCAAGCGGCATTCCGCGATCTGCTCACGACAGCACTGCAGCAACTGCACGAAGGCAGCATCGCACGATACCGGCTGCGGCGTTCGGAATACATTGCGTGGCAGCACGCGCAAACTCAGCAGTGACTTTCCACCCCATGCCTATGCAATGGCTTGCCTCCCCCAACTTCGGCCCCCGCCCCCCGGGGGCCGACATCAACCTGATCGTGGTTCATTCCATCAGCCTCCCGCCCGGCCAATACGGCGGGCCGGAGGTGGAGCAGCTGTTCACCAACACGCTGGACTGGGACGCCCACCCCTACTTTCAGACCATCCGTGGGCTAGAGGTGTCGGCGCACTTTTTCATTCGCCGCAGCGGCGAGGTGATTCAGTTTGTCTCGTGCAATGACCGGGCCTGGCATGCCGGTCGCTCCGAATGGCAGGGCCGCCCCAACTGCAACGACTATTCCATAGGCATAGAGCTGGAAGGGCTGGAGGGCGACACCTTCGAGCCCGCGCAGTACCAGTCCCTGGCCACGCTCTGCAACCAATTGGCCCAGCAATACCCCATTCAACACGTTGTGGGGCATGAACACATTGCCCCCGGCCGCAAGCAAGACCCCGGCCCCGGCTTCGACTGGGCCTTGCTGCAGCAGCTTACCGGCTGGCCTGCGGATCGGTTCCCGTAGACAGCAGCTGGTCACGGAACTACATTTTGGTGATTTGGTGCATTGACGTAGAATCACCATCCAGAGGTTTCACATGAGCAGACTCACCATTACCCTCAACGACAACCTGCACCAGGCATTGAAAGAAGCGGCCGCCAGGCAAGGTCGTTCTATCAACAAAATCATTGAAGAAAGTTTGGTGCTGCGTGGCATCAAACCTATCGACACGGCACGAGAATTGGTGGCCCGCGCGCGCCTACGGGCTGGCATGGCAGAAGAAACCGCTTTACAGCTAGCCCTCGGCGAAACACACGCCACACGCGGCGGATGAGCTTGCGGCGCTTCATCATAGACACCAATGTGCTGGTGGCTGGCTTGATCACGCATGCACCCAACAGCCCTACCGTTCGCGTGTTGGACGCCATGCTGGAAGGTAGCTTGCATTGCGTTGTCTCACCGGCTCTGCTGGACGAGTACCGGGCCGTGCTCCTCAGACCCAAGTTGCAGCGCATGCATGGCTTGACAATGAGTGAGCTAGACACCTTTTTGGCTGAAATCGTGGCCAATGCTCAGTGGCTGGAGCCCACGCCGAACAGCACCCACACCGCACCAGACCCCGGCGACCAGCACTTATGGCTCTTGCTTGATCAAGATCCTTCGTTTTGCCTGGTCACGGGCGACAAACTGTTGCTGGACCAACCCCGACCCGGGAGCCTCGTCATCTCACCCGGGGATTGCCTGCAGTGGTTGAGCCACTGACCCCCGTACTTTCCCTCATTCACCCAGGCAGCCAACGGCTGCCTGAACTTTTTTTGGCTCCCGGCAGCCACCACGTGGCGTTCGGCCGCTACACTACCGCTAGCGTTTTTCAAAAACAAGAGACACTAACTGTAGTGTCCGCCCCCTACCAGACACACTGCGAGAGGACCCATGCAAACCACCAACATCGCCCCCACATCTGGCACGCCAGCCTTTGGCCAACCTGCCGCCGCTGCGCCGGCCGTAGCATCGCCCAGCGCGCTGCAAAACTACCAAATCATCCGCCGCAACGGCGCGGTGGTGCCGTTCGAGCCCAACAAGATTGCCGTCGCGTTGATGAAGGCCTTTTTGGCCGTGCACGGTGCCCAGGGCGCCGCCTCCGCCAGCGTGCGCCAGGACGTCGAGGTGCTGACCCAGAACGTGGTCCGCGCCCTGATGCGTTCGCGCCCGGGCGGCGGCACCTTCCACATTGAAGACGTGCAAGACCAGGTGGAACTGGGCCTGATGCGCGGCAGCCACCACGAAGTGGCCCGCGCCTACGTGTTGTACCGCGAGCGTCGCGCCCAGGAGCGCGCCGCCAAGGCCGAACAAGCGGCACCGGCCCACCCCGAACTGCACGTGCTGGACAACGGCCAGCGCGTCGCCCTGGACGTGCCGCGCCTGCACGCCCTCATCGCCGCTGCCTGCGCCAACCTGGGCGCTGACGTCAAGGCCGAGCCCATCGTGGCCGAAACCATGCGCAACCTGTACGACGGCGTGCCCATGACCGAGGTGTACAAGGCCGCCATCCTGGCCGCCCGCACCAAGATCGAGACCGACCCCGACTACACCTACGCCACCGCCCGCCTGCTGCTGCACACCATC
>CAZSZN010000012.1:22810-31071 GCA_964610405.1 uncultured Macromonas sp. | reverse complement strand
ATGGGCTTGTCCATCATTTCCAGCCCCGCCGGGATGATGCCGGCCGCGATCACCGACGCCACCGCGTCGCCGGCTTGGCGCACGTCGTCGAAGCTGGCCATGATGCAGCGCGCCAGTTGCGGCTTGGGCACCAGCTTGACGGTGACTTCGGTCGTCACGGCCAGCATGCCTTCGCTGCCGATCAGCACCGTCAGCAGGTCGAGCCCCGGCGCGTCGAGCGCGGTACCGCCAAAGGTGACCGGCTCGCCTTCGATGGTGTAGCCGCGCACCTGCAGGATGTTGTGGACCGTGAGGCCGTACTTCAGGCAATGCACGCCGCCGGAGTTTTCGGCCACGTTGCCGCCGATGGTGCAGGCGATCTGGCTGCTGGGGTCGGGCGCGTAGTACAGGCCATGCGGTGCTGCCGCTTCGCTGATGGCCAGGTTGCGCACGCCGGCTTGCACCACGGCGGTCTGCGCCAGCGGGTCGATGGACAGGATGCGGTTGAACTTGGCCAGGCTCAGCGTCACGCCCAGGGCGTTGGGCATGGCCCCGCCCGACAGGCCGGTGCCGGCGCCACGGGCCACCACCGGCACGTCCAGCAGGTGGCAGGCGCGCAGCACGCCCTGCACCTGGTCTTCGGTTTCGGGCAGGGCCACGCACAGTGGGCGCTCGCGGTAGGCGGTCAGGCCGTCGCACTCGTAGGGCGTGGTGTCTTCTGGTGTGTAGAGCAGCGCGTGGGCGGGCAGCACCGCCTGCAACGCGTGCACCACCTCGGCCTGCCGGGTGGCGCGGTCCAGGGCGGCTTGCTGGCGGGAATCGGTGGGAGCGTTCATGGCAAACCAGTGTAGGCCAACCCGCTGGTCCCGGGTTGAAAAATCCTTCACGGGTTTGTGAATCCGGTCGCCTGGGTGGGGGTCTTGAAACCGGGGTCAGTCGCCGCCAAATCGGGGGTGTCGGTGCCCATGGTCTGCGCCGAAACGCTTCCATCCACTTGAAAGGAGTTCTCATGAGCAACCTGATCCCCCGTGGCAGCCTGTTTGACGATTTTTTCAAGGATATGGCGCCGGGCTACTTCGTGCGGCCCTTGCACGGTGAACCACTGCCCCAATCCATCAAGGTCGATGTGAAGGAGAATGGCGTCGCCTACACCGTGGAGGCGGAAATTCCCGGGGTGTCGAAAGAGGACATTCACGTCACCATCGACGGCAACATCGTCACCTTGCGCGCTGAAGTGCGGCAGTTGGACGCCCAAGCGGCGGACGAAAAGCTGCTGCGGTCGGAGCGCTATTACGGCTCGGTGGCACGCAGCTTCCAGTTGCCGGTGGACATCGACGAAGACGCGGCCAAGGCCAAGTACGACAACGGCGTGCTGACCTTGAACTTGCCCAAGAAACGCGGGAAAACCGGCCAGCGCCTGTCGATCGACTGAGCGGACGGTTGATGCCCCGTGCGCCTCAGTCCATCGACTTTTTGAGCCACTCGGCGAAAGCCGCGCACTCCCAGCGGTCCATGGTGCCGGTGCGCCAGCACAGGTAATGGGCGTGAGGGCTGGGCACCGGCACGCGGAACGGTTCGCTGTCGCCGAGCTTGACCAGCGAGCCGTTTTCGATCCACGGCGCCCCCAGCTTCAGGCGCACCAGTGCCACACCCATGCCGGCGGCGGCGCCGTCGCACATCAGGCCGATGTCGTTGAACTGCGACCCATCGGTGGGTTCGGGCCAGTCCAGGTGCTGGGCGGCGAACCAGGTGCGCCAGGGCTCCAGCGGGCTGCGCAGCAGGGGCACGCCTTCCAGATCGTCGGGCGTGACGAAGGGGCCGTGTTCGCGCACAAAGGCGGGCGATGCCAGCGGCACCACCGCGTCCTTCAGCAGGCACAGGTGCTCCACATCGGCGTAGCGGCCAGTGCCAAAGCGGATAGTGAGGTCGGCGTCCTCCGCCACCACGTCCAGCAGCGGGATGCTGACCTGCAGCGTCAGATCGATTTCGGGGTAGGCCTCGGCGAACAGCTTCAGCCGGGGCATGACCATGGAGCGCGCGAAAGTGGGTGTGATGGCGAGGCGCAGTTTGCGTCGCCCGGGGTTGGCCTGCTTGCTGGGAAAACGTTGCAGGGTGTTGAGCCCCTCGCGCACGTGGGCCAGGTATTCACTGCCTTCGGTGGTCAGCGAAAAGTCGGCCCGCCCGAACAGCTTGACGCCCAGGATCTGCTCCAGTTGCTTGACGCGGTGGCTCACCGCGCTGGGCGTGACGCACAGTTCTTCGGCCGCTTGGGTGACGCTGCGCAGGCGCGCCAGTGCCTCGAACGTCAGCAGGCACTGGATGGGCGGGATGCGCACGGCCATGGCGGGCGCTTCAGCGGAAGACCACGGTCTTGTGGCCGTTGAGCAGCACGCGGTGCTCGCTGTGCCACTTGACGGCGCGGGCCAGCACCTGGCTTTCGGTGTCGCGGCCGATCGCGGTCAGGTCGTCCACCGTCATGCTGTGGTCCACCCGGGCCACATCCTGCTCGATGATGGGGCCTTCGTCCAGATCGGCCGTCACGTAGTGCGCGGTGGCACCGATCAGCTTCACGCCCCGGTCGTGGGCCTGGTAGTAGGGCTTGGCGCCCTTGAAACTGGGCAGGAAGCTGTGGTGGATGTTGATCGCCTTGCCTGCCAACTGGCTGCACAGGTCGTTGGAGAGGATCTGCATGTAGCGCGCCAGCACCACCAGCTCGGCTTGTTCCTGGCGGATGATTTCCAGTTGCTTGGCCTCCACCTGGGCCTTGGTGTCGGCCGTGACCGGCAGGTGGTGGAAGGGGATGTTGTAGCTGGCGGCGAGCTGGTAGAAGTCGCGGTGGTTGCTGAGGATGGCGCGGATGTCCAGCCGCAGCAGGCCGCTCTTCCAGCGGAACAGCAGGTCGTTCAGGCAGTGGCCTTGCTGGCTGACCAGCAGCACCGTGCGCATGGGCGCGTTCAGGGGGTGCAGGCCCCATTGCATGGCGTGGCTGTCGGCAAAGGCCTGCACCTGCTGGCGCAGCGCGTCGGCCGGCAGGCGGTCGCAGGCAAACTGCACCCGCATGAAGAACAGGCCGGTGTCGTGGTCGTTGTACTGGGCGGCTTCTTCGATGTTGCCGCCGTGCTCCAGCAAAAAGCCCGACACCGCGTGCACGATGCCGGGTTTGTCCTTGCAGGACAGGGTCAAAACGTAAGTGGCGTTCATGGTGCGCCGATTGTCGCAGGCGGGCGAGGTGTCAGCCGTCCTGGGTGATGCGGGTGATCAGCGCCTGCAGCACCGCGTCGGCGCGGTCGTTGTCCACCTGGCAGGTACCGGCGGCTTCGTGGCCACCACCGCCGTAGGCCAGCATCAGCTCGCCGACGTGGGTGCGAGAGGTCCGGTTGAGGATGGATTTGCCGGTGGCGAACACGGTGTTCTGCTTTTGCACGCCCCACATCGCGTGGATGGAGATGTTGGCTTGCGGGAACAAGGCGTAGACCATGAAGCGGTTCACGGCCCAGATGGTTTCTTCGTGGCGCAGGTCCAGCACCACCAGGTTGCCGTGCACCGTGGCGCAGCGCTGGATTTGTTCTTTGCCATTGGCCTCGTGCTCGCGGAACAGCTCCACCCGCTCCACCACGTCGGGCAGCGCCAGGATCTGCTCGATCGTGTGGTTGCGGCAGTATTTGATCAGGTCCATCATCAACTGGTAGTTGCTGATGCGGAAGTTGCGGAAGCGGCCCAGGCCGGTGCGCGAGTCCATCAGGTAGTTCAGCAGCACCCAGCCGGTGGGGTTGAGCACCTCGTCTTCGCTGAACTGGGCCGAGTCGGCCTTGTCCACCGCGTCCATCATGTCGTCGCTGATGGTGGGGAAGGTGGCCTTGCCGCCGTAGTGGCGGTACACCACGCGCGCGGCAGACGGGGCCTCGGCTTCGATGATGTGGTTGGCTCGATCGCCCGTGTTGCGCAGTGTTTCCGAGGCGTGGTGGTCGAACGCCAGGTGCGCGCCCGGCACGTAGGGCAGGTTGGTGGTGATGTCGCGCTCGGTGATGGCGATCTTGCCGTCCTGCATGTCCTTGGGGTGGACGAACAGGATGTCGTCGATCAGGTCCAGTTCGTTGAGCAGCACGGCACAGACGAGGCCGTCGAAGTCGCTGCGGGTGACCAGGCGATAGCGTTGGGCGGACATGGGTTTCCTTTGGAGCGGGGCGTGGGGACGTTGGCGGGCAGCCCCGCCATCGCAAGCATTATGGCGTGGTGGCCGTTGGCGCGGCGCCAGCACCTTCTTGCGCCTTTACCAGTGTGTGCAGCAAGCGGTTGGCGGGCACCTGCAGGCCGTGCACCGCCGCCCGGCGCAACACGTAGCCGTTGAGGTGGTCGATTTCGGTGTGCTTGCCTTGCATCAGGTCGCGCGCGGTCGACGACACCTGGGTCGCCATGGTGCGTGAAATCGCCTCGATCGCGGGCCAAGTGTCACTTGGCAGCGGCACCCCATCGGCCGCGGCCACCGCCAGGCATTCGCGTTCGATGTCGCGCATCACGTCCCACATGCCCGGGTGCTGCACCAGCACCGCGTAGGGCTGGCGGGTCAGCGCCGACAGGGCGTTGTACGCGCAGTTGATGACCAGCTTGAACCACAGCTCGCCCAGCACCTGGTCGGACACGGTGACGCCCACGCCTGCTTGTGCGCAGGCCGCCACCAGCGTGGGGGCCTGCGGGCAGGGGCTGATGACCAGTTCGCCCCGCCCGTGGTGTTGCACATGCCCCGGACCGGCCATGCCGGCGGCCACGTACACCACGGCGGGCGTGACCGGCCGTCCGATGACCTCGGCCAGGCGCGGGGCGTTGTCCACCCCGTTTTGCAGGCTCAACACCAACGCGTTCGGCGCCAGGTGGGGCGCGATGGCCGCGCCCGCCGTTTCGGTGTCGGTGGATTTGACGCAGAACAGCACCACGGCGGCCCCGGCGACGCCGTCAGGCGAAGTGGTGGCGCGCACCGGCACCTGTTCGTCGAACGTTTGGGCCTGCAGGCGTAGGCCGTGTGCCTGGATGGCCGCCACGTGCGACGGGCGCGCGATGAGGGTGACTTCGTGGCCCGCGCGGGCGAGCATGCCACCGTAGTAGCAGCCCACCGCACCGGCACCCATGACGGCAAATTTCATGGCAGTTCGGCGTGGATGAACAAGGCCGCCAGCTTACCAAAGGCCGCGATAATGCCGCGTCGTGGCGTTGCGGCGCGTTTTCAGGAGGCGATATGGATGTTCCGGTGGATGTGGTGGTGATGGCGGCGGGCAAGGGCACCCGCATGAAAAGCCGCACCCCCAAAGTGCTGCACCGCCTGGCGGGCAAGGCCCTGGTCGGCCATGTGCTGGACTGCGCGGCCCAGGTGGGCGCGCGGCGTGCGGTCGTCATCACCGGCCATGGGGCCGATCAGGTGGAGCCCGCTGTGGCGGCCTGGGGCCGTGCCGGCCTGGCCTTGCAGTGTGTGCGTCAGGAGCCGCAATTGGGCACCGGCCACGCGGTGCAACAGGCCGCCCCGGCGCTGCCCGACGATGGGGTGACGCTGGTGCTGTCGGGCGATGTGCCACTGACCCAGCCCGACACCCTGCGCGCCCTGCTGGCCCTTTGCGCGGGCGAGCACCTGGCCTTGCTGACGCTGGACATGCCCGACCCGACCGGCTACGGGCGCATCGTGCGCAATGCGGCGGGGGATGTGCAGGCCATCGTGGAGCACAAGGACGCCAGCGACGCGCAGCGCGCCATCACCGAGATTTACAGCGGCATCATGGCGGTGCCCACGCGCCTGCTGCGTGGCTGGCTGGCGCGGCTGGACAACCGCAACGCCCAGGCCGAGTACTACCTGACCGATGTGGTGAAGTTCGCCGTGGCCGATGGGGTGCGGGTGCTGGGGCACCGCATCAGCGACGCGCTGCAGGTGGCGGGGGTGAACAGCCCGGTTCAGTTGGCCGAGTTGGAACGCGCCTACCAGCGCCGCCTGGCCGACGGTTTGATGGCCGAGGGCGTGCGCCTGGCCGACCCGGCGCGCATCGACGTTCGCGGCACCTTGCAGTGCGGGCAGGACGTGGACATCGATGTGAATTGCGTGTTTGAAGGCTGCGTGACGCTGGGTGAAGGCGTGCGCATTGGCGCGAACTGCGTGATCGCGAACGCGCGCATCGAGGCCGGCGCGGTGATCCACCCGTTCACCCACATCGATGGCGAAAAGGCCGGCGTGAGTGTGGGCGCTGGCGCGCTGGTGGGGCCGTTCGCCCGGCTGCGCCCGGGGGCGCAACTGGGGGCCGATGTGCACATTGGCAACTTCGTGGAAGTGAAAAACAGCACCCTGGCCACCGGCGCCAAGGCCAACCACCTGGCCTACCTGGGTGACGCCACCGTGGGCGAACGCGTCAACTACGGGGCCGGCAGCATCACCGCCAACTACGACGGCGCCAACAAGCACCGCACGGTGATCGAAGACGATGTGCACGTGGGCAGCAACTGTGTGCTGGTGGCACCGGTGACGCTGGGCGCGGGTGGCACGGTGGCGGGGGGCTCCACCATCACCAAGGACACGCCGGCCGGGGCCCTGAGCGTGGCCCGGGGCAAGCAGGTCAGCATTCCGAACTGGAAGCGGCCCCAGAAAGCCCCCAAGGGCTGACGGGCCGGGGCGTTACCAGCCCCAGAGCAGCGACGACGCGACCCAGGCCGTGCCCCGGCCGTTGGGTTGTTGCACCTGCACCCAGTCGCCCTGGCGACGGGCGGTGCGCAGCACGTCGCCGTACACCGCTTTGCCCACGACGGGGTGCTGGGTGCCGGGGCCGGCACGCAGGTTGATGCTGGTGCCTTTGACGATGTGGTGTGGGGTGCGGGCGGTCACGCTGCTGGCGATCCAGCCTTCGTCGCCTTCAAAGTCTTGCACGCGCAACCAGTTGCCCCGGGTTTCCAGCACCCGCAGCGGGTAGCCCTGGGCCAGCTTCCACAGCACTTCCGCTTGCAGGTTGGGCGCGGCGCGCAGGTTGACGTTGGCGTTGCGGACGCTGACCAATTCCTGTGCCCAGGCGCTGATGCACAAGGCGGCCCCCAGGGCAGCGGCGATCAATGGGCGGGCAATGGGCATCAGGCGCATGCGGTTCCTCCTTGTCAGTGCAGTTCCCAAAATTATGCGCTTGTTGGGCGGCGGGGTGGCGTGGCTGGCGCGGGCAAGGGGGCGGCGGGTTCAAATTTGGCCCGTTTGACGCTGAAAAACGCCTTGACGTTGCGCACATTGGCTTGCTGGGTGAACAGGCGCTGGGCGCAGGCCTGGTAGTCGGCCATGTTGCGCACCGCCAGCACGAGCACGAAGTCAGGCCCGGGGCTGACGCGGTAGCACTGCTGCACCTCGGGGTGGGGCAGCACAAAGCGCTCGAACGCATCCAGGTGTTCGGCGCCCTGGCGGTCCAGGCTGATTTCGACCAGCGCGGTGAGGCCGTGGCCCAGGGCTTCGGCCAATCGCTCGGGTTGCAGCAGGGCCACTTGCCGCTCGATCAGGCCGCTGGCGCGCAAGGCTTGCACCCGGCGCAAGGCCGTGGCTGGCGACACCTTGCAATGCCGGGCCAGTTCCAGATTGGAGCGGCTGGCGTCGGTCTGCAGGGCATCGAGCAGGCAGAGGTCGATGGCGTCCGGGAAATTTTCTTTCATTGAAATCAAGTTTTTGGAATGAAAGATTTTAGATAGGCTTTGTATAAATTTTATTTCATAAAGTTAATTAAAAAGATTTCCTATTTCTTTTTGGTCTCTCTAGCATAGGTGCCACAGTGCAAACAAGGAGCGCGTGATGTGTGGAATCGTCGGGGCGGTGGCGCCTTTCAACGTGGTGCCGGTGTTGGTGCAGGGCCTGCAGCGGCTGGAGTACCGGGGCTATGACTCGTGCGGCGTGGCGGTGTACCGCCAGGGCGACGGGGCGGACATCGGGCTGCACCGCGCTCGCAGCACCGCGCGCGTGGCCGAATTGCAAGCGCAGGTGAACGCCGAGGGTTTGGCCGCTGGCACCGGCATTGCCCACACCCGCTGGGCCACCCATGGTGCGCCGGCGGTGCACAACGCCCACCCCCATTTCAGCCACGGCCCGGGGGGCGACGCCGGCCAACGTGCCGCCCGCGTGGCGCTGGTGCACAACGGCATCATCGAAAACCACGACGAGCTGCGCGCCGAACTGCAGGCCAAGGGCTACGTGTTCGAGAGTCAGACCGACACCGAGGTGATTGCCCACCTGGTGGATGCGCTGTACGAGGGCGACCTGTTCCAGGCGGTGCGCGCGGCGGTGCAGC
>CAZSZN010000012.1:0-22800 GCA_964610405.1 uncultured Macromonas sp. | reverse complement strand
ACGGCGCCTACGGCATTGCGGTGTTCCACAAAGACGAGCCGCAGCGGGTGGTGGGTGCCCGCGCCGGCTCGCCCATGGTGCTGGGCGTGGGCCGCAGCGAAGGTGGGCAGCCCGCCGCCCACTACCTGGCCAGCGACGCCATGGCCCTGGCCGGCGTGACCGACCAGATCGTCTACCTGGCCGAAGGCGACGTGGTGGACCTGCAACTGGGCCGCTACTGGATCGTGGGCCGCGACGGACAACCGCTGGACGCCACGCAACGCCCCGTGAAAACCGTGCACGCCCACAGCGGCGCGGTGGAGCTGGGCCCGTACCGGCATTACATGCAAAAGGAGATTTTCGAGCAGCCGCGTGCCATCGCCGACACGCTGGAAGGCATCGAGGGTGTGGCGCCCGAACTGTTCGACGGGCAGGGCGAACAGGCCACCGCCGCCTGGCGCGTGTTCAACGAAATCGACAACGTGCTGATTCTGGCGTGCGGTACCAGCTACTACAGCGGCTGCACCGCCAAGTATTGGCTGGAGGGCATCGCCGGCATCCCGACCCAGGTGGAAGTGGCCAGCGAATACCGCTACCGCACCAGCGTGCCCAACCCGAAAACGCTGGTGGTCACCATCAGCCAGAGCGGCGAAACCGCCGACACCCTGGCCGCGCTGCGCCACGCGCAGAGTTTGGGCATGACGCACACGCTGACCATCTGCAACGTGGCCACCAGCGCGATGGTGCGCGAATGCGAGCTGGCCTACATCACCCGCGCCGGGGTGGAAATTGGGGTGGCCAGCACCAAGGCCTTCACCACCCAGTTGGCCGGCTTGTTCTTGTTGACGCTGGCGCTGGCCCAGGCCAAGGGCCGCCTGAGCGCCGAAGACGAAGCGCAGCACCTGAAGGCCATGCGCCACCTGCCGGTGGCCTTGCAGGCGGTGCTGGCGCTGGAGCCGCAGCTCATCCAGTGGGCCGAGGCGTTTGCGCAGAAAGACAACGCGCTGTTCCTGGGCCGGGGTCTGCACTACCCGATTGCGCTGGAAGGTGCGTTGAAGCTGAAAGAGATCAGCTACATCCACGCCGAGGCCTACCCCGCCGGCGAGCTGAAGCACGGCCCGCTGGCCCTGGTCACCAGCGCCATGCCGGTGGTGACGGTGGCGCCCAACGACGCGCTGTTGGAAAAGCTGAAGAGCAACATGCAGGAGGTGCGCGCGCGTGGCGGCGTGCTCTACGTGCTGGCCGACGCGGACACCCACATCGCCAGCGGCGAAGGGCTCAACGTCATCCGCATGCCCGAGCACTACGGTGTGCTCAGCCCCATCCTGCACGTGGTGCCTCTGCAACTGTTGGCGTACCACACGGCACTGGCCAAGGGCACCGACGTGGACAAGCCGAGGAATTTGGCGAAGTCGGTGACGGTGGAGTGAGGTTTTACGTGATGGCTGACGGGAAAGTTCGTAACGATCACGAATGTCCGTCTGGACAATTTCGGCCACAGCGAGCAGAGCCTGCAGTAGGCTGCAAGGAGTAGATGGGCCCCGCATTGACAGCAGAGCGATGCAAGGAGGGGGGGGAAATCAGGGACTTATACAAAGTTTTGCACGGTTATCGAAAAAAGATAACATGATAAAAATGAAATTCTGAACCGGCCTTGAACAAGAATCGTGCAGCTCAATGTCTGTGAGGCAGCGTTCTCGGTCAGTCGAGCGCAACGACCGACCTCCCGCTCACTGACACCAAGCGGCCACTGGTCTTGGCGACTGCGGGGTCGCACCTCGACGGTCAAGCCGCCATGTTTTGATATAAATGAAAATACAGTATAAAGCTCCTGTTCCTGTCCGGGCGGGGAACCATCGATATTGCCGTCGCAGCCATGGCCAAAGGCGCGCTGAACTTCATCCAGAAACCATACGACCCCGATCAGTTGCTGGGTGAGATCAAACTCGCCATGAAAAAGGAAAGTGAACTGCACATCGAACACCAGATGCGCACGGATTTCACTGCGCACTGGGAAACACTCACCACCCAGCAACGCAAGGTCGTGTTGCTGGTTGAAAAAGGCCTACCCAATAAAGCCATAGGCGACCGGCTTGGCATCTCGGAGCGCATGGTTGAGGAGCACCGCCGCGCTGCACTCAGAAAACTGGGAGTGGGTACTGCCGCCGAACTGGCGACATTGCTGGCCGAAGCACGGGAACTAGGAATTGACCTGTCTGATGAGGCGTCAGGCGCCGAACCAGACATGGGGCGTGGAACCAAGGTAATCAGTGACGGGTCTCCCATCTAAGAGTCATTAGGTCCACAGTCGCCGAGCGGCAGCAATCAGCCTACAGGGGACCTCGCTGCTCCGAGGTACGGCAGTGCAGCGGTTGCTGTTCTTGGCTACCCGCGAGAAACCTCACGCTGACTGACACCAAGCAGTCGCTGGCGCTAGCGATCGCCGCGCAATGGAGCTTCGGCTGTATGACGTACAGCGGCAGGAGGGGCCGTGCCAAGCGGTTCGCGCCACGCCGCGCCGGCAATCATGTGAAACTAGCACGAAGTCCGATGGCACGTGAGCCGCCAAACGTCCTGTGAGGCTTTCGCTGTCGAAGTGGGCGGCCTAGATACAGACTTCAAATTTGTGATATGTTCTTAAACAATATGCCCCTCACCTCTGGCCCCGGCGAAAGCGCGGTGTGTCATGTGGGGGGTTTCTCTTTGGTGCGTCCATGAC
Source organism: uncultured Macromonas sp. (assembly GCA_964610405.1). GTDB lineage: Bacteria > Pseudomonadota > Gammaproteobacteria > Burkholderiales > Burkholderiaceae_C > CAZGDZ01. The sequence continues at coordinate 20,102 of CAZSZN010000012.1, read as the reverse complement.
TGCGACCGATCCACCGGAGCTCATACTGGGTTGATTCCGCGTAACTGGACTCCAAAGAGATGGCCTGAGGCGGTTGGATGAACGCGAAAGATAGTGGCTGCGTTCCAGCGGAGATTTCGACGGTCATGAGGCGTGCACGTGTTCCGTGCCACCTGCTATCTCGGTGTGGCACCCCGAACTTTCTCCGGGGTTCACGGTACCGCAACTGTAGGAAAGACCAGCCCCGGCGTATGTAGGGTGTTCTCAATGGCGTATGTCAGGTTGTGCAGATACACCCCCTTAGTGTTCTCATTTGCACAAGGTCTATGACTGGTGTTCGCACACGCCGTCATTCAATTCCCATATTAGAACGTCTCTGCCCAGCCTGAAGCACTCGGCCGCTGTGCTACGACCCGCGAACTTCTCTTTTGATCCGGGTGCATTGCGCCGGTCGAAGGGCTACGAATAGGCCCCTGACTGCATCTGACAGAGGACCCTCGTTACTAACGCTATGCCACCCGGTTCGTCAAGTACGTCCAAGGGGCGGCGGTCGCCGAGCGCAGGTACAGGTTCCGCCAGCCACTGAGTGAGCCAGGCCTGGGCATCAAAAGAGCCAAGCTGGCCAGATTCCTCGACCATGCGCTGTACGAGCGACTCAAGACTGCCAATGTCATCTGAAAGAGCCATTGCTACATTCTGCTACTGCGGCACAGAAACGCCAATGGGTCAGAATCATGCCACCGGACAGTAGTTCGCCATGGCCGATGGCAACTAAAGCGAAGTCTGCCTAAGGCTGGATGCCGTCGTTTGGTTTCGGGGCGCCAATGACTGCTGTCGCTGGTACCAGTCATTGAGCAGCTCGCAGAATGGCCGGCCGCTTCAGAGCGCGAAGCGGCCGTTCAAGGCACTTTTTGCCGCAGATGGTCATGACGGCCCTACTTGGACCAGCGGGTGGCCGTTATCGCGGTCCACGAACTGGTGCTGCCGTCCCGAAGGGGACACTCTCCGGCCACGGAAGCAACTGCTCAACGTGTGAGGCTTAGATGAGTCAGCCACCTGAGCCCTTTTCGACGCCAACGGCCAAGTGCTGACCACCGATCAGAACCAGACGTCATGGATCGAGGCGTTCGCTTCAGCGACGGGCTTCAACTTTCTGATCCAGCCACGCCCAATCAATGATCCTCGGTCCCTTAGCCGTACTGGCGTCGGCATCAACACCTAGAGATCAAGGGATAGGACACGCGAAGACGAGCCCGAGCAGCAAGTAATGATGACATCTCCTGCCGCACGCTCTTCATCCGTCAGGCAGTCATCTCGGTGGTCTGGAGTGCCGCTCACAACTTTGACCTTACATGTTCCACAGATTCCCTGCGTGCAGGCGAAGGGGGCATTGATTCCGGCATCCAATAAGACGTCAAGGATGGATTTGCCTTGCGGGACAGGCAGTGTCCGACCGGTTCGTATCAATTGCACATCAAACCCTCCATCAACGGCTGCCTCCTGACTTGAGTTGAATCGCTCGTAGTGAACGCAGTTGGAAAGACGGCGTTGAGTGTTGACAATGAAGGCATCGATCAGCCCCCTGGGGCCGCAACAGTAGAGGTGTGCCCCTGCCGGGGTGGACTGGATGACGCTCTCCAAGTCCATCCGCCTGCCTGTGTCGCCAGTCACATGCTTCAGAACTGTTCCGAATCCTTTGCTTGCAAGTCTGTCCAAGCTTTCCAGGAATGGCATATGCGTCTGGCGGCGCGCGGAATAGTGCAGGTCCCATGTGCGCCCGAGTTCGTTCAGGCGTTCTGCCATAGACAAGAACGGGGTGATGCCGATCCCTCCGGCAATGAACACGCTATGCTGAGCATTCTCGATCAGGGCAAAGTCGTTGACGGGCGGCGAGATTTGAATCCGGGCGCCGACACGCGCTGTGTCGTGGAACCAGGCAGAGCCGCCGCGGCTGTCATTTTCGCGCTTGACGGCAATCCGGTAGTAGTGCGGTCTAGACGAGGCAAGCAGTAGTGAATAGGATCGTTGCAGTCCCCCAGGAATTTCGATGTCGACATGTGCACCTGCGCCACACGGAGGCAAGAAATCGGTGTCAAGCGGGACCAGGTCAAAGGAAGCTGTGTCTGGGCTTTCCAGCCGGATTTGATTGATCTGTACGGGAATTTTGTCAAGATGCATACGATTCGATGTTGCTCGTTTGAGTCGGAATGTGAGGCGAAATTAGATCGAGTAGGTCTCGTAGGTGGCGGGGTGGAACAGCTCCTCCACCGCCATGAGCCGCTTGGACAGGCCCTGCGCGTGGTGGTGCCGCACAAAGGTCTCCAGCGTCTGGCGCGCCGCCTGCACGCCGTAGGACCAGTAGTCCTCGCCCAGGGACTCGCGTGCCGCCTTCAGCTGCTCTTCCACGAAGGGCAGGGTCACCTTGGTGGCCGAAGTGTCGGACAGCAGCTTCAGCGCCTGCGCCTTGGAGGCCGTGAAGGCCTTGACCACGGCTGCGGGCAGCCAGGGATGGGCCTGCGCCAGTTCCTTGCGGATGCCCACCACATGCATGATGGGAAACACCCCGGTGCGGCGGTAGTAGTCCTTGGCCTCGGCCGTGGGGTCGTCGAACAGCCAGCCGATGTTCGGGTTGCGCAGGGCCACGCGGTTGGGCGGGCGCGGCCCGATGAAACCGTCGATCTCGCCGCGGTCCAGCAATTCCGAGATGGTGCTGCCTTCGGGCGCGGCTTCGACCTTCACGCCCGGCGGCAGCTGCAGTGCGATCTTCTCCGGCCGGCCCGGCGTGTCGATGCCGCCGCGCACCCAGGTGATGTCCTCGGGCCGCACGCCATAGTCATCCTGCAGGATGGCACGGGCCCAGACATTGGCCGTGAGCTGGTATTCGGGCAGGCCCACGCGCCGGCCCTTGAGTTCGGCCGGGTGCTTGATGCGGTCCTTGCGGACATAGATCGAGGTGTGGCGAAAGGCACGCGACAGGAACACCGGCACCGCAATGTAGGGGCAGTCCCCCTGCGAGTGCTTGACCAGATAGCTGGAAAAGGAGAGTTCGGCGATGTCGAAGTCGCGGCTGCGCATGGCCCGGAAGAACATCTCCTCCGGGTTGAGCAGCATGTAGACCGGGTCGACGCCGTCGATCTGGACCCGGCCGTCGTACAGCGCGCGAGTGCGGTCGTAGTCGCCCATGGCGACGGAAAGTTGTAGTTTGGTCATGGTTGCGAGATCCCGTTCAGGGGCTTTTCGGTCTTTCGATCGACTGCACCAACGGCGTCCAGCGCTGGATCTCACTGTCGACGAAGCGCGTGAAGGTGTCGGCGTCCCAGTCTTGCGTCTCCATGCCTTCAAAGCCCATCTGCTTCTGTGCGGCCTCGGTCTTCAAATTGTGACGCACTTCTTCATTGATCTTTTTGACCAGCTCTGGCGACATGCCTGGCGGGCCGGACAGGGCGAACCATGTCGTGGACGTGAGGGCGGGGTAACCCAGTTCGGTGAAGGTGGGTACGTTGGGCATATCAGCCAGGCGCTTGCTGGCCGTAACCGCCAAGGCTTTGAGCTTTCCGTTCGCGATGAATGCATTGGCCGAAGAGTAGGTTACGAAGGCCGCCGGAATCTGGCCGCTCACCAGATCTGTCACGGCCGGGGCCGCACCCCTGTAACTGATGTGCGTCTGCTGCACCTTGGTTTGCTTGGCGAACAATTCGCCTATCAGGTGGCCGTGTGTGCCCTGTCCAGGAGAGCCCCAGCTCAAGCCTTCCTTCATCCTTTGCGCATGGGTAATCAGCTCGTTGAGAGTGTTTACTGGGAGCGACGGATGAACTACCAAGACAGTAGGCGGTCCGCCCAACAGTGCGATATGCGTGAAATCTTTCGTCGGATTGAAGGCCTTGATGCCGATCGGCGCAATGACATGCGAGCCGATGCCCGATACCACCAGGCTATAGCCGTCTGGTTGGGCTTTGACCACCATAGCTGAGCCGATGGTGCCGCCACCGCCACCCTTGTTCTCGACTACAAAAGTCTGCTTTAGAGATGACTGTAGTTGTTGAGCGATCATGCGCCCCAGCGTATCCGCGGAGCCGCCCGGGGCGTAGGGAATGACGACGCGAACTGGCTTGCTGGGCCAGTCGCCGTTTTTGGGTTGGGCCTGAGCCAGAGCGAAGGTTGAGAGCCCGATAAGCGCGACGATGGGGAAAAGTTTCCTGATCACTGATGTCTCCTGTGGGTTGCAGAATTGTTTGATGGTATGGTATCGTTGTTCCTCCAAAAGGAAAACCATTCTTCTATACGGAACAGGAGATCAGAATGTTGAACAAGGAACAAAACGAACTCGTAACCCGGACGGATGCGGGCACGCCCATGGGTGAGCTCTTCCGTCGCTACTGGCTGCCGGCGCTCCTGTCCGAGGAGCTGCCCGCGCCCGACTGCGCGCCGGTGCGCGTCCAGCTGCTGGGCGAACGCCTGATCGCCATCCGCGATACGCAGGGCCGGCTTGGCGTGATGGACGAGTTCTGCGCGCACCGCGGGGTCTCGCTCTGGTTCGGCCGCAACGAGGAGAACGGCCTGCGCTGCCCGTACCACGGCTGGAAGTTCGACGTCAACGGCCAGTGCGTGGACGTGCCCTCGGAGCCCGAAGGCAGCCGCCTGTGCGACAAGGTCAAGCTCAAGTCCTATCCCCTGATCGAGCGCGGCGGCGTGGTCTGGATCTACATGGGCCCGCCCGAGCACCAGCCGCCGGCCCCCGAGTGGGAATTTGCCACCGTGCCCGCCGAACAGAGCTTCATGTCCAAGCGGCTGCAGGAATGCAACTGGCTGCAGGCGCTCGAAGGCGGTATCGATTCCAGCCACGTCTCCTTCCTGCACCGCGGCGGCCTGAGCCGCGACCCGCTGTTCAAGGGCGCCAAAGGCAACGACTTCAACATGCAGGACCTGCGGCCGCAGTTCGAGGTGGTCGACGCCGAGGGCGGGCTGCTGATCGGCGTGCGCCGCAAGGCCGAGGCGGGCCAACTCTATTGGCGTATCACGCCATGGATCATGCCTTGCTTCACCATGGTGCCACCGCGTGGCGACCATCCTGTGCACGGCCATTTCTGGGTTCCGATCGATGATGAGAACTGCTGGGCTTGGAGCTTTGACTACCATCCCACGCGAGCGCTCAGCACGACCGAGCGCCAGGCCATGCAGGAGGGCCACGGCATCCACTGCAAGTACGTGCCCGGCACTTACATTCCCCTGGCCAACAAGTCGAACGATTACCTGATGGACCGCGAGAAGCAGCGCTCCGGCGAGCTCTACAGCGGCATCGAAGGCATTGCCGTGCAGGACTCCTCCCTGCAGGAAAGCATGGGACCCATCCAGAACCGCACGCGCGAGCATCTCACCGGGACGGACCGCGGCATTGTGCAAGCGCGCCGTCGTCTGATGGCCGCGGCGACGGCGCTGGCCGAGCGCGGGACACCCCCGCCTGGCACCGAACCACGGGTCCAGAAGGTGCGCTCCGTGGCGATCGTTCTGCCTGAAGGCCAGCCCTTCCATGAGGCGGCGAAAGATGCGTTGCGGGCTGAACCTAACAAGCCACACGTCTCGGTATGAGTACAGCGCCATACCCGATGACTGTCACCGAGGGCATTCGATGAAGGCGGCAGTTGCAATCGCGCCTGGAACTACGGAGATCCGCGACATTGAGGTGCCGCCGCCGGATGCTGCATCCGGCGTGCTGCGCGTAGCCAGCACCGGCGTCTGCGGCAGCGACTGGGGCTATTATCAGAACCTGCCTCAGGCGCGCGGCCCACTGATCCTGGGCCATGAGACCGTGGGCCATGTCGAGCAGATCGGCACCTTCGCGGCCCGGCACTGGAACGTGAAAGAAGGCGACCTCGTCGCGCTGGAGGAGTACCTGCCCTGCGGCCATTGCGAATACTGCCGCTCGGGCGAGTTCCGGCTGTGCAATGCCACCGACTGGCGCCTGGGCGGGTTGCGCTACGGCGCCACCGGGCTGTCGGTGGCGCCCGGCCTGTGGGGCGGTTTTGCACAGCAGCAGCACCTGCACTTCAACACGGTGTTCCACCATGTGCCGGCCGGCGTCTCGGCGCGCCATGCGGCCCTGGCCCTGCCCCTGTCCAATGGTATCGAGTGGACCTATCTGCAGGGCGGCGCCGGGCCGGGGCAGACGGTGCTGATTCAGGGGCCCGGCCAGCAGGGCCTGGCCTGCGTGGTGGCCGCGCGCGAGGCGGGGGCCGAGCAGATCATCATCACCGGCCTGGGCAGCGAGACCGACCACCAGCGCATGGCGCTGGCCCGGCAGCTGGGCGCGCACCACACCATCGACATCGAGGCGCAGGACCTGCTGGAGACCGTGGCCGACCTCACCGGCGGACGCATGGCCGACCTGGTGATCGACTGCGCGGCCGGCGGGCCGGCCTCGGTGCTCAGCGCGATCGAGCTGGCGCGCAAGCGTGGCCGCGTGATCCTGGGCGGGCAGAAGCGGCAGAAGATCCCGGCCTTCGACAGCGACCGCATCATCGCCAACTTCCTGACCGTCAAGGGCATGCGCGGGCATTCCTACGAGTCGGTGGAGCTGGCGCTGCAACTCATCGCCGGCAATCGCCATAATGTCACCGCCATGAGCACCCACACCTTCAGCCTGCAGGAAACCGATCTGGCCTTGCGCTCGCTGGTGGGCGAAGGGGTGGCATGTCCCATCCACATGACCATCGAGCCCCAGCGGTGACGATCCCGGACCCGGACAGCCCCTCGCGCCGGCTCTCGTCCGTCGGCGGTGCCCTGCGTCTGCTCAAGACCTTCACCCCCGAAGAGCCGGAACTGGGCATCACTGCCCTGGCCAAACGCCTGGCCGTGGCCAAGAGCACGGCCCACCGGCTGGCGAGCACGCTGGTGGCCGAAGGTTTCCTCGAACAGAACCCGGTCGATGGCCGCTACCGGCTCGGCCTGCTGCTGTTCTCGCTGGGCGCCCAGGTACGCCGGCGCATGGACGTGTCGGAGCAGGCGGTGCCGCACCTGCACGCGCTGAGCACCCAAAGTGGCGAGACGGTGCACCTGGCGGTGCTGCACGACGCCGAAATCCTCTACCTGCGCAACATCGACAGCCCGCACGCCATCCGCACCCGCTCCTACCTCGGCGTGCGCATGCCGGCGTATTGCACCAGTGAAGGCCGGGCCCTGCTGGCCTTCAGCCCGCCGTTGGTGGTGGCCCACATCATGCGGGCCAGGCTGCAGCCGCGCACCGAACACACGGTGACCGACAAGGCCAAGCTCACGAAAATCCTGGCGCAGGTGCGCGACAGCGGTTATGCCATCGACGACGAGGAATCCGAAAACGGCATGCGCGGCGTGGCCGCACCGATCTTCGATGCCAATGGCGCGGTGGTGGCAGCCGTGGGACTGGCCGGGCCGGCGCAACGGGTGAGCAAAGCCGGCTTGCGCAAGTTCTCCGCCCTGGTTGTGCAAGCGGGCCAGGCCATTTCTGCCCGTCTGGGGTACCACTACAAATGAGCGGCCGTCGGATCCCGGTCTGGCTCGTGACCGGCTACCTGGGCAGCGGCAAGACCACGCTGTTGAAGCACTGGTTGCGCGATCCTGCGCTGGCCGATGCCGCGCTGGTGGTGAACGAGATCGGCGAGATCGGTTTTGACGACCGCCTGCTGGCCAGCGCCATGGACAGCGCCATGCTGCTGTCCAACAGCTGCGTCTGCTGCACCGGCCTGCCCGGGCTGGAAGAGGCGCTCACCGAACTCTGGTGGGACCGCCTGCACCGGCGACGCCCGGCGTTTTCTTCCGTGCTGATCGAGACCACCGGCCTGGCGGACCCCCGGCCCATCATCAACGCTTTCGGCACCGTCCCCTTCCTGCAGCAACGTTATGCCCTGGCCGGCGTGCTGGCCACCGCCAGCGCCCCGGCCGGCCTGGCCCTGATCGAGGCGCAGCCGGAAGCGCGCGCGCAGATCGAGGCGGCCGATGCGGTGATCATCACCAAAGTCGATCGGGCATCCGGCGCATTCTTGGCTAACGCACTGAATCGATTGAATCCGCACGCAGGCATCGCAGAGTCGGCCCAAGCGTCACTAGCGTGGTCGCAGGTCCAAGCGCTTGTCTCCGGCCTGGCCGGTTCTACGAAGCCATCGCCGCGTGGCGCAGACGGGCACCATCACCATGCTGAAGCTAGTTTTATTCCGCTCGCAAATCCCATGTCAACACCGGCCTTGAAGGCCCAAGTAGATGCATTGTGCGATGGAGCATTACTGAGGCTGAAAGGGGTCGTGGCACTGGAAGATGGTCAGCACCATGCGGTTCAGTGGGCTTCAGGCGACACAGACATCGCCCTCACACCCTATGCTGGCAGTTTGCCACCGCTCGGTCTCACCTGTATCAAGGGCAATAGATAGACGGGTTGTTCGACTGCGCTGCTGCCGGCTCCGTGGACTCGGCTTCGCTGACTCTCAATCAGATCTTCTCCGTGACATTTCGTGGAGCATGACTAACGAACGCGTCACAAAAGAATCTGTCCTCGGGAAGCCCAATCTGCTCAACGCAGACACGTCGTAACGCCGCCACCATAGCCGGCGCTCCGCAGGCGTAGACATCGTGGCTGGACAGGTCAACATGGTCGGCAAGCAGAGCCTCGTGGACCAAGCCGGTGCGGCCGGGCCACGTACCGGCGGGGGCATCGCTGACCACCGGCACGTAATGCAATCCCGGCAGTATCTGCTGCCATTTGGTTATCACCTCCGACGCGTATAGTCCCTCCACTTGCCGCGAGCCCCAGTACAGCACCAGCGGACGGCTGATCTTGCGCCGCACCATGTGGTCGATGATGGACTTGATAGGGGCGAAACCGGTGCCCCCGGCTACCATGATCAGCGGTCGTTCACCATCCTCGCGCAGCCAGAAGTCGCCGTGCGGCAGTTCGAGCTGCAGCAGGTCGCCAGCCTTGAGGCCGGGAAGAACACCCATGCTGAAGTGGCCACCCGGTACGTGACGAATATGCAACTGCACGCCGTCGCTTTCATGCGGGGCGTTGGCCATGGAAAAGGAGCGGCGCTGGCCGTCAGGCAGGATCACCTGCAGGTACTGGCCGGCCTGGAACTTGGCGCGCTGGCCGGCGGCAAAACGCAGCTGCAGCACGGTCACATCGCTGGCCGGCTGCGTGATGCGGAATATCTTGGCCGGCAATATCTTGCGGGCATGGGGGTCGACGCGCTGCCAACTGCGCGGGCGGATCAACAGGTCGCTGGCGGCCTGGGCATGGCAGAAAAGGTGCTCGTTGTCGGCGTGGATGCCGGCCTCGGCACTGCCGCCGGCGGTGCCAGGCACCAACTGGCCTTCGAGTACCACGCCGCGACAGTTGCCGCACACGCCCTTGCGGCAGGAGTATGGCAGTTCGATGCCGTTACGTGCGGCGGCGTCGAGAACGGTTTCGCCGTGCTCGCAGGAGAAGGCGATTTCGCTGCCGTCGATCTTGATCTGATGCGTCATTCAAATATTCAAAGAGGTACCGGCACGGCGGCGAGCCGCGCGACGGTATGGATCATGGCCCTTGCGTCGGCGATGCCTTGTCCGGCGATATCCATGGCACAGCCATGGCCCACGCTGGAGAGGATCACATCGGCGCCGATGGACAGGGCGCTGGCCTGCTTGGGACTCAGCAGCTTGACCGGGATATGGCCCTGGTCATGCAGCATGGCGACATAGAGGTCGTGGCGACGATCCGCCAGCAAGGCATCGGCACCCACGGGACCGTCCACTTGCAGGCCGGTCGCACGCAGACGCTCAGCGGCAGGTCGGGTGATGCGCTCGTCCGCATCGCCGAACAAGCCGTTCTCACCGGCATGTGGATTGATGCCAAATAGGCCAATGCGCGGTGCTGCCACGCCCAAGCGCTGCATGGCGCGCACCCCAGCCCGCGTGGCCTGCTCGACCAGCTCGGGACTGAGTCGGTCCAGAGCGTGCTGCACGCTCTCGTGCAAGGTGGCATGCACGATGTGCAGGCCACCCCCGACCAACAGCAGGAATACGCTGTCTTCGGGCTGCCCACAGACGCGTGCGACCAGTGAGGGGTAACCGGAAAAGGCAATGCCGGCCAGGTGCACGGCCGTCTCGTGGTGCGGCGCGGCGACCACGGCGTCGAACTCGCCGCGCCGTGCGGCCGCGATGGCAGCACTGGCCGCAGCGATCATGGCGGCACCGGCTTCGGCACAGACCTGCCCCGGCACAAAGGTGCTGCTGACCCCCGCCTCAGTCGGAACGACAGCGCAGGCGTCCAGCAGGGGGCCGAGTCCCAGCTGGGACGCCGTGCGTTGGAGCACCGCCTGGGGTCCGAACAACGTGATCTGCACGTCATCGCGTCCGGCATAGGCGGCAACGGTCTTGAGGGCGATTTCCGGCCCGATACCGTTCGGATCGCCGACAGGCAGCGCGATGCGGACGACCTTCCGGCTCACAGCGGCACGGCCAGCAAGGTGTCGATCCGGCTGCTGTCGCACACCACGATGCGACTTTGCAGGCGCAGCGTATCGGTGCCCGTGTCGTACACGTCGTGGTAGACCCCCGTGCAGTACAGACTGGTCTCTCCGTCGTGCATGATGCGCGCCACCATGAAAGGAGTTTCGGCACTGGCCGTCTTCGCCTGGCTGTCCGTGACGAAGGGCAAGCCGACGATGTGCCGGTAGCTGTGCTGCTCGTAGATGTTGGCGTGGCGCAGGGCGGAGATGCGGTCCTGCAGCATGGCGCGGTTGCTGGCCCAGATCAGGCCGGCGGCCAGACCGTCGCGCTGGTTGTCAGCGGTGGTGACGGTGTACTGGCATTGCGGCAGGAAGAAGTCCGGCCAGCTCTCGAGTTCATTGTTGTCGATGCAGCGGATGTAGGCAGCCTGAAAAGCCGCGATCTTTTCGCGTAGGGTAGCGGTGTCCATCAATCTGGCTCCTAGATGTCCATGAGGCGGCGGTAGAGTTTCCAGAAGCCTCGCACCGAGGCTTCTGTCACCCGTGACGGGCTCGACGAGGTGCTGTCGCCTCCCATTTCGATCACGGCCTGATCTTCACCAGCCGCTGCAATGCCGCGCTGCACGAAGCCGCCGACCGCGCCGTCTTCCATGGAAACGAAGCCGGCCGGGCCAATCAGGTTGGCCTGCTTGAGGCGTACGTTGCGTTGTTCGCTTGTGTCGTCGGCGTAACCGAGGTAGGTCCAGTTCAGATCCGTCTTTTCCACGCTGCGCGGCAGTACCTGGCGGATGGCCAGGCAGTTCTGGATCTGCTGCAACACGAAGCCCGGAAAGACCGAGAGGATCTGCAGCGTGATGCCGTCCTCGAATTCCTTGAAGCCCGCCAGCAGCGTCGGGTCGGCCAGCTTGTAGCCCTCCTGGTCTGAGCGCAGGCCCTGTTCCTGGTACTGTTTGCCGGCCTCGGCCTGCGGTGCGTCCACCATCGAATAGCTGACGTGGTGTCCGCCTGACTCGCTCACGATCACCGCGCCGCGTTGCGACAGGCGGTTGAGGCGGAAGGTGGTGAAAAACAGGTGCAGCAGGCTGGCGTGGTAGCTGTCCTTGACGTTCTCGAAGTAGAGCTTCCAGTTGTTGGGTAGCGCCTGCGTGAAGCGGCCGATGACCTCCACAGGCTTGTGCAGCACCCGCTCGATACGCGCGCAGATCTCGGGGCCGAGGTAGTCCTCGATACCGTCCACCTCGTCGCTGAAGCTGCCGAACACCAGGCCGCAGAAGGTGGCGATGCGAAGCTTGCGCGGCGAATGGTCTTCCTTGCAGAAGGTGCCCGGCATGCCGCCTGCGCCATTGAGGCCGGCCTCAAAGGCCACGCCCTTGAGCGAGCCCTGCAGATCGTAGGTCCAGGCATGGTAGACGCACTGGAAGTCTTTGGCCGTGCCGGCCTTTTCCAGGCAGATCAGCGCGCCGCGGTGGCTGCAGCGGTTTTCGAAGGCGTAGATCTCGCCATCGTTGTCGCGCGCCACGACGATGGGCGCCCGCCCGACGAAGGTCGTGCGGTAACTGCCCGGCTCCGGAAGTTCGGCTTCCAGACAAAGGTAGTTCCAGGCCGGTCCTTCGTAGACACGCTTCTGCTCTTGCTCAAGGACGTCCTGGTTCTGGTAGATGGCGTAGGGCACGCGGGTGTGCTGCCCCCGCACCCACTGGATGGGGTGAATCTGGCTCATGATGGCTACCTTGCGTTGAGGGATCTGCGCGTCGATCAGTCGACCGTGACGTGAGCGTCCTTGATGACCTTGGCCCAGCGTATGGCTTCGCTGTGCATGAAACGGCCCATTTCTTCGGGCGTGTTGCCGATGACTTCGGCGCCCTGCTCGGCGAAGCGCGACTGGACATCAGGCTGCTTGAGCGCTTCGACCAGGGCGTTGTTGAGAGATTTCACCGCGGCAGCTGGGGTGCCAGGCGGTGCGACAACCGCGAACCAGGTCACCGCCTGCATGCCCGGCAGACCAGCTTCGGCGAAACTCGGCACTTCTTTGACAGCCGGCGAGCGCTTGCTGTCGGCCACGGCGAAGATGCGTATCTTTCCGCCTTTGTGGAGCGGGGCGGAGGCGCCGAGATTGTCAAAGAAGACGTCGACCTGACCGCCGGCAAGGTCGGTCAGCGCCGGTGCCGTGCCCTTGTAGGGAATGTGGGTCATCTGTGTCCCGGTGAGCAGCTGGAACAGATTGGCCGTCAAGTGCGAGGTCGATCCGTTGCCCTGCGAGGCATAGGACACCTTGCCGGGGTTGGCCTTGAGGTAGGCAATGAACTCCTGCACATTTTTCACCGGCAACTGGTTGCTGACGGCCAGGACGTTGGGCACGGCGGCCAGCACGGTCACCGGCACCCACTTGGTGGCGTCGTAGGGCAGTTTTGGGTAGAGGCTTTGATTGATCACAAGGGGGCCGGGCGGCGCAACCAGCAAGGTGTGGCCGTCCGGTTCGGATTTGGCGACGATATCGGCGCCGATATTGCCGCCGGCGCCCGGCTTGTTTTCCACGATCACGCCGGCCGGAAAGCGGTGGCGTATCTTTTCGGCCAGGATGCGCGGTAGCACGTCGGCTGTGCCCCCCGCGGGGAAGGGCACGATCAGGCGGATCGGCTTGCTCGGAAAGTCGGCGGCGTGAAGGCTGGTCCAGGCGAAAGCGGCGCACAGCCAAATCATCAGTTGTCTCAAGTCTCTTCTCCTCGGGTTATGACTGTCCGGATGAACCAGACGGATGGCGAAAACAGGGGGAAGTGTGTGGCTCCGGCCTCAGTTTGATAAAGTCAATTTTGCGAATAGCGCAGAATTGGTGAAATTCTTTTGACCACCATCAATGCAGAATCGATGCGATGAACGCAAACCCTCCAGCTCCACTTGTCAATGACAAGGATCTGATCGCCGGCCTGTCCAAAGGCTTGCGTCTGATCGAGGCCTTTGATGAAATGCACGCCCGACTGACCTCGTCCGAGGCAGCTCGCCGAGTCGGCATAAGCCCGGCTGCGGCCCGACGTTGCCTACTGACTCTGTGCCAGGGCGGCTACGCCCAGACCGACGGCAAGCGCTTCTGGTTGAACCACGGAATACTGCGGCTGTCCTACGCCTACTCGGCATCCACTCGTCTACCGCGCCTTCTGCAGCCCACTCTGGACGCCTTGAGCGAACGCACACGGGAGTCGGCATCCGTGGCCGTTCTGCACGGGACGGAAGTCATGGTCGCCGCGCGATCGACGGCCCGTAAAAGTCTGACCGTAGGTCTGGGGGTGGGTTCGCGCCTTCCTCTGCACTGCTCGGCCACCGGCCGTGTGCTTCTAAGTTCGCGTCCAGCGGCGGAGTTTGAGATCCTCTTCAATGCCATGTCTCTGCACAGGTTGACGCCACACACGCTCACGGACCCGATTCGTCTGCGCAAACTGCTCAAGGCCTGCGCCGAAAATGGCTATGCATTAAGTAACGAGGAAATTGAAATAGGGGTCAGGTCGATCGCTGTCCCTCTGTACAACATGGGGGGCCTGGTTGTCGGCGCTCTGAGTCTTTCCAGTCGCGCCGACCGCATGACCGCAAGTGAAATGGCCGAGCAATTGCTGCCAGCCATGCTTCGTAGCCAGGCGTGGGTACGCTCAAGGTTGTCCTGAAGTCAACAGGTTGTCCTTCGCCCTAAGCGGCATTCATAGTAGTGAGCGCGACAGCGTATCCGGATTCGGGTTCGGCTTTTCAAAAAAATAGAAGCTCGCCAAATCCAGGCCTCTTTACGCATCCAGTACCAATTTGCTTAAATTTTGTGCGCCCGTGGCGCAAACGCGCACTGCTTTGGCTCAGTCATTGACCATTCCGCCAAAGAAATCTTCAATCCCGACAACAGCTTAGCCAGAGGCTGCGCCTGTTTGGCGCAAAACTTTTGGCGCAACCCTTGTCGATATCCCGGGTTTTGAGCCAAATCAGGCCAAGCGGTAGCGCGTGCCATTGAGCACCCCTTCCTGGTATAGCTTTCCTTCACTGACCAAGCGCTCCACCGTCCGGCGCACCCGAGAACGGGGAATCTCCAGACCAATTCGCTGGTGGATGTCGCCCATCTTGGTGTCGGGGTAGCGGCCCACATCCTCCAGCACCAGGGCTTCCAGCCGATGGGGTTCGATGCGCTTGAGCGTGGTGCCCCCCGTGAAGTTGAGGCTGCGCAGCAGATCCGGCGCGACGAAGTAGCGCATGGCCTGCGTGCGTCCGCTGCTGTGCACCAGCTGCCAGTCCAGCAGGCGCTTGAGCCATGGCGCCAGCGTCTCCACCGTGGGCAGCTCCAGCGCCGCCACCAGTTCACGTGCCGTCATCGCCTCTTGCTGCGCCAGCAGACCCAGGGTGATGCGCTCGCGCTGGGTGAGCTGGTGGGTCTGGTCGGCCTTGGCGATGAAGTCGATCACACGCGGTGCCAGGATGCGGCGGCGCACCGTCACCTGCACGCGGTCGTGGGTTTCGGTCAGTTCCGGGGCCGGGCGGCCCTGCGACAGCAGCACCTCGTACACCTTGTCGAAGCCGCTGCCTTCGCGCTCCATCAACTTCAGGTCGTGGAACAGGCGGGCCAGATGCTCGTTGCGCCGCACCGTGGTGTGCAGCACGTTCTGGGGCGTCACGCCCAGGGGCAGCGGGCCGGGGTTGACCACCTCCAGCCGGTCCGGGTGCAGGTTCAGGAAGACGTCGCCGCGCTGGGTGTAGGGCCGGTGCACCAGGGCGTTGACCAGCAGCTCGCGCACCACCACCTCGTCAAACGCCGGCACATGCTGGCGGTACAGCCCGTCGGGCAGCTCGTAGCGCTCGCGGAAGTCGGGTACCTCGGCCCACACCGCCTCGATCAGCGCCATCGGGCTCAGCGTGTGGTCGTCCCACACCAGCTTGTTCACCTTCTGGCCCAGCTCGTCGAACTTGATGAACTGCACCACCGGCGCCGACGTCAGCAGCGCCCGCTGGTGCTGGCGGCCCATGCACAGCACCCCCAGGTGCGTCAGCCACGGCCCCTGGGTCAGCTGGTAGTGGTCCAGCAACTCGTCGTCGGTCTTTTCCTTCACCGAAGGCTTCACCCGGTCGGACGCGCGCAGGGCCTGCAGCAGCGCCTGCTGCTGCGCCGGGTCGGCGTCGACGCGCGGCAGTTGCAGCGTAGTCAGCGTCTCCCACGGCAGGGCGGCGCGTTCGCTGGCCAGGCGCAGCACCTCGTCGCCCGTCACCGGCCGGCTCTGGTCGGACACACGCAGGTAATAGCGCCCGTCGGTGGTGGAGGCCACCGCCAGCGAACGCGGCACGCGCAGCGCAATGAACTCGCCCCCATTGGCCGCGGTCACCACGTCCGGCAGCACCGTCACGTTGACGGTGCGCTCGGCCAGCTTGCGGCGCAGCGTGTCGGGCAGGTCGGCCGGAATGCGCTGCCCGGCGGGCGGCTGCTCATCACCATCTTCCATGCCCAGCAGCAACTGGCCGCCCGTGGCGTTGGCAAAGGCGATGCAGTCCTTGGCCAGCTCGGCCCAGTCGGCCGTCTTGCCGGTGACGGCCCGCAGTGACTTCTGATCGCGGAGTTGACCTTCCAGGCTCACGGCTTGGCCCTTCCTGTTCAATGTCGGATGAGCTTGAAGCTCACCTGGTAGCGGTAGAAGCGGATGCTGGGCACCACCGCGATGGCCCAGCGCAGCTTCTGGTCGTCGTCCAGCGCGATGATCGCGCCCTCCACCGTCTGGTGCGGCTCGGCGATCTGTTCCTTCACATAGCCCATGTAGCGCAGGATCTGGCCCACCACCACGTCCGCCGCGCGGCCGCGCTTGAGCTCCACCACCAGCAGGCGCTGGCCGTCCTTGCTCACGGCCAGGATGTCGATGGGCCCGGCGTCGGTGCCGTACTGCTGGCCCACCAGCTCGCCGTCTTCCTCGTAAATCTTGAAGTCCTGGGCCAGCTCGGTCTGCGCCCAGTTCTTCACCAGGAAGTCCTCCAGGTGCTTCTCCATCGCGAAGGCCACCGGGTCTTCCACCACCGGGTCGGTGGCCACGATGCTGGGCGCGGCCTGGCCCGGCAGCGCGGCCAGGAACTGCTCGATCTCCTGGTGGTAGTCGCTGATGTTGGCGACCGTCAGCAGCGAGCCGGTGGAATTGCGCAGCGGCTCGCTCATGGCCGCGCGGTCGATCACCATGGGCAGCCACTTCACCGGGCGGCGGTGCGGCAGCACCTGGCCCGGCGCGTAGGTGTAGCCGCCCTGCACCTCGCCCACGTGGTAGCGGCCGGTGCCGTCCGGGCACAGCACCACGTCCCCGGTGCGGATGCCCTTGCTCACCGTCCACAGCGCGCCGCAGGCCAGGCCTGCCGCGATGCGGCTCTTGTCGGGGCGGTTGGCCAGGAACACCGGGATGAAGGCGGCGTTGAACTGCCGCCATTCCTCGGGCAGCTGACCGCTCAGGTCCTGGTGGATTTCAAAGTCGGTGCCGATGAAGCCGCCCGCCAGGCACTCGGCCACATGGGCGCTCTGGCGGCCCAGCATCACGCGGTAGTAGCTCTTGGCGGGTGGGTTCGTGCTCATGCGCTGGGCTCCACGAGTCGGATGCGGCCGGTCAGCAGGACCTGGGCCATGGCTTGCTTGAGAGCGCGGGCTTTGGTGAGGTGGGATTCGAGGGTCTCGATCTCCGAGTCGATGGCCTTGAGCACCTCAAATACTGCGCGCTGCTCTTCAATGTCTTGAGGCAAACGGAACTTGAAGTGAACGAAGTCCTTTTGATACAGGTGGTTGATGGTTGACCCGGCGCTTAACTGGCCGAGGAAGGAGGAAAAAACCGTGGAGGCAAGAAGGTAATAGAAGAACCCAGGATGAAAGGCCTGATTCCTTGGCCTGATGACAAAGACACCACTGTTCAAGGTGGCAGGCATCGGGAGCGTGTCAATCAATGCGGCCTTGCCGATTGTTCCGTCCTTGGTCACTAGGACATCACCCGGTGCAAGTTGGATGTTCTTGTCTTGGTCGTACCGATCTTGATCCACGTAGTGACACGCATCCCAGCGGATGCGACCGCCGAAGAACTCGGTCCCTGTCACCAACAGATGATCGCCACGCTCCCTGTACTCCGCAGTGGTTAGACCCTGCCATCCAATCCGTGCTTTCAGACTGGCCACGTCTCCCAGACGCAAGTCATGCCAGTCGGCAGCCTGACGAAGTCGCCGCTTGCCGGTGAGCAGTTCCTGCATGGCGCCTTGCTTGATCTGGCGCTTCTTGGTCAGCAGTTGCTCCAGCGAGTCGATCATGGCGTCGGCGTCGGTGAGGGCGGCGGCGATCTTTTGCTGTTCGTCTATCTCGGGCAGAGGAAGCTTGAACGCCCGAACGTCTGTGCCAGTGATGTTTGGATCTTTGCGACTACTGCTCGCCACGGACTGCCAGTGTCCGACGCGATGATTCAAATAGAAAAGCAAAAACTCCGGACAAAAGGTGGTGGGGTTAGGGCGGATAGCCGTGATTGCTTGATTCACGGCTGCCGGAAGACGCAACAGGCCAGTACGACCGATTTGCCGAAGTCCTCCGTACATCGCAACCAAGACGCTGCCTTCGGGGAACAACCGCAGGCTCGTTTCTTCGACCGCCTTATCGGTGACCGACTCGTCTGTTTCCAAGATCTCAGCGTTGTTGAGGTCTAGCGTCTTGACCCAGGCGTGGACGCCACCTTTGAAATAGCGGTCATATTGGCTACGCGGGGGTGTCGTTCCGGATGACGTCTCTGCGATCTGACCAATTTCGGTAAGACGCCAGTCCGTCGGTAGCACGCCGAGTTCCGTGTGTACGTAGCCAGCGGAACGCAGGTACTTCGCGCTGGGTTCCCTCACTTCCATGCGAACCCCATCTTCGCCAGATGCCCCGCCACCCGCGCCTCCAGTTCGTCCACCTGTTGCGTCAGCTCCGGCATCGTTCGCCCATACCGCTCGGCCAGTTCTTTCACCCGCCCAGTCAGGGCCTGGCTCACGCGGTCCAGCTCGCCGTGCACGGCGGCGTCCAGCGCGGCCATCCACTTGTGGTCCACCACCAGGGTCTTCACCTCGTCGGGCGCGAGCGTGGGGTAACGCGCCAGGGCCTGGGCGTCGAGTTCGGCGTCCAGGGTCTTGATGCGCTTCTTCAGCGTGCCGGACTGTTCCGACAAGGCCAGCCACTGCTTCAGCACCGCCAGTTCGTCGGCCGCGTCCGCATCCTGGCCGATCTCCTTGAGGCGCGCCTTCACTTCCTTGTCGTTGACCTTGTCGAGGGGGCCGAAGGCAGCCTCGTCACCACCGTGTTCCTCCTCCAGCTCGGTCATGGCGGCCTGGGTGGTCTCAAGCTCGGCGGCCAGCCGGTCCAGTTCGGCCTGCTGGGCGGCAAAGTGGTGTTGCACCAGCAGGGCTTTGGGCACCAGGTCGCAGGCCCAGCCTTTGTCCACGGTTTTGCCCGCGGTGCCGTCCTTGTTCTTTTTGGTCTCCAGCACGCGGTAGGGCTCGGCCTTCCAGCCGTCTTCGCTGATCAGGTAGGCGTCGTCCTGCATCGTCCCGGCCCAGTAGTCCATCAGGTGCTGGTAGACGGCGTAGGGGTCGATCAGGTGCCAACCCTTGGGCGGGTGTTCGTAGTGGTCGAGCAGACCCTCGGCCACTTCGGCGATCAGTTCCTTGGGGTGGAAGCCTTCGTCCAGGTCTTTCAGGTAGGGCGTCACTTCGCTTCGCCAGGCGGCGAAGTGGGTGGCCATGGTCTGGGTGAAGGCCTGGAACTCGGGGTGCTGGTGGATGGCGGCCTTGACGCCAGCGGGTGGCACGGTCAGGGCCAGGTAGCCGGGACGGAGTGGCTGGAACAGCGCGCCTTTGAGCTGGGGGCAGACGGCCCAGTAGCGTCCCAGGGTTTCCGGCGCCAGCACGTCGGCCTCGGGGATGCCGCCGTTCAGGTGCGCGTCAATGTCTTGCGCGTCTTCGGGCGTGCTGCTGTCGATGTAGCGCGGCAGGTTGAGGTTGAAGTCGTTCTTCTCGATTTCATGAAGGCCGACCATGCGCGCGTAGCGCGGGTCGCTGCCGTCGAGGCGGGTGAAGGTGTCGACGATGCGGTGGATGTCGCGTTCGCGCAGGCGGTTCTTGGGGCCGTCTTTCATGAAGCCCTGGGCGGCGTCGATCATGAAGATGCCCTTGCGGGCGGCGGCGCCGGCCTTGTCGATGACGATGATGCAGGCCGGGATGCCGGTGCCGTAGAACAGGTTGGCCGGCAGGCCGATGATGGCCTGGACGAGGCCGCGCCGCACCAGGCTCTTGCGGATTTCGGCCTCGGCGTTGCCGCGGAACAGCACGCCGTGCGGCAGGATGCAGGCAGCCCGGCCGGTGGGCTTGAGCGAGCGCACGATGTGCAGCAGGTAGGCATAGTCGCCTTGCTTGTCGGGCGGGGTGCCGAAGCCTTTGAAGCGTTCGTACTTGTCGCCGCCCAGGCCGGTGCTCCAACGCTTGTCGGAAAACGGCGGGTTGGCTACTACGTAGTCGAAGGTCTTGAGCTGATCGCCTTCGAGGAACTTGGGGTCGGCCAGGGTGTTGCCCTGCTCGATGACCGCGATCGGGTTGTCGTGCAGGATCATGTTCATGCGGGCCAAACCGCTAGGGCGTGTTAACACTAATGGCAATCACTGCGACGAAGACAGACACTCTCGG
>CAZSZN010000011.1:0-31360 GCA_964610405.1 uncultured Macromonas sp. | reverse complement strand
CGGGCCAAACGGGCGGGCGGCAGCTTTGGTGACCACTTTTTCAACGGCCTGCTAGAGGGCTGAGATTCCATCGGCTCTTTCCAAAGCAACAGCGCGCAGCAAAAGTTGAGTGAGGATCCTGTGAAAGAAACCAAAAGTGAAACCAAGCAACCTGCTAATGCACCTGACCGTTCGGTCGAGCCACTGGTGCCGGCAGAAATCAATCTCGAATCATTCCCTTGGGCGCCAGTACGCCTAGCCTTTCTCTCAGGGCATCCGCTGGCACTTCTTCCAAACCCAGAGCCTTTCAGGGCACTTGTGCTGTTGATCGCCCAAGCCTGGCGCAAGCAGCCCGCCATGACAGCGCCCAATGACGACGTTCAACTGGCAGCTATGGCTGGCTTTGGGCGCGATGTTAATGCCTGGATGACTGTCCGTGAGTCTGTCATGCAGGATTGGGTTCTGTGTTCCGACGGTCGCTGGCATCACCCCGAATTGACGTCTTGGGCCCTGCAATCTTGGAAGGCCAAGATGAAGGAGGAAGACTTCAGTGCCAAACAAAGCGCACGAGCTCGCTCTCGCAAGCCGGGCGCGCGACAGCAGACGACAGAGGGGGCCAGCCACGGCTCAGCCACGGCACAGCCAAATAAGAGAGAACAGAACACTTATACAAATAATAGAGAACAGTACACCTATACAAACGGAAATGACAGTGACCATATAAAAGATGAATCTGGAACAGAGGCGGGCCCTCCGTCTCCCCTCACTGATGATGGCCTTGCGTCCATCCAGGATGCGGAGTCAAGTACACAGGAGGCGAGCAAAGGGGTCAACGAAGACCAAAATGTGGCTCGGATCTTTGAACATTGGAAACAGCGAACTGGAAGGCCTAACGAAAAGCTGACCCAATCCAGGCAACGCATCATTAGAGCGAGATTGCTTGAAGGCATCAGTCCAGCACAGATCTGTCGTGCCATCGATTACGCTGCTCAGAATGATTT
Organism: uncultured Macromonas sp.; assembly: GCA_964610405.1. Taxonomy (GTDB): domain Bacteria; phylum Pseudomonadota; class Gammaproteobacteria; order Burkholderiales; family Burkholderiaceae_C; genus CAZGDZ01. The sequence goes on along the minus strand of CAZSZN010000011.1, from coordinate 30,380 downwards.
CTATCAGGGCCTCACTCCGAAAAGTAACCAAAGGTTCGATACGCTCGATGTCATCTGCAAGGATTCCGACAGGATTCTTCGCCTGTCGAGTTCGGTAGTTCAATCCCGGTCAGGCCAGTTGAAGCAGGCAGTTCGCGATACAGCGGAATCCTTCCTCGCACTTTTGGAACATCAGGAGCCTAATGTCATCGACTTGGAATCTCCCGAGATTCCGAAGTTGGGAGGCAACGTGCAATGAGTCAGCTGACATCCCCTATTCCCAGCGCCGTAGTGAGTGTCATCGCACAGTGCCTGTGCACGGTAGCTGAACAAACCGGTAAGAAGGTTGAAAAGCTTGAGGCTGAGACTTGGTGTAGAGCGTTCGCGGACTGTGATCCTGACGAGCTTCGACAAGCATTCGAAAGCCACGCCCTTCACTCCCCCTATCCACCAACCATGTTTGCGATCCATCAGGAGCTCCAGCTGCTTCGATTCGGTGGGAATTCCGGAGCCTGGCTGATGGTGCATGAGGCGGCCAAGAACAGCGGCCACAACCATTACTTGTTTGTCTTCGAGCACCCAGCGATCCACTTTGCGATTGAATCAATCGGTGGATGGTCCCAACTGACCAGACAGATCAAGAAAGAGGATCGCTTCGGATTGATCCAGCGTGACTTCGTGGAGGCATTTGATAGGTACCGGCCTTCCGTTCGGCATGTCGCTGGATTGGGGCACTTCGATGGCAGTAATGCAGTATTGATTGGCCACAGGGGGCGAGCGCTAAACGTGTATCGCACCGGCCTCAAGCAAGGACAAAGTAGTGTTCCAGGGGTGGATACGCTCAAGTCCCAGGCAGACTTCGGTAATACCCTGAAAGTGATCGTGTGGCCCGAACAGCTGGGAGAGGAGCACATGGTTCAGGCACGTGAGCGTTGCACGCTCCCTCCCCGGTGGCCATGGGAATCGGACGAGGCGTGGGAGGCGCGAATCGCAGCCAATCCAACTGACAACAGCCTGTAACGAGTGACGCAGTCCTTGGGTGATGTACCCCAAAAGACTCGAGCATCCTCAAAGCCTGAGACAAATCGTATGAATAGAAACGATTTTTGTGAGATTGCGCACTGCAGTCCAGTCGGGCAACGCACAGTGTGAATGCCACTATAAATTTCCACATCGCCTCGATGCACGAGTTGGCACTGAAACACTCATTGCCTTACCACTGCGCACTTGGTTGATGGATGTTCAAATAACCACAGGTGATCGATTATGGAAATCACGATCCTCAATATCTCGAGCGGCTTGGCCGTCAAGTTTCCGTTTGCACTTAAAGATGCCTTCCGTGTCGCGTTCCCAAGTGCCAAATGGAATGCCACTCACAAGCAATGGGAGCTTGGCTCGCGCAGTAAAGCACGGCTTGAGCAATGGGCAGAAGAATGCAAAGGTGTTCTCAGTGAACTCCAGCAGGTCGAAGAGCTTGAGCTGAAGACTGAGGAATTGAAAAAAATTCGTTCTGTGATCGCAGATGTTTCGAGACAAATCGCGGAGACCAATCACGCCCTGAAAGAAACCGAAAGCGTGACACAGGCTCTGGAACAGGTTGCGAAACAGCTGGCTGCGGATCGAGAAAAGCTGGCAGCTGTTAAAGCGGAATTGGAGGCCGCGAATCTGGCCAAAAAGGATGCGCTGGATAGCGTGCATGCAGCACTGAGAGGTGTGCTCGACCTGAACGCATTGGAAGAAGCCTGCCGGGAAATGGCCCGCTGGCATCGCCAGGTTGGCAGCACAGCCAAGCAGAAATTTCACGCTGCGCAAGCAGAACTTCTTGAAATGCAGGAGTCGCTTAAAAAAGCGGGCTGGCGAAATGCAGGTATCGATTTTATGTGCGATGCGAATTTCAATAGACCTGAGCGCGACCACTTCTCTCTGATGCCATCTGGTGCCCTGGAGAATTTTGAACGAATCTGACCGTTCAACACACCGTAAATTGAAACATCAACGAATCGAGGAATGCATGAACACTGAAAAGGAAATCACCATTGGCCGTCAAGATCGTCCTCACCTCAAAATTGTGAAGGTACAGGAAGATGCTGTGATCGCAGACGTGATTAAAGACGACATCCTCAAAGCACGTTGCTGGATCGGCCCAGACGGTGAGGATGACATCCAGCTCAACCGCATGGAAGGATACTGCCGCATCGGTGACCCCATCGACCCGCGTGCGGTCGTATTCAAACTCATGACACGAGCGCGATACGATCGTCTGGTCATCAAAGCCTGAGGTAGTCCCTTCGACACTTGGGGGATTCAATCAGGGGCCAGAGTTCGCCAAGATGCGACAGGTGGACGGGCCTTATACGAATCCCAGTTTGACCTTCTCTTGAGCTCGCAAGATTTCCACGAAGTCCTCGGCCACAAGACGGGACCTGCCAGATCCAATTGCGGTCCCGATCGCAGACTCCAACCGGACTTTGAACTCCCTTGGTCCCATTTTGCTGACCATTTCGATGGCCTCTTTTGGAATCATGGATTCAAATCGAATATCCAGTTCTCGGATGGTCGATTCGAGCATTCGATGAGCAATCTGCGCTAACTCTTGTCCGCTCGGACGCTGAATTTCAAATACCAGAACACGACTCATGATTGGATCTGGGATTGACCGTGTGTCGTTTGCGGTCAGTACCCACCGGACAAATGAAGCGTCCGTCACGATCCCCGGCAGAGCTTGGTCCTCAAACGTCTTGGCCGTACTCGGTTCCAGCAGTGTGTACAGCGGACCGAGAGGGTCGTATCGGTCAGAGGAGGTCTTATCAACTTCATCGAGGATCACCACCGGGTCGGCTACAGGCGGACGCCCTGGGCTGCCCCATGCCAAGGCTGAGAAAAGAAGCCCCGGCTGAGAGTTAGCCCAAAAGGTGCTGGACCCGGCGAGGGTCGCGTTGTTGGTTGCACTGGCCATGTCCACCGAAAGTGGTTCCGCTCCCAGTAACTGGGCCAAGCGGCGCGCGAACATGGACTTGCCAACTCCCGGAGGTCCCACCAAGAGCACTGGCGGCTGGCGCGCACGTTTAGCACCCGCGGCAATCAGAGCCAGATGAGGACGGACGACTCGTCGGATCACCTCTGAAAAGCCCGGGAACTCCTCCTCAAGGGCGGTCAGATGGCGCTCCCAATTCGGAATGGGTTGACTGCGGGGCCTTGCGGTTCCGTGCGCCAGCAACTTCTTGAGCGCGGACTGCACTTTCATCTTCGAGTCGCTGTCCACCGAGAGCTGCTGTACAGCCGCGGCGACTTCGGTGAGGCTCGGGTCGAAAATCTGGACTTCCTGGTGTGCGATGTCATCCTCGAGGAGTGCGTGAATAGCGTCCTCGAGTGGCAGAGGCCCCTCCTCATGTCCGGACTCTTCCTTTGGGCGTTGATTGGACGGAATCCACGGGAAGAGAAACGACAGTCCGTCAACCAATTTGCGAACCTCTCGTCGCTCTCGTTTGCACAAGGACGGGTTGCAGTGGATCCTGGCTCCCAGCCAAGTTTTGCCACGAACGAGAGAGATCGCCAGAGAGTCACCACGGGAACTAACCAGGCCGCGCGCGATGTTCGCAGCAAGCATTTCGAACGCTTCCTGTACGGCCGGATCGTCGTCTTCTGGAGCCGCCACTGCGAGGTTTGGATACCAACGAACGTGGAGCTTCATCGCACAGCTCCCCCGACCTGGAAATCACGGCAAAGCGGGATAACAGCCCCTGCAGTGAGGATTAGGACGTTCGCAATGAGCACCTCTCGGGAACCGCCAGCGATCGCGTAGGTCGCGGTGAATAGTCCGGATGCAATGCTTAATGCGTGCTGCTGCCAACTTTGACTGCACGGCACAGGCGCCATCTGAAGCGAGGGCATTACGCCCTCAGCGCAAACCACTGCGCGAAGTGCGCTGACTGCACCGAGGCAGACAGCGAAAGAGTCGAGGAAAGACGACACGAGAATCCCCTGAAGCTAATTTCGATTGGATGGGACTGCCTCATTCGAAGGCGCCCACCTGCATGCGGGAATCAGCTCAGGGTCGTATCGAGTGAGAGTTGGGGCTGTGTTCGAGAACCCGCACCTGCTCACAGCGCCGGGTATGGCTCTGCCTGAATTGGGATGCGCTGCGAGTGCGACTCATGGATTCAAATCGTAGCGGGAAGCATCCTATGTGTCGAACATGGATGTCGTACTCACGCCATGCAGAAATTTGCGTTTCTGACAGAAGGGCGGTATGGGTCTCACGATGGCTTGATCGCGCGCGATGACCCTGACACCTTCGGTCCAAGCCTTTCCAGAAGTCGGGCAAGAATTGTTCGCTCATCCAGCAGCCTTGATATTGCCACCGCGACTTGGCGCAGCTCGTCGTTCAATGATTTGCGAAGCGCATTCAGAGCGCGGCGGGCGCCGGAACCAGTACCGACACCAACGTGGATGGTCGGCAGTTCGTGCTTGCCCTGAGCCCTGTTGCTCAAATGGGTAACGCGCGATTGGGAGCCTTGCTCGGAGAGCTTGGCATTCACCATCTCTGACCATCGTGGGCGAAGCCATGAAACGGAGTCCTGGATACCCGTCCGCTTGCAGTGGATCGGATCCAGCTCGACCGCCTTTTTGCCTAAGGTACCGTCCGCTTCGACGTGGCAGGCTGTCATCAGGAGATGGGCATGCACGTTGCGCTCGTCCCCCGCCCTGGATGAGGGCAGATGCACGGCGCAGTCAACTGCGACTTGATATCGGTCGGCAATCTCCTGGGCCAGTTGCAGCGCCAAGCCTTCCGCCGCCCCAGTCGGAAGTTCCGCAGGGAGTGCAACCACGACCTCCCTGGCCAGAACAGCATCTTTTCGTTTGTGATGCTGCTCGACAGCATTCCAGAAGGCCATTCGGTCGCCGTGTTGCCCACCCCCTGGCAGCACTACGGATGCGCTCAGGACGCCGCGCTTCTTGGAGTAGTCGTGCACGTCGCCAGTGCGCTCGTCCACGATGCGTTGACCAGCGCGGTAGGCCGCAGCAGCGACCGCAGATCGCCCGACCGACCGCGAAATTGGCGGCTTGGCGGACAGGTGGTAGATGGCCATAGGAGTCTCCCTGGGGTGTCGGGGCACCGCCCCGACCGCACGGTATTCACGCCTTGGCGTGAATACTCTAAGTGCGCCATTCCCGCCGCAGGCCATAGGCTCAAAAAATTGTGGGCGGAAATGGAAAAGAGGCGCCCCGAATACAAATTCACTCCATATACTGTATGAAAAAACAGCATATTCAGGGAGGTAAAAATGCAATCAGAGCGAATCGCTGCCATTGACCGACAGCTAGAAATGCTGAAGTCGCGTCGGTCTCAGCTCGTGGCGCGCGTAACCGTGGAGCAACGCCGTTTGCGCACGCGCCAGGCCATCATTCTGGGCACCTGGCTTATGGCAAATCATCCCGACTTGGTGGATGAGATTAAGACGCGGCTGGATCGCCCGCAAGATCGAAAGGCATTCGGGCTGGACGAAGGCGATAGTGCAGCGCCTGTCAGTCAGGGAGGTCCAAATGCTTGAGGTTTTTAAGCCATTGGAGCTTCCCCACGATTTTTGCCAATCACGGATCCGCAAAATGGAGGAAACGTGTGGCAAATACGGCGTCATCATCAAATGCCGTTGGTGGGGGCGATGCAATCTTGTCACCAATCAGATCGAGAAACTACAGCGACCCTTAAAGCAGCCAGTGATTGAGGATTTTCAGCACCTGATCCTGAAGCTTGGATCCCCAGAAATTGCCGGGCCTTACGGAGAGGCGATCAGGGGGTTCACCAAGCGAGTTTTCGAATTCATGCGTGAGAGCGATAAATCGATAGAACGTTTGGAGGGGGATTTCGGGAGAGTCCATTTCGCTCCGGCCTACTTCACAAAGACTTTGTGTGGAAAGAAGGGTGTGTATGGTGATTCGACCTGTCGAGATGTCACTTGCTGGCAGTGTGCTGCGGAAGCATTGAGGTTGCTTGCTTCACAGAATCAACATCCTTATGTTCTGCCCCAGCTGCGACAGTCAGAAATAAACTTAGGGACTCGCCCGGCGAAGCAGAAGAGCGCATAGATTTTTTCGCTGATCTGTCAGTGGTGGAATCGTGGCACCCTGGGATGGTCATCAAAATGATGATCGTGGTATCCTCTTTCGTGGAAGGTTGAAAGTCTTCAATCAACACGAGCCAGTGGCTCGAGGAAGGGCCACTTGGCGGCGCCACTTGATGTTTCGCAAGCGCAGCGCGAACGACTCGCGTTCCTTGAGTTGCGCGCGTTCTTCACAGGCGAGCTAAGGCGCTCTGACATCGAGGCGCGCTTTGGCATCAAGCCCGCGGCTTCTTCGCGTGACCTGGCCCTCTATAGGGCGATCGCTCCGAACAACCTCGAATACGACCCGGCCAGTCGCTGCTACCGGCCCACGGTCTCGTTCAGTCCCGTTTTCGATTTCAACCCGGACCGTGTTCTTGCATGGCTTCTGCAAGGATTTGGCGATGGGCTTGACCTTGGCCTGAAACAGGCCGCGCCCTGCGAAGGTCCTGGTCAGCTCAACAAGCCAGATCTGAAGGTTCTTGCGGCAGTGACTCGCAGCATGTGCGCGAGGCGTGTTGTCCTCATGAGCTACGTGTCGCTCACGTCGGGCGTGAAGCGTCGCGAGGTCGTGCCAGTGGCGTTGGCGGACAACGGGTTGCGCTGGCACCTCCGCGCTTTCGATCGTGACCGCCGGTGTTTCCGAGACTTCGTACTCACCCGTATTTCGAAGGTTCAGGAGCTGCCGGACCAAGCCGAAGAATCGGAGCTGCTCGCGGCCGACGAGCAGTGGGCCAGGATGGTGGAGATGGAGCTTGTGCCGCATCCTGGGGTGGCCCATCCCAAGGGGATCGAGGCTGACTACGGTATGACTGGCGGTGTGTTGATGCTGAAAGCTCGCGCCGCCTTGGCTGGCTATGTCTTGCGCCGTTGGAGCGTGGACGCGAGCCCGGACCACCGACTTGATCCGAAATCGCATCATCTTTGGCTGCGTAACGCGGAGACTCTTTACGGGGTTGAGAGCGCAGCTCTGGCTCCAGGCTATGGGGAAGCCCGAGCGCCTGGCGTAAGAAGCCGGCGAGGCGCAGAAGGGATCGCATGAACATCGCTGAAATTGAATCCTCGCTGAGGGACATCGTGGAAAAGCCGTTTGAGCCGGCGGAGTTCCCTTTCGCCTTCTTGGCGGCCTACGACGCGCCCAAGGCGACGATCACCAAGCTGCGCCAAGCCGGCAGCCCGGACTTGCTCGGCGAGCCCGGCGAAGTCCACTGGAAGAAGAAGCTGCTCTACCGCTCGGAAAGGGCGGGAGCGGCCGGGCGCGGTATCGAAGCGATGGCGGCCGCTTGGATGGGCAAGAAGGACGCGCCTAGGATCTTGATGTGCGTCGACGGGCGGGAAGCGCTTGCGCGCGACACCAAAACCGGGGCGGTTCTCGACACCGAATACGCCCGCCTCAACGACGCGTTCGACTTCTTTCTGCCGCTCGCGGGCATTGAGCGCTACGAAGGGGTGGCCGAAAGCCAGGCCGACATCAAGGCCACCGGACGTTTGGCCCAGCTCTACGACGCCATCCTCGAAGCGAACCCCGGGTGGCGCGCGCATGAAAAGACCCACCCGCTAAATCTCTTCATGACGCGGCTGCTCTTCTGCTTCTTCGCGGAAGACACCTCGATCTTTGAGCGCGGGCAGTTCACCCAAGCGGCTATGACCTACACCGCCGAAGATGGCGGCGACTGCGCGTCTACGCTATCGAAGATCTTCAAGGCGCTCAGCCTGCCGGAGAGCAGCCGGGGCGAGCTGCCAGACTTCGCGCGGCGCTTCCCTTACGTCAATGGCGGCCTCTTCAAGGAGGAGGCGATCATCCCCACCTTTTCGCGCAGGGCGCGGCGCCTGCTCAAGAGCTGCGGGGAGTTGAAGTGGTCATCGATCAACCCGGACATATTCGGCTCGATGATCCAGGCCGTAGTCGAGCCTGGCATGCGCGGCGACATGGGCATGCACTACACGTCGGTGCCCAACATCATGAAGGCCCTGCAACCGCTCTTCCTGCTTTCGCTTGAAGAGGAGTTCGACGCCGCGCGTGACAGCGAAGCCAAGCTCAACAAGCTCCTGGCCCGACTGGGCCGCATCCGCGTCTTCGACCCGGCGTGCGGCTCCGGTAACTTCTTGATCATCGCCTACCGCGAGCTGCGCAAGATCGAGAGTCGCATCTTCATGCGACTCAAAGAGCTCGGCACGTCGGCCATGCCGATGACCGGCATCCACCTGGGCCAGTTCTACGGCATCGAGCTGGCGGACTTCGCTACGGAGACGGCCAAGCTCTCGCTGTGGATTGCCGAATACCAGATGAACGAACAGTTCAAGGAGCAGTTCGGCACTGCTCCTCCGGCCTTACCCTTGCGCGAGAGCGGCACCATCGTCCACGGCAACGCCCTGCGCCAGAACTGGCTGAAGGTGTGCCCTCCCAAAGAGGGTACGGAAACCTACGTGGTGGGCAATCCTCCTTATCTGGGAAGCTCCAACCAAGACGAGTCGCAGAAGTCGGACATGGATCTGATTTTTTCAGGCGTCACCAACAACTACCGCAATTTGGACTACGTGGCCGCTTGGTATCTGAAAGCGGCGGACTACTCGAGCAGTACCGGAGCGCAATGCGCCTTTGTCGCCACAAACTCACTATGTCAAGGCGAGATGGTAGCCATGCTCTGGCCCTTGGTCTTTCAGCGCGGGATGGAAATTGGCTTCGCGCACCAGTCGTTCAAGTGGCGTAACAACGCCTCGGCCGTAGCTGGCGTGACATGCGTGATTGTCGGTATTCGACCGAGAAGCCCGGCTAAGAAGATCCTCTACTCCGCCGACCTGGCGCGCACGGTGCGCAACATCAGCCCTTACTTAATCGAGATGGACGACACCATCGTTGTAAAGGAGTCGCGACCCATCAACGGACTGCCCAAGATGGACAAGGGCAACATGCCCACCGACGATGGCAATTTGATCTTGGGGCCAGAAGAACGGGCGGAGCTTTTGGAGAAGTACCCTGAAGCGGCGAAGTTCGTCAGACGCTACTTCGGCACGCAGGAGTTCATCAAGGGCATCGAGCGCTACTGCCTTTGGATCCGCGACGAGGAAGCCAAGGAGGCCGCTGCGCTCCCTCCCATCAAGGCTCGCCTCGACGCCGTTACCGCCTTCCGCCTGGCCTCACCCGCGCCAACGACGCGCGAGTACGCGGCTTGGCCACACCGCTTCCGGCAGATCCAAGACTACGGATCCGACGCCGTCTTGGTGCCGATCCATTTCTCCGAAGACCGCGAATACTTCACCATCGGCTTCGCCTCAGGCGAAGACTCGATCCTCAGCAACGCGACGTTCGCGATCTACGACGCCGAGCCCTACATCATGGCTCTGCTGTCGACCAAGCTTCACGCGGTGTGGGTGTCGACTGTCTGCGGTGGACTTGAGACGCGCATCCGCTATTCCAACACTATGGGCTACCACACCTTTCCGGTTCCCTCGCTTTCAACAGATCAAAAGCAAGAGCTTGAGGAGCACGCATGGGCAATCATCGCCGCGCGAGAGGCCCATCCTGGCAAGACGATCGGGGAGCTCTACGACCCCAAGGACATGCCGCCGGAACTTTTGGCCGCCCACCGGGCGCTCGACGACACCCTTGAGCGTATCTGCATCGGACGGCCGTTCCGAAACGACACGGAAAGGCTTGAATACCTGTTCAAGCAATATGTCGTCTTGAAACGAAAGCAAAAGCCGGGCTCCTCGCGAGAGCTCGCATTAAAGGGAGCGCGATGACCGACTTCGTCAAAATCACCTACGGCCAAACAGGGGCCAGCCAGTCCGTCGACTCGATGGGCATGCGTACCATGCAGGCGCGGGCCTTCGACGAGCGCGGATCCCAATACCTCTTGGTCAAGGCACCTCCCGCCTCGGGCAAGTCGCGCGCCCTCATGTTCATCGCGCTTGACAAGCTCGCCAACCAGGGCGTGCGCAAAGCAATCGTTGCGGTGCCCGAGCGCTCGATCGGGTCCTCCTTCCGGACGACGCCACTGTCCAAGGACGGTTTCTTCGCCGACTGGGTGGTGGACCCGGAGTGGAACCTCACTTCCTCGGGCGGAGCGCAAAAGACCAAGGCGTTCGCCGACTTCATGCAAGGATCGGCCAAGGCGCTGGTCTGCACCCACGCGACGCTGCGCTTCGCTTTCGAGCAGCTCGGGGCGGCCGCCTTTGATAACTGCCTTTTGGCGATCGACGAGTTCCACCACGCCTCCGCCGACGAGGAGAGCCGGCTGGGCGAGCTGGTGCGCGCCTTGGTCGAGCGCGACAAGGCCCACATCGTGGCCATGACCGGAAGCTACTTCCGGGGGGACGCCGCCCCGGTGCTTCGTCCCGAAGACGAGGCGCGCTTCAACCGCGTGACCTACACGTACTACGAGCAGCTCAACGGCTACAAGGACTTGAAGACCTTGGGGATCGGCTACCACTTTTACAGGGGCCGATACATCGATGCCATCAACGAGGTACTGAACCCCTCAAAAAAGACCATCGTCCACATCCCGAGCGTGCGCTCTGCCGAGGCGACGGGCGAAGGCAAATACGGCGAGGTGGACCGCATCCTTGACCATCTGGGGCGCGTGGCGGGGCGCGACCCCAAGACCGGCTTCGACACGGTCGTGAGGCCTGACGGATCCAAGCTCATCGTGGCGGATCTGGTTGACGACGGCCCCGAGCGCGAGAAGGTGATGGCGTCGCTTCGCGACATCAAGAGCCGAGACGACGTCGACATCATCATCGCCTTGGGTATGGCCAAGGAGGGCTTCGATTGGGTGTGGTGCGAGCACGCCCTCACGGTCGGCTACCGCGGCTCGCTCACCGAGATCATCCAGATCATCGGGCGTGCCACGCGCGACGCGCCAGGCAAGTCCCACGCCCAGTTCACCAACCTCATCGCTGAGCCCGACGCGTCCGAGGACCGGGTGGTGGATGCGGTCAACAACATGCTAAAGGCGATCGCTTGCTCTCTGCTTATGGAGCAGGTGCTGGCCCCGAACTTCAAGTTCCGGTCCAAGGAGGGAGGCGACGAGATCGACGGCAGCCGTCGCGAGTCCGACATCGTCTTCGACAAGGACGGCTCGCCCACCATCGCGATCCACGGCTTCAAGGAGCCTTCGACCGAGCGTTCGCGCCAGATCATCGAAACGGACCTCGCCGACCTGACGGCGGCCATCTTCCAGGACGAGTCGATCCTGCGGGCTTCGCTGAGCCCGGACGAATACGCGCCCGAGGTCGTCAGCCAGGTCTACATCCCACGGGTGATCCAGACCAAGTATCCCGACCTGAGCGACGACGAAGTCGAGGAAGTGCGCCAGGCGGTGGTGGCCGGCGGGGCATTCAAGAGTCCGCAGATCGAAGTCGATCCGTCCGCCCTGGACCCCGAAGCCCGAGGTGGCTCCAAGTTCATCAAGATGGCGGCCAAGCTCGTCAATCTCGACGACCTGAGCATCGACCTCATCGACAGCATCAACCCGTTCCAGCGGGCCTATGAGATCCTGTCGAAGTCGGTGACGGCGGACGTGTTGCGCACCATCCACGGCGCGATCGCCGCGACTAAGATCGCCATGACCGAGGATGAAGCCGTGGCGCTCTTCCCCAGGATCAAGGCCTTCACGACGGAGCGCGGCCACGAGCCCAACCTCAACTCCGCGAGCCCCATGGAGCGCCGCATGGCCGAAGCCCTGGCGTGGATACGGGAGGCCAAGCGCAAGCGCATGGCGGAGGCCGGCTGACGATGGCGGCCAAGAAGACGCTCGACGAGCTGCTCTCGGAGGAGGGCGATTCCGAGCTGCTACGGGTCAAGCCGAAGGCATCCAAAGCCTCCGACGCGGACGCTCGCGCCCGAGCCCAATTCGAGGAAATCAACGTCTTCGTCGATCGCAACGGGTTCGCGCCGGGCCAAGGCCCCGAAGGACGCAAGATCGGCGTGATGGAGCGCTCCTACCAGGCGCGGCTGCGGGCCTACGCCGAGGATCCGACGCTGCGGGCGGCCGTCGTAAGCCTCGACCGCCATGGATTGCTCGCAACCTTCGAGGACAAGCCGCCTCCGGCGTCGCTGGACGACATCCTCGACAGCGGCGACCCGCTGCTTGACGACCCCAACGAGGGCATCTTCGACTTGGTCCACGCCAAGGCGGCTCCGGCCAAGCCCGAGATGGTCTCCGAGCGCGTCCCGTGCAAGGACTTCGACCAGTTCAAGCCGATCTTCGACAAGGCCGCCTCCGAGCTCACCTCGGGCGTCCGCCGCAGCATGCGCTTCGCCAACGAGCAGGAGATCGAGGCCGGGAGCTTCTTCATCCTCAACGGGGTGATGGTCTACGTGGCGGAGGTGCGCGACCCGCACGTTCGAAACGGCAAGCGCAACGCCAGGCTGCGCCTCATCTTCGACAACGGCACCGAAGGCCAGAACCTGCTGCGCTCGCTCGCCACCGAGCTCTACAAGGATCCCAACGGACGCCGAATTTCCGACCCTAACCCCGGGCCACTGTTTGGCTCCGCCCCCATCGCGCAGACCCAGGCTAAGTCCCCGCAGGACCGAGTTACGGGCTTGATCTACGTCGTGCGAAGCCTCTCGACGCTCCCCGAAATCGCTAGGCTCGATGGCAGCCTTTTCAAGATTGGCTTCACTACCGGCTCGCTCGAGGCACGGCTGAGAGGAGCCGAAGAGGACCCGACGTTCTTGATGGCTCCGGTGAAGCCGGTGATGTCTTATCAAGCTGTAAACCTTAACGCCAACGCCTTCGAGCGCCTAGTGCATCACTTCTTCGACCATGCACGACTGGACATCGAGATCCAAGACCGGTTCGGTAGGGCGGTCAAGCCCCGAGAGTGGTTCTTGCTGCCTCTGTCCGTGATCGAGCAGGCCATCCCGTTGATCGTCGACGGGACCATCTTGCGCTACCGCTACGACCACCGTTCATGCGCGATCGTCGCGGTAAATAACTGAGTTCACGAGATATCGATAACCGGGTAAAGCCACCGTCCAAGGAGGAAGAACATGAAGTTAATTAGGGCTCGAGTGCAAAACTACCGCTCCGTCGAGGATAGCGGCGAGTTCGACATTGGTGATCTAACCTGCTTGGTCGGGAAGAACGAGGCGGGCAAGACTGCGATCCTGAGCGCCCTTCGATCACTGCGTCCATCTACATCGCAAAACTTTGAGATCGACGAGACCATCGACTATCCGCGGCGATTTTCGACTCGCTTCGATGACCGCCATCCCAATGGCAGCGCGGAGGTGGTTCGAACCTGGTGGAAACTCGACGCTGCAGATATCGCGGTGGTCGAGCAGCGCTTCGGGCCAGGTGCGATCAAGAGCGAAATCTTCCAAGTCCACTACGGTTTCAGATACCAAGATGACAAGCGGATCTGGGAGATTGACGTTGATGATGCCAAGTGCTTGGAGAATCTTGCGAGCAAGCATGCTCTCGACGCCACAGAGCGAAACGTGCTGCACGGTGTCGTTAACGGCCCGTCGGCAGCCAAGGCGCTGTCCGCCTTGGCGGAGCGTTCTGCCAAGCAGGAAGCCTTACTTCAAGAGATCAAAAAGTGCCGTGAGTCGAAGTTCAGTCTGGGTGTGATCGATTTACTAGCCTCAAGACAGCCTCGATTCTTCTTCACGTCGCACTTCGAGCGCATGTCTGGAATGGTGTCGCTCAACAAACTGCAGCAGGACCGTCAAAACGGTAAGGTTGAGATCGGCGACAAGATTTTCTTGTCGTTCTTGGAATACGCGGGAACGACTCTTGAAGAGCTTATCGCGGCGGATAGGCGAGAAGCGCTCAAAGCTAAGTGCGAGGCAGCGAGCAATGAAATCACCGAAGAAATCTTCCGGTTCTGGACGCAGAACAATGCGCTTGAAGTGGTCATTGAGATTGATTCGGGCAAGCCAAGCGATCCTTCGCCGTTCAACTCCGGTGTTGTCGCTGACATCCGGATCCGCAACACGAACCACAAGGCGACTTTGCCGCTTTCAGAGCGGAGTGCTGGCTTCGTGTGGTTTTTTTCGTTCCTTGCTCAGTTCAAGCAGCTCAAGAAAACTGAGAGCAACGCGATCATCTTGTTGGATGAACCTGGTCTGACATTGCACGGTAAAGCTCAAGGCGACCTGCTGCGCTACATCGTCGAGCGCCTCTTGCCCGATCATCAGGTGATCTTCACAACTCATTCGCCTTTCATGGTCCCGATGGATCGCCTGAATGATGTACGCATCGTCGAGGATGTCATTCACTACAACTCGAAGACCGGGCGGGCAGATCTCAAAGGTACGAAGATTCACTCCGATGTTCTTGAGGTGAGCGACGACACGCTGTTCCCGCTGCAAGGTGCGTTGGGCTACGAAGTGACGCAGTCCATGTTCATTGGAGCTCACACCTGGTTGGTTGAGGGACCGTCCGACATCCTCTACTTGCAAACCTTGTCTCAGGCGCTGAGAAAGCGTGGTCGCGAAGGGATAGATCGTCGATGGACCCTATGCCCATCGGGAGGTATCGACAGGATCGCTCCTTTTGTTCGACTATTTGGCGGCAACCACATCGACATCGCAGTGCTCTCTGATGTTGCTAACTCGGATAAGAAGAAGATCGAGGCGGTGAAGAAGGAGCAAATTCTTAAGGCTGGTCGATTCTTCACGGCTGCCGACTTTGTCGGGCAACAGGAGGCTGATGTGGAGGACATCTTCGACGCGGAGTTGTTTGCCCAAATCCTCAATGGCGCCTACAAGCCACCCGTAGGAAGAGAAATCGACAAGGATGCACTGCTCGCGGCGTCCGAGACTGAGCGCATCGTCAAAAAGGCAGAGGCACTTTTCAAGCTCATGCCGCCTGAGGTCGCCGAATTTGATCATTTCGGACCTGCGCGATGGCTCTTGGACAACCCTCAAATCCTTGATGGAGACTCGCCTGGCGTCCTTGCTACTCTGGAAAGGGCTGAGAGGGTGTTTGCAACCTTCAATGCATTGTTGAGCTGATCCAGGCTGGCCAAAACGATGGCAAACATCCGAACGCTCGACATGCAGCTCGTGGACGACCTCTTTGAGATGGGAGGCGGCTACGTGCTCGACTTTTCGGATCGGACCATGTCGTCCTTCTTCGCCGAGGAGCTCAACCTCGACATCGACGATGCCGCCTACCGGGATCTTGGGACCTCCAAGGCGAAGCGTCTGCGTTGCTTCCTGAACAAGGTTGACATGCCTACCGCGGTCAGGACGCTGAAGGCCTTGTGGGACTACCGTGAAACGATACGGAAGAGCCGTGGCCGGGAGGAATGGGTAGTCAACGCGGAGGGGCGTTTCCTCTCGCTGTTGAACCGAATGCAGGGGAAGCCGGACGCTCCGTCAGCGCCGGCCGAGCCTCCCAAGCCTGCGTTCGACCGTCCCAAGATAACGTCCCTAAAACAAAAGCTCATCGATCTCTCAAGCTTCGAGCCACAGGCACGAGGCTACGCATTTGAGGGGTGGCTGACCGAAGCCTTCAATGTTTTCGGCATGGCTGCCCGCGAACCCTTTCGACTTAGAGGTGAACAGATCGACGGCAGCTTCCAGTTGCACGGGGAGACCTACCTAGTCGAGGCCAAGTGGCATTCGGCTCAGACCGGTGCGGCTGATCTTCATGCGTTTCATGGGAAGGTGGAGCAGAAGGCGGCGTGGGCTCGCGGCCTCTTCATAAGCAACAGTGGATTCACCGCTGACGGATTAACCGCTTTCGGGAAAGCCAAGCGTGTGATTTGCATGGATGGGCTTGACCTGTTTGACGCCCTTGATCGTGAGATCCCACTGGACCAGGTGATCGCAAGGAAGGTGCGCCGCGCCGCTGAGACTGGTCTACCATTCGAGCGGCTGCGTGATTTGTTCGCACGCTGAGAGCCCTGGCTCGCAGTATTGCTGCTCCCGGACGAGATCAGGCTGTGCCTGTACCTGTGGAGAGACGTAAAGAGACCATGAATCTGGGGGCGATTCCGGGGGCGATTCCGGGGAATCAGCGGGTACCAAGGGGGCATCTCCCCAGGGAGTCGCTCGCAAGGTGTACCCCGCGAACCCCCGTGATACCCCCCGTCCTAGTTTCGAGTCCCATCAGCCACCCCAAGTAAATCAAGCACTTAGCCCGGTTCGCCGGGCTTTTTGCTTTCTGGGTCCACACCGATGTAAGAGCGGATGTGAGACGACGATTGCCCCAATCGGCCATCGTTTCGCCTCTGGCCTTCTCCACTTGAGAGTCGCGCAGGCACAAAAAAACCCGGCGTCTTGGCCGGGTGAGGTGGTAGTTAGCCCGCAGCGTCCGTGCTGTACGGCGATGATCAAGACTTCAGCAGCCCGTATTGGCCGAAGTCCAGAGGCAGGCCGACGTAGTTTTCGGCGATGGTGCGCAGGCCGGCCTCGGAGTTCATCAGGTAGTCCAGTTCGGCCAACTGGAATTTGTGGGTAATGCCACTGTCTTCCGGGAAGCGGTGCATCAACTGGGTGAACCACCAACTGAATCGCTCGGCACGCCAAATGCGGGCCAACGCCAGCTCAGAGTAGCGGTCGATGCCCGCCTCGGATTGGTCCTGATAAAACTCGCGGAGGCCATTGAACAGGTACTTCACGTCGGTGGCTGCCAGGTTCAGGCCTTTGGCGCCGGTGGGTGGCACGATGTGGCCCGCGTCGCCCGCCAGGAACATGCGGCCAAAACGCAGCGGCTCGGTCACGAAGCTGCGCAGCGGTGCGATGCTTTTTTCAATGGAAGGGCCGGTCACCAGCTTGTCGTTGGCTTCTTCGTCCAGTCGCAAGCGCAATTCCTGCCAGAAAGCGTCGTCGGTCCACTGGTCGATCTTGTCGGTCAGCGGCACCTGCAGGTAGTAGCGGCTGCGGGTGTGGCTGCGCTGTGAGCACAGGCTGAAGCCGCGCGAGTGGTTCACGTAGATCAGCTCGTCGTGCACCGGGGGGGTGTCGGACAGCAGGCCCAGCCAGCCGAAGGGGTACACCTTTTCGAATTCCTTGATGGCGTTGCGCGGCGCGCTGGCGCGGCACACGCCGTGGAAGCCGTCGCAGCCGGCAATGAAATCGCACTGGATTTCGTGTGATTGGCCGTCCTTTTCGTAGGTGACGCGGGGGTGTTTGGTGTCAAAGTCGTGCACCTGCACGTTGGTGGCTTCGTACACCGTGATCAGGCCGGCGGCGCTGCGCGCGTCCATCAGGTCGCGGGTCAGTTCGGTCTGACCATAGACCATCACGTTCTTGCCGCCGGTCCATTGGTTCAGGTTCACCCGGTGGCGCTGCCCGCCGTAGAGCATGTCAAAGCCGCCGTGCACCAGGCCTTCCTTGTGCATGCGCTGGCCCACACCGGCCTCGTCCATCAGGTCGATGCAGACCTGTTCCAGTATGCCCGCGCGGATGCGTCCCAACACGTAGTCGGGGGTCTGGCGTTCGAGGATGACGGCATCAATGCCGGCTTTGGCCAGCAATTGGCCGAGCAACAAGCCGGACGGGCCGGCGCCAACGATGGCAACTTGGGTACGCATTCGGTATCTCCTGGAGGATGGGGTTCTGACACGGTGAATGCTAGGCCTGAGGGCTTCACGTGGGGAGTGGGGGGCGCTGGATTTGTGCGATGATCGAAACCGGTGTGCGATCACCGCGCAATGGTTGGGGTGGCACCCTGGGAAAGGACGGGGCAATGGCGATTGAGAAAGCCGATTTCATCGAAGGCATGGCCAAGGGCATGGCGGTGCTTGAGAGTTTTGACACCGAGCGCCAGCGTTTGAACGCGACGCTGGCGGCCCAGCGCGCCGGGATCACCCGCGCAGCGGCACGGCGCCATTTGCTGACGCTGGCCCACCTGGGCTACCTGGAAACGGACGGCAGCTACTACTGGTTGTCGCCCAAGGTGTTGCGCTTTTCGGGCAGCTACCTGGCCAGCGCCCGGCTGCCGCGCACGGTGCAGCCGGTATTGAACCGCCTGGCGGCGCTGGCGCGGGACGCCTTTTCGGTGGCGGTGCTGGAAGGGGACGCGGTGGTGATCGTGGCGCGCAGCATGTCGCTGGCCGCGCTGAGCGGGGAGGAGTGGAGTGCGTCCTCGCTGGGCGTGCCTGGGGGCAACGCCTTGCGGGCTACCCGCTTGCTGGCCCATGGGCTGCATTTGGGCGCTCGTTTGCCCGCCCATGCGACGTCCACTGGGCGGGTGTTGTTGGCGGCCTTGCCCCGCACCGAATTGGCCGCGTGGCTGAAAGACCGCGATCTGCCCCGTTTGACGCCTTACACCACCACCGAACCCCGCTCACTGCGCGAGCTGCTGACCCAGGTGCGGCAGGCGGACCACTGCATCGCCAGTGAGGAGCACGAGCTGGGTGTGCACGCGGTGGCAGTGCCGTTGCGCAACATGAGCGGGGTGACGGTGGCTGCGCTCAACGCGGTGGTGTCGCCACAGCGCCTGCAGTCCGGCGCCATTCAGCGCGAACTCTTGCCTTTGTTGCAGGACGCTGCCCGCGAACTTCGGCCCCAGTTGTGATGTGTGCCAAGAAGGATGTGCGCCGGCTGCTGCTGACGGGGTTTGTGTGGCTGGTGGCTTCAGCGGGCTGGGCGGGCAGTCCCAAAGCCGACTGGTGGGTGGGGCGTGTGCTGGCCGTGACCGATGGCGACACCTTGCGGGTGGAGGATGCTGCTGGTCGAAAGGTATCGGTTCGGTTGGAAGGTGTGGATGCGCCGGAACTGCGGCAATGCGGTGGGCCCGCTGCCCGCGATGCGCTGGCTGCGTGGGTGGGGACTCGGCATGTGCTGATTGAGCCCCGCAAGACCGACCGCTATGGTCGAACCGTGGCCAGGGTGCACCGCAGTGCAGGGGAGGTGGGGCTGCAGTTGGTAGCAGCGGGGCATACCTGGCATTACCAGGCCTACGCCCGAGAACAAACCAAGGCCGCCAGGGCCGCTTATGCCAACGCGGAACGGCAAGCCCGGGCGAGGCGGGCGGGGCTGTGGGCCTGTGACGCACCGGAGCCACCCTGGACATTCCGGCGCCGGTGAGCCATGGAGAGCAGCCCTCCTTCAGTCCAGTTCGTACACCGAGACCTGTGCTGCGATCGCGATCGCGTTCAGGCGACACACGTCGCGCACGGTGGTGGCGCGGTTCAGGGCGCCGCCTTTGCCAGTCAGTCTGCGGATCAAAGCTTTCAAGCTCATGGTGTTCTCCAACGGTGGTGTTGTTATGAATGTGGCCTTCAGTCGTGGCGACGAAACACGCCCACCACCACGCCCAGCACTTCCAGCGACTGGTGCGCGATGATGTCGGGGTAGTCCGGGTTGGCGGGTTTGAGCACCCAGCCGCCTGAGGTTTTGAGGGGGTAGAGGTACTTGACCGTCACCTCGTTGTCCACCAGGGCAACCACGATGTCGCCCGCTTTGGTGGGGCGGTTGCGTTCGACGATGACCATGTCACCGTCCAGCATGCCCGCGTCTTTCATCGAGTCGCCGCGCACCCGGCAAAAGACGGTTCGCTCGGGGTGGCGGATCAGGTAGTCTTCCACGCCGAGGACTTCAAGCCCGGCGGACTGGTCTTCCATTTGGGGCAGGCCCGCCCGCACCCGGCCCAGCACCGGCAGCGCAAAAAAATCCCGTGTGGGGGCGATGCGCCCGTCCAGCCGTTCCAGAAAACCTGCGTCCACCAGGCGGCCGACGACTTTGAACACCCCGCCCGCTGAGGCCAGCCCCAGCACGTCGGCGAGCTTGGCCATGGACGGAAACGCCTTGTGCTCCTTCCAGTAGACCCGCAGGGCGTTGAGGTGCTTTTCGTCGGACATCGGGTTGAAACATCAACTGAAGTGAATGAATGTTCACCATAGTATCCGATTGTCCTCCGGCCTGTCAACGGCCGGTCCGGGTGACTGCAGGGGCGTTCAGAGGACGGGTTGCCGCAGGGTTTGCACCAGCATTTGGTGCAGGCTGTCCACCGCTTTGGAGCCTTGGGACGCCGCGCTGCGGTACACCGCCACCTGCATCGGTTCCAGCGGACCCAGCCCGTGCTCCAGCCCCAGCACCTGCAAGTGCGAGGGCGCGCTGCACTGGGTGAGGGCGGCAATCGCCAGGCCACTTTCCACCGCCGCAATCTGGCCCGCCAAGTTGGAGCTGTTGTACACCACCTTGTACGGGCGCCCCTGCAGCGCCAGTGCATTGATCGCACTGCGCCGGCCCAGGCTGCTTTCTTCGTACACCGCGATGGGCAGCGGGTTGCGTTCCCAGACGTTGAACTGCGGCGAACCAACCCACACCATCGGCTCGTGAAACATCAGCTTGCCGCGCCGCGCGTGGTCGCGCGAGATCAGTGCCAAGTCCAGTTCACCCTTGGCCACGCGGGGAATGAGCGAGGTGGACTGCTCGCAGTCCAGGTGAATTTCCACGCCGCCATGGCGGGGGGCGTAGCGCTTGAGCACTGGGGTGAGGTACTTGCTGGCGTAGTCGTCGGGCACGCCCAGCCGAACTCGTCCTTGTACCGCGTCGTTCTTGAGGACCGCTTGGGCTTCAGCGTGCAGGTCGAGCATGCGCCGGGCATAACCCAGCAGCGTTCGTCCCTGGGGTGTCAGTTCCAGCAGCCGCGGCCCCCTGTGCAACACCGAACAACCCAGGGCCGCTTCCAGCTTCTTGATTTTCATGCTGACGGCCGATTGAGAGCGGTGAATGTCCACCGCCGCACCGGACAGCGTGCCGGTGTCCACCGCCGCGACGAAGCATTGGAGCCAGTCGATCTGCAAATCCTGCATGATTTCGATTTTCGGATGAATGTGTTCTGAATTATCCGCTTTTCGAAAATTTAAGGTATCGGCAAACTGGTGGCCATGACTTCAACGACCACTTCTTTGCCAAGCACGCCTGGGTTGAGCCTTCGTGCCCCATCGGCCACATCCGGGCCCGGCCCGGTGGACGCACGGGCCATGGGTTTGATGGTGGTGCTGTGCCTGATTTGGGCGTTGCAGCAAATCTCCCTCAAAGCCGTAGCCAGCGAAGCCAGCCCCATGCTGATGGTGGGTGTGCGCTCGCTGATCGCCGCCATGCTGGTGGCCGTGTTGATGTGGCGCCGGCGTGAGCGGCTGTCGCCCGTGCGGCGTGGTCCCGGCGCCATCGTGGGCGCCTTGTTCGGCCTGGAATACCTGCTCGCGGCCGAGGCTTTGCGCTTGACCAACGCGTCTCATGTGATTGTGTTTTTGTACACCGCGCCCATTTTTGCGGCACTGGGCTTGCACCTGCGCCTGAAGGCAGAGCGGCTGAATGTGGTCCAGTGGTTGGGCATTGCACTGGCGTTTGGGGGCGTGGCCTGGGCGTTTTTGAGCGGGCTGCAGGCCGCCGACCGGAGCGGTGCGCAGCAGGCGCTGTGGGGCGATGCCCTGGCGCTGGCGGCTGGCATGGCGTGGGGAGCAACCACCGTCACGATCCGGTGCTCCAGCTTGTCCAGCGCACCTGCCACCGAAATGCTGCTCTATCAGTTGCTGGGAGCGGTCGTTTTGTTGTTGCCGGCATCGGCATTCTTGGGGCAATGGACCATCACGCCTTCATGGACCTTGGTGGCCCACCTGTCGTTTCAGAGCATCGTGGTGTCCCTGGCCAGTTTTTTGGCGTGGTGCTGGCTGTTGCGCCGCTACCTGGCGTCGCAGTTGGGGGTGTTTGCCTTCCTGACCCCGTTGTTTGGCGTGGTACTGGGGGCCTGGTTGCTCCACGAGTCGCTGGAGCGGCACTTTGTGGTGGGCAGTTTGCTGGTGATCGCCGGCATCGCCATGGTCAGTTGCCATGCCGTCATTCGCCGAGGGTGGAAGGTGTTGTTGCTCAGCCTCGGATGGGCCCCGGCGTGGTGAGCAGTTGTATGGCTTCGGACAGCGTGGTGGACATGCCTTTGGCACGTTGCACCAGTCCGTTGGTGCTGTAACGGTGCCCCGAGGGCAGCAGGTGCAGCCGAACCCCCAGCATTTCGAGCCGTTGGCGTGATTCGATCAGGTTGACGTTGGTGCTCATGCCCCTGCCGTCCACCAGGGTCACGGCGCCGCTGCCGATCACTTCGATCGCCGTGTCACGCTCGATCACCAGGGCCGTGTCCTCGTCGATCCCGACCCCCAGCATCTGGGGGCGCCGCGCCAGCACCGACAGCAAACGCCCGAGCCTGCCCCTTTCGGAAAAGTGCTGGTCCACGATGCCATGGGCCAGGAAGCCCAGGCCAATGTCCAGGTCCGCCACGTCTTTTTCGGGCAGACGGGTGGCTTCGCCCGACGCCAGCATGTGGCGCGACATCACAGCCGCGCCAGCGCTGGTGCCCCCCAGGCAGCAACCCCGCAAGTGAAACGCCACGTGCAGCGCCTTGAAGGCCTCGGTTTCCCAGATCAATTCCATGAAGCGGCGTTGATCACCGCCAGAAATGAAAATCCCATCGGCTTCGAGGATCAGGTCGGTCACGGCGGCACTGTTGGCTGCGTCCCGGTCTGGCACCGGAATTGGCAGGCAATCGGTCACCCCGATTTCCTTGAATGCCTTTTGGTAGGTGGCCCAGGCAGCAGCCGGGTCACCGCTGGCCGCACTCAGCACCCGCAGGCGGGCGGTGGTGCCACCGCACAGCTCCACGAAGTGCCGCAGGATGTACTTGTCGTGCAGGCGGTCTTCCGCGCCGCCCACGATCACCAGCCGCCCAATGCGACGTGATTGCGCCAAAGCCGGAGCGCCTGCCAGGGCTGCGGCGGCGCCGAAAAGAGTTCTACGGGTCCACATGCCCGAGGATTCTAGGGCGAGCTTGTGACCGGCGGCGAGTCCGAAGGGATCAAGCACGGCGGTGGCCTGGGTGTGCAAGCCTATAATAAATCACCATGCGCCTATGGATCATCGCGATCTTCACTGTTCATTTCCTGTTGGGTTTGATGGGGTTCGCATTCGGTCCCCTGATGCAACAGGCAGAGACGCATCCAGCGGTGGTGGCCTCGGCAGACGAGCAGTATGCCCTGCCTGCGGGTGCTCCGTCAGGCGTTGGGGTTCCCGATTTGGACCACGCCCTGGGCGACGAGTTGCCCGAACTTCCCGATGGCATGCAACGCCTGAGTGCCTCGGTCACGCCGCATGGCCCCACACCGGCCTGGACGCCCTTGCGGCCGGTGGCCTATCCACTGCCTGTTCTGGCCTTGCCCGACAGACCCCCTCGGTCGGCCTGACTTTCTGGTGGCCAGTGCGGGCTGTTTTCGCCTGTCTCTGGCACTTGCGCCACCGCGTGGTGGCTGGCGTTTCTTGACGTTTTAACTTTTATCCGACATGAACCCGAGTTCAAACCGTTTTTCTTCCAAGGCGAAGGTCTTGGCTGCGCCCGACTGGCGTGGACGTTGTCTGCCCGCGCAGGCGTGGGTAGGCGGCTTGGCCGACCTCAACGCATGAGCGCCACCATGGGTTGGTGGGAAGCGGCCTTTCTGGGCATCATTCAGGGGTTGACCGAGTTTCTGCCCGTTTCGTCGAGTGCGCATTTGCGCATCATCGGGCCCATGTTGCCGTCAGGGGGCGACCCCGGGGCCGCGTTCACCGCGATCACCCAGATCGGGACCGAGGCGGCGGTGTTGCTGTACTTCCGCCATGACATTTGGCGCATCGCCAAGGCCTGGGGCGCGTCGTGGGTGCGGTCCAGTGCGCGCAGCGACCCTGACGCCCGGATGGGCTGGTTGATCCTGATCGGTACGTTGCCGATTGCGATGCTGGGCTTGCTGTTCAAGGACGCCATTGAGGGCAGCTTGCGCAATCTCTACATCACCGCGACGATGCTGATCGTGTTCGCCTTGGTGCTGGCGCTGGCTGATCGCTGGGGCCAGAAGCAGCGCCCACTGTCGCAACTGAGTTGGCGGGATGGTTTGCTGTTTGGTTTTGCACAGGCCATGGCGCTCATTCCGGGTGTTTCCCGCTCGGGGGGTACGATCACGGCCGGTTTGCTGATGGGCTACACCCGCGAGGCGGCCGCGCGATATTCGTTTTTGCTGGCCATCCCGGCGGTTCTGGCGTCGGGAGGGTACCAATTGCTGCGCAGTTGGCAGGCGGGCAGCACGGTCGCGCCTGGGCCCACCGCCTTGGCCACCGTGGTGGCCTTTGGGGTGGGTTACGGCGTCATCGTGGTGTTTCTGCGGTTCGTCTCCACCCGGGGTTACATGCCGTTTGTGTATTACCGGATTGCCTTGGGGTTGTTGGTCCTGGCGCTGCTGAGCCTGGGCGTGCTGCAGCCGCTCTGAACCTGTTTGGGATCATCGAGTTCAACATGGAAATTGCCTTACTTTTCGCGCTGATCGTCCTCAATGGCTTGTTCGCCATGTCGGAGATCGCGCTGGTCACGGCCCGCAAGGCGCGTTTGCAAAAACTGATTGACGAAGGCGACCGAGCCGCGATCGCGGCCATCAAGCTGGGCGAAGACCCGACCCGTTTCTTGTCCACCATTCAGATCGGCATCACCTCTATCGGTGTGCTGAACGGTATTGTGGGTGAGGCGGCCCTGGCCGCGCCTTTGGCGCTGATCCTGGTGTCTTTCGGCATTGCCGAAACCTACAGTCAGTTTGCGGCCACAGCCTTGGTGGTGGTGCTGATCACTTATTTTTCGATCGTGGTGGGGGAGTTGGTGCCCAAACGGATCGGTCAGTCCAACCCCGAAGTCCTGGCCCGCCTGGTGGCCCGCCCCATCAACTGGTTGGCGATCGCCACCAAACCGTTTGTGTTGCTGCTGTCGGTCTCCACCCGTGGGCTGCTGCGGCTGCTGGGCGTGCGCGAAACCAGTGGCAGCGTGGTGACGGAGGAAGAAATCCACGCCATGTTGCAAGAGGGCACCAGTGCGGGGGTGATTGAATCGCAGGAACACACCATGGTGCGCAACGTGTTCCGCCTGGACGACCGGCAGATCAGCTCGCTCATGGTGCCACGCAGCGATGTGGTGTTTCTGGACCTGGAAGACGCGTTCGAGGTCAACATGGCCAAGGTTGAGGCCTCCAACCACGCACGCTTTCCGGTGATTCGGGGCGATGTGAACCACCTGGTGGGCGTGGTGAACGCGCGCCATTGGTTGACCAACGCCTTGCGTGGGGTGCAGCGTGAGTTGAGCGAGCAGCCGCTGCAAGAGCCGTTGTACGTGCCCGAGACCATCACCGGCATGGAGTTGTTGGACAGCTTCCGCGACTCGGACGATCAGATGGCTTTCGTCATCGACGAGTACGGCGAGGTGCAGGGCATTGTCTCCCTCAAGGATCTGATTGAGGCGATCACGGGCGAATTCAGCCCGCGTGATCCGGCCACTTCGTGGGCGGTCCAGCGCGAAGACGGCTCCTGGCTGCTGGACGGCCACATTCCGGTGCCCGAACTCAAGGACCGCCTGGGCCTGGACACGGTGCCCGATGAGGAGCGTGGGCGCTACCACACCCTCAGCGGCATGATGATGTTGCTGACCGGCCGACTGCCGCGCGAAGCGGACAGCGTCGAGTGGGAGGGCTGGCATTTTGAGATCGTTGACATGGATGGCCGCACGATCGACAAGGTGCTGGCCCAGCGACTGGGGGGCGGGCCATCGGGGCTTTCCGAGGCGTCCGAACCCGCGTGAACCGCCAGCCGTTGTTTGCCGCCGAGGGTGTGGCCCAGGGCAAACCGCTGTCGGTGGTGCTGTTCGAGCTGGCCCACGCCACGGACCGTGAACGCATCAGCGTGGGCGACTTGCTCGCTGCTTTGGGTGACCGCGCCCTGGGGGCGTTGATGTTCGTGTTCGCCGTGCCCAATGTGATGCCGGTACCACCCGGCGTTTCCACCATCCTGGGGGCGCCGCTGATTTTTCTGGCGGCCCAGCTCATGCTGGGGCGTTCGCCCTGGTTGCCGAAGGTGATCACCCAGCGTTCGCTGTTGCGCACCGACTTTGCGGCCTTGATGCGGCGCGTGCTGCCCTGGTTGACCAAAGCAGAGCGGTTCTTGCGACCCCGTTTGACCGTGCTGGCCACGCCGCCGATGGAATACCTGATTGGGCTGGTGTGTTTGCTGCTGGCGCTGGTGTTGGTGCTCCCCATTCCGCTGGGCAATGCCTTGCCCGCCCTGGCCATCAGCGCTTTGGCCTTGGGCGTGCTGGAACGCGATGGTCACTGGGTGGTCGCCGGCCTGGTGGCGGCGGGCGTGGCGGGGGCGGTGGTCTCCGGGGTGGTGTTTGCGATGATCCAGGCCGCCATTTTCTTGGTGGAGCGCCTGTTTCTGTGATGGATCTGAGTCCCAAAGCGTTTTTCGCGGACCGTTGGCAGGGGCGAACCGCGGTCCGGGTGCTGTTCTGGCGCGACCTCCTGGGCTTGGCCACGTTGTTGAACTTGCTGGTGGGCTTTGCCTCGCTGGTCATGCTGGCAAAGCGGGTGGAGGCGCCCTGGCCGTGGATCGCCCACCTGCTGCCCATGCCCTACAACCTGTTTTTGGGCTTGTCGGTCTGGCGCCACCGCGATGCGCTGAAGGGCCACAAGCTGGTGGTCGTGGCTTGGCTGGCGGTGATGTGGATCATCTGACCTCTAGCCCGTTCGGAGGAGGGCTTTTGGGGGATGTACAAGTGGCGGATTCTTGACAAGAATCTGATCCAGCCCCGTTCAATAACATGTGACCTGCCAGGGGCGGCGACAAGGTCACCAGCCCACCCCTCAGAGAGCCGCATGAACTGGTTCAATCGATTTTCGATCAAGTCACGCCTGATAGGCGCTTTTGCGTTGCTGTTGCTCCTGTTGGGGGTCATCATCTTCTCGGGCTGGGTGAACGGACGCGGTACCCAAGAGACGGTGCGGCGCATTGTGGACAGCGAGATGGTGAAGTTCCAGATCGTGGCGCAAATTGACAGCCTGACCAAGCTGAATGCCCGCAACACGTTGGAGCTGTTTGTGACCGAGCCGGACAAGCGGCCTGCCATCCGCGAGCGCATGGGGCAGTTGCGGGTGACCCTGGACGGTTTGTTTGAACGCCTGGAACCGAT
This sequence comes from uncultured Macromonas sp., assembly GCA_964610405.1. GTDB lineage: Bacteria > Pseudomonadota > Gammaproteobacteria > Burkholderiales > Burkholderiaceae_C > CAZGDZ01. The sequence goes on along the minus strand of CAZSZN010000011.1, from coordinate 3,364 downwards.
GCTGGTGCGTCCCGAGGGACAGGCGCTGTTCAAAGAGATGCGGACGCGGCGCCAGGGTTACGTGGCGGCTTTTACGGCGGCGGCCGATGCGTTGGCGACGGACCCCGTGGCTGCGCAGCAGGTGTTGGTGGAGCGGGTGTTGCCCGCGATCGACGCTTTGGCCCAGCCGGTTGAGCAGCTCAAGGACTTTCAGTTGCAGTTGGCCAACGAGGCGGGCGATGCGCTGGCCAGCAAGGTGCGGCAGCAGAACCAGCTCAACATCGCCATCGGTGTGGTGGCGGCGGTCATTGTTCTGGCGATGGCCGGCCTGTTGATTCGATCGATCATGAAGCCCTTGCACCATGCGATGGCGGTGGCCTCCAGCGTGGGCAAGGGTGATTTGACGATGGCGGTGGAGGCCGAGGGCGACCACGAATTGACCCGGTTGCTCGAATCCATGCACGCCATGCAGGAGCACCTGTCCCATGTCATCATGGGCATTCAGCAAAGCACGGCGCAGGTGGCGTCCGCGTCCACCCAGATCGCGGCAGCCAACCTGGACCTCAGCGCTCGCACCGAAGCGCAGGCCAGTTCGCTGGAGGAAACGGCAGCGTCCATGGAGCAAATGACGGCGTCTGTGCAGCAAAACCAGCAGATCACCCAAACCGCCAACCACCTGGCCCGCGAGGCGGCAGGCCAAGCGCAAGAGGTGGGGCACCTGGTTCAGAGCGTGGTCCAGATGATCCGCGATCTGCACGGTTCGTCGCAGCGGATCAACGACATCATCGGCGTGATTGACGGGATCGCGTTTCAGACCAATATTCTGGCGCTGAACGCGGCCGTGGAAGCGGCGAGGGCCGGCGAGCAAGGGCGTGGGTTTGCGGTGGTGGCGGCCGAAGTCCGGGCGTTGGCCCAGCGGTCGGCGCAGGCGGCCCAGGAAATCAAAGGCATCATCCAGACCAACGTGGAGAAAATGTCCAGTGGAGCCACGTTGGCCGAAAAAGCGGGCGATGCGGTGACATCCGTCGTCACGGCGATTGAGCGGGTCAACACCACGGTGGCCGACGTGGCGGTGGCGACCCAGGAGCAGTCCGATGGGATTGACCAGATTGGCCAGGCGGTGATGCAGTTGGACCAGGCCACACAGCAGAACGCGGCGCTGGTGGAAGAAACCTCGGCCGCCACGACCAATCTGGACGATCAGGTGCAGTCGCTGAAGCAGCAGATCGCGCGGTTCCGGGTTTGATGGTTCGCTGGCCTGAAAGGCCGCCTACTCAGGCGATCACAGGCGGCTGAAATAGGCGTCGATGGCTGGGCGAGGGCGGGGCCGCCGCTGTTCGCCGATGTGACCGATGTTGACAAAACACAGCGCTTCTTCTTGCGCACCCAGACCAAACAGGGTGCGAAGGGCGACCGACTGTAACGCCTTGCCGCTGGTCAAACTGCTGCCCAGGCCCATGGCGGTGGCCTGCAGCAGCATGTTCTGGATGGCCGCGCCGGCCGAAATCAGCCGTTCCTGATCGGGCACCTCACCATCGGGTGGGTTCTTCTTGAGGATGGCCAGCAACAACCAGGGCGAACGAAATGCCTTTTCCTGGGCGCTGTGCTGCTCTTCGGCGGTGGCGTGTGGGTCCCGCTGCAACAAGGCGGCTTGAAAGGCGGCCGCGAGCCGGTGACGTTGGTCTTGCGGCACTTCGACGAAGCGCCAAGGCAGCATCTGGTCGTGATCGGGCGCAGCGGCGGCGGCGGCCAGGATGCGCTGGCGTTGTTCAGGGCCGGGTCCGGGGCCCACAAGCCGCTTGGGCAGTGTGGTGCGGCGGCTTTGAATCAGGGTGGTTGCCCAGGCGGACGCTTCGAGGCTGGAGTCGTTGGAGATGTTCATGGAAAGAGGTGGGGCAGACGGGTGCCCGGTCAGCCGGGCCGACCGTCGGGGCGCGGCTTGCCGTACCAGCGGATCAGGCGAAGCGCCCAGGGCACGATGGCCGCCACCCACAGCAGCGCGGCTAAAACGGTCAGCCCTGAATAATACGTGGGCCCCAGCACCGCCGCCGCGACGCGAACCAATGTGGCGAGTTGCAGCGTCAGGAACAGGGACCAGACCAGCCCGTCGGCCACCAACGCGCGCCCCCCGTGACCGCATGACACGCGGGTGACCATGGCGAGCAGGAGTGAACCCATGAAGCCCATGGTGGTGGCGTGCAAGGCGCCCAGCGTCCAACTGGACTCGCCAGTGACCAGGGTCCAGAAATGTCCGGTGGCATCCAGCAGAAACCCCAGGCTCAACCACAGAAAACCGATGTGCAGCATGGCCAGCAGCCTGACGCTGAGACTTTGCACCAGGCCCCAGACGAAGGCAAGCCACAGCAGCACCAAACCGGTGACCAGCAACCAGAAGCTGCTGGCGACCCGCCACACTGGCCAATCCAGGCCCCAGGCGTCCAGCCACAGCGTCAGCACCTTGTGGCCGATGGCCAGGCAAAGGAAGAACAGCACCCACAGGGGACGCCAGGCGGTGACCATGGGCAAGGCGCTGGCGGTGAAAAAGGGAATCATGCGGTGTGCCACCGTCACGTAGACCAAGGCCACGTAGGCCCAGAGGCCGGTCTGGTTCCAAGCCCGTCCCAGGTCCGGCAGGTCTAGGGCAAGCGACACCCAAACCCCGCCCAAGGCCGCCAGGCCGGTGCCCGTGGCAAAGGCAATCAGTTGGGCATGGAGCTTGTCGGCGACGCGGCTGGTGCGCAGCATCCGCACAAAAGTCCACCCATGCAGGCACAGCCCCACCCATGCCAGGCCACCGCCCAGCAACGCAACGGTCACCGTTGTTTGAGCCCCAACCAACCAGAGTGTCCAGCCCAAGCCCTGCAGAACGATGCCGACCAACACCTCGTGGGCCTGCAGGGCTGGCACTTGCAGCCACTTGGGGCCGGCCGTGAACAAAAATCCGCAAAAGAACAAGGGGGCGAAACCAAAGGTCATGGCCGTGCCGTGGGCCAGCGTGGGCGAAAACGCCACGCTGCTCTGGAGGGCGGGTGGCAACCATCCCGCCCGTGCCAGTTGGATGTACAGCCACCACAGGCTGCTCAGGACCAGCACCAGTTGCGCACAGGCGAACGCCAACCGGTGTGGCGCCATCAGCAGGCGTCCCCAGTGCCATCGCATCGGCGCTTCGGGATTGATCGGGGGGGCTTGCATGTGGAGCCTGTGGACAGACCGCAGAGGTAAGGGGCAGACAATGTGGGTTGAAAATAATGTGCCCGGTTTTTGGCCTCGGCACCATCCTCCTCTGGTTGGGTTGGGTGTGGCCGCTGGCGCGGTTGGGGTGTTGGCGGCCTAGGGCCTGTTAACACATTCTGAGTCCATCTGCGACGAGCACGAAGCTGATGAA
>CAZSZN010000010.1:0-31483 GCA_964610405.1 uncultured Macromonas sp. | reverse complement strand
GTGAACCCGTCGTGCGCGGCCACAAAATTCACGCTGCTGTGGGCAGGCCGTTCGGCAAACACCGCGCTGGAGCCTGCCAGCGCCTGCGCCCAGCGTCCCGGCGTGCCGTGACCGTGCAACCAGACCGAGCGCTGGGCATCGCGGAACAGGTCGTTCCACTCCAGCCAGCCGGCCGGGAACTGGCCCAGCTGGTATCCGCCCGGCCCCACGTCCCAAGGCTCGGCGATCATCAGGCGGTCGCGCAGCACCGGGTCTTGCGCCAGCGCCATGAAGAACGGCGCCCGCGCGTGAAACCGGTGCTCGGGCGACGCATCGCGGCCCAGCACGGGCGCCAGGTCGAACCGGAAGCCGTCGATGCCGAAATCCTGCACCCAGCGGCGCAGACTGTCCATCACCAGACGCAGCACCAGCGGCTGGTTGATGTCCAGGCAATTGCCGCAACCAGCCCAGTTGTGGTACTGCGCCGGGTCGTGGCGGGGCACGCTGTAGTAAAGGCGGTTGTCGATCCCGCGCAGCGACAGCTGAGGGCCCTGCGCGTCCGACTCGGCGCTGTGGTTGAACACCACATCCAGCACCACCTCCAGGCCGGCCGCGTGCAGCGCCTCGACCATGGCCCGACATTCCTCCCGCACCCGGCGCGGGTCGCGGGCGTAGCGGGTGTCGGGCGCCGCCCAGGCGATGGGGTTGTAGCCCCAGTGGTTGGTCAGCCCCAAGGCCAGCAGCCGGGCTTCATCCACCCGCTGGGCCAAGGGCATCAGGCTCACGGTGGTCACGCCCAAGCGCAGCAGGTGTTCGATCACCGCAGGGTGAGCGAGGCCACTGTAGCGCCCGCGCTCGTTCACCGGCACCCCGGGGTGCAACTGGGTGAACGATTTCAGGTGCATCTCGTACAAGACGCGCCGTGCCGGGTCCACCTGCGGGCGCGATTGCACCAGTGGGGGCAAATCACCCACCACCCGGGCTTTGAGGGCCTGCGCCCCATTGTCGCGGGTGTCCATGCGTTCGGGGTCATCCGGCACGTGGGCCAGGTGCAGGTCGCTGCCGTCGTACTGGCCGACCACCTCGCGAGCGTACGGGTCCAGCAGCAGCTTGTGCGGGTTGAAGCGCTGGCCCTGCGTCGGCGCCCATGGCCCGTGGACGCGCCAGCCATAGGTCATGCCCTGCGCCGCCTCGGACACCTGTGCGTGCCAAACCCCCGAAGCGTCGGGCCTCAGCCCATGGCGGCCCATGGGACGCTGCCCCGCTTCATCAAACAGGCAAAGCTCCACCGCCGTCGCGTGCGGGGCGGCCAGTGCAAAGTGCACGCCCTCGGGCATCTCCGTCGCCCCCAGGGCTTCAGGCGGACGCAGGTGCTGGTGTGCCATGCGCGCGCCCCAGCGTCAGCCTTGCGGCGCGTGAACCAGCATGACACAGGCCAGCGGCGGCAGGTGCAAGCTCAACGACTGCGCTTGACCGTGCGCAGGCACCGCCTCGGTCGCGCCGGCGCCGCTGTGCACACCACTGCCCCCGTAGATCGCTGCGTCGGTGTTGATGATTTCGCGCCAGACCCCGGCCTGCGGTACGCCGATGCGGTACGCCGGGCGCGGCACGGGCGTGAGGTTGCACAGCACCACCACCTCCTGCCCGTGCGGATCACGGCGGCGCCACGACAACACCGATTGGCTGGCGTCGTCGTGGGCGATCCAGTCAAACCCACGGGCGTCGTGGTCCCAGGCGTGCAGCGCCGGGTAATGGCGGTAAACGGCGTTGAGGTCGCGCACCAACCGCTGCACGCCCGCATGGCGTGGGTCGTCCAGCAGGTGCCAAGGCAGGCTGGCGTCGGCTTGCCATTCGCCAGGCTGGGCCAATTCGCTGCCCATGAACAGCAGCTTCTTGCCGGGGAAACCCCACATGTAACCGTACAGGCTGCGCAAGCCAGCGAACCGCTGCCAGTCGTCACCCGGCATGCGGCCCAGCAACGAACCCTTGCCGTGCACCACTTCGTCGTGCGACAGCGGCAGCACAAAATTTTCGCTGAACGCGTACACCAGCCCGAAGGTCAGCTCCCCATGGTGGTGGCTGCGGTGCACCGGGTCGCGCGCGAAATAGCGCAGGCTGTCGTTCATCCAGCCCATGTTCCACTTTTCGTGGAAACCCAACCCGCCGCCCTGCAAGTCATCGCTGGGCGGACGGCTCACGCCCGGGAAGGCCGTGGACTCTTCGGCCACCATCAAGGCACCGGGCCGCTGGGTGCCGACCACGTGGTTCAGGCGCCGCAAAAAGGCCATGGCCTCCAGGTTTTCGCGGCCGCCGTGCTGGTTCGGTATCCACTCGCCGTCCTTGCGGCTGTAGTCCCGGTACAGCATGGACGCCACCGCATCCACCCGCAAGCCGTCCACCCCGTAGCGCTCCAGCCAATACAACGCGTTGCCAATCAGGTAGTTGCTGACTTCATGCCGGCCGAAGTTGTAGATCAGCGTGTTCCAGTCCTGGTGAAAGCCCTCGCGCGGGTCGGCATGTTCGTACAGGTGGGTGCCGTCAAAGCGGGCCAGGCCGTGGCTGTCGGTCGGAAAATGGGCGGGTACCCAGTCGAGGATCACGCCCAGCCCGGCGGCATGGGCCTGTTCGACAAAATAAGCAAAGTCTTCCGGCGTGCCAAAGCGGGCGGTGGGCGCGTACAACCCCACCGGCTGGTACCCCCAGGAACCGTCGTAAGGGTGCTCCGACACCGGCAGCAACTCCAGGTGGGTGAACCCCAGCTCACGGGCATACGGCACCAGGGTGTCGGCCAGTTCGCGGTAGCTCAGCCAGCGCCAGCCATCGTGCTTGCGCCACGAGCCCAGGTGCACTTCGTAAATGCTGATCGGCTGATCCAGGCCATTGGCCTGCGCTCGCTCGGGCGCAACCGGTCGGGCTGGCGGCAGGCCGTGCACCACGCTGGCGGTCTGCGGTCGCAGTTCGGCACGCACGCCGTAGGGGTCGGCCTTCAGCAGCAACTCGCCCTGGGGCGTGCGTACCTCAAACTTGTACAAGGTGCCCTTGGGCAGACCGGGCACGAACAACTCCCAAATGCCGCACTCAGGGCGCAAGCGCATCGGGTGCGCATCACCGTTCCAGTGGTTGAAGTCCCCCACCACCGACACGCGCTCCGCGTTCGGCGCCCAGACCGCAAACCCCACCCCGTCAGTGCCCTGCAGCGTGCGGGGGTGTGCCCCCAGACATTCAAACGGGCGCTGGTGGCGGCCTTCGGCCAGCAGCCACACGTCGGTGTCGCCCAGCAGGGGCCCAAAGCGGTCCTGGTTTTGAGGGGTGGTCATGGTGTGCTCGCTGGCCGGTCGGCTCAAGTCGGCAGGGACACGGTGCGGGTCAGCGCATCGCCAGCCCGGTCGAACACGTGCAAATCTTCGGCGGCCACCTGCACCCGCACCGCGTCGCCAATCAGCGCGTGGGTGGTGCCCTCCACCTTCAGGGTGATGGCCGGAATGCCTTCGCCCAGGTCCAGGTACAGCAGCGACGCTTCGCCCAGCTTTTCAATGTGCGACACCTGGGCCGGCAGGCTGTTGGGCGCGTCGGCGCTGCCTGCCAGGCGCATGTGTTCCGGGCGCAAGCCCAGGCTGATGGCCTCGCCGGCCTTCAAGCGGGACGCGTCCACTGCGGCGCGGAAAGTCTGCCCCGCCACCTTGACCTCGGCCGCGTTGTCGGTGCCCGACACCAGCGCACCGGGCAGGATGTTCATCTTCGGCGAGCCGATGAACTCGGCCACAAACAGGCTTTGCGGCCGGTGGTACAGGTCCATCGGTGTGCCCACCTGAGCGATGGACCCTTTGGTCTGCACGTCGGGGCCGGCACGCAGCAGCACGATCTTGTCGGCCAGCGTCATCGCTTCCACCTGGTCGTGGGTCACGTAGATCATGCTGGCGGTGCCAATGCGGTGGTGCAGGCGCGCGATTTCCAGCCGGGTCTGCACCCGCAGCGCCGCATCCAGGTTGGACAGCGGTTCGTCGAACAAAAACACCCGGGGGTGCTTGACGATGGCTCGTCCGATGGCCACGCGCTGGCGCTGGCCACCCGACAAGGCCTTGGGCAGGCGATCCAGCAGGGGCGTGAGCTGCAGCATCTCGGCCGCTTCGCGCACCTTCTCGTCAATCTCGGCGGTGTTGGCGCCAAACACCTTCAGGCCAAAGGCCATGTTCTCGCGCACCGTCATGTGCGGGTACAGCGCGTAACTCTGGAACACCATGGCCACGCCGCGGCGCGCCGGTGGCAGGTCATTGACGCGCTCGCCGCCGATCAGCAGGTCGCCGCTGCTGATGTCTTCCAGGCCCGCCACCATGCGCAACAAGGTGGACTTGCCGCAACCCGACGGCCCCACGAACACGCAGAACTCGCCGTTCTCGATGGTCAGGTTGGCGTTGTTGATGGTCAGCGGAACCTGCGGGCTGTAACGCTTGCAGACATCGCGGAATTCGATCTTGGACATGATGGTGCCTTCCAGACAGGATCAGAGTTCGGCCAACAGGCCACCCCAGGGTTGCAATGCCACGGCGCCGTCGGTCAGGGTCGCACCCGCCAGCCCATGTCCGGCCAACACGCGGGCCGACGCGCACGACGCCGGCAACGCCCAATGGGCCGTCCGGTCGCTGAAGTTGAAAACGCACAGCACGCGCTGCCCGTCGTGCTCGCGCACAAAAGCCAGCACCTGGTCGTCCACCGGCAACATGGCCATGCCACCTTTCACCAGTGCGGGTTGAGTGCGGCGCCACTGCATGAAGCGGGTGTAGAACGCCAGCACGCTGTCAGCGTCGGCCGCCTGAGCGTCCACCGCCAAGGCCGGGTGGGCCGGGCTCACAGGCAGCCACGGCTTGGCGCTGCCGAAGCCTGCGTGGGGCGCGGTGGCCGACCAAGGCATGGGCGTGCGGCAGCCGTCGCGCCCTTTGAACTTGGGCCACATCTCGATGCCGAAGGGGTCTTGCAGATCTTCAAAGGCGATGTCGGCCTCGGGCAAACCAAGTTCGTCGCCCTGGTAGACGCAGGGCGAACCGCGCAAGCTCAATTGCAGGGCAGCGGCCAGGCGCAGCAAACGCCCATCGGGCTGGGCGCCGCCCCAGCGCGTGGCCACCCGCACGCAATCGTGGTTGGACAAGGCCCAGCACGGCCAGCCATCGCCCACGATGTCGAGGAAGCGGCTGAACAGCGCGTGCAGGTACGGCGCGTCGTGCTGCTTGCCCAGCAAGTCGAAGCAGTAGGCCATGTGCAGCTTGTCGCCGCCGCTGGTGTACTCGGCCATGCGGCCCAGGCCGTCGTCGTCGCCGATCTCGCCCACCATGGTGGTGTGGGGGTACTCGTCCAGCAAGGCCCGCAGGCGGCGCAGGAAGTCCAGGTTCTCTGGCTGGCTCTTGTCGTACAGATGGCGCTGCCAACCGTAGGGGTTCACCGCATCCACCGCCGGATCGTCGGCGCGCGGCTGCCCCCGCCCCGGGTTGCTGCGCAACTCGCGGTCGTGGAAGTAGAAGTTGGCAGTGTCCAAACGGTACCCGTCCACCCCCAGCTCCAGCCAGAAGCGCACGTCGTCCAGCAGGGCCTGCTGCACGTCGGGGTGGTGGAAGTTCAGGTCCGGCTGGCTGCTCAGGAAGTTGTGCATGTAGTACTGCAACCGCCCGGTGTCCCACTGCCAGGCGCTGCCGCCAAAGATGCTCAGCCAGTTGTTGGGCGGGTTGCCGTCGTCCTTGGCGTCGGCCCACACGTACCAGTCGGCCTTGGGGTTGTCGCGGCTGCTGCGGCTTTCCTTGAACCAGGGGTGCTGGTCGGACGTGTGCGACAACACCTGGTCGATCATCACCTTCAGGCCCAGTTCGTGGGCGCGGGCCACCAAGGCGCGGAAGTCGTCCAGCGTGCCAAACATCGGGTCCACATCGCGGTAGTCGCTCACGTCGTAGCCGAAGTCCTTCATCGGACTCTTGAAGAAGGGCGACAGCCAGATGCCGTCGGCCCCCAGTTGGGCCACGTGCTCCAGCCGGGCGGTGATGCCGGGCAGATCGCCCACGCCGTCGCCATTGCTGTCCTGGTAGGAACGCGGGTAGATCTGGTAGATGACGCCGCCGCGCCACCATTCGTTGTTGGGTGCCTTGTTGCTCATGGAAATACTGGATGTGACAGTGAGGAAGTGTGGGCATCAGCCCTTGACGGCGCCGGCCGTGAGGCCCGAGACGATCTTTTTCTGGAACACCAGCACCAGCAGCAGCAGCGGAATCGTCACCAGCACCGAAGCGGCCATGATGTTCCCCCACGGGATGTCGTACTTGCTGGCGCCGGAGATCAGCGCGATCGACACCGGTACCGTGCGTTCGTTGTTGTCCAGCACGAAGGTCAGGGCAAACAGAAACTCGTTCCAGGCGGCGATGAAGGCCAGCAATCCGGTGGACACCAGTGCCGGCCACAGCAGCGGCAGGAACACGTCCTTGATGATGCGCCAGGGGCTGCAACCGTCCATGATCGCGGCCTCCTCCAGCTCTTTGGGCAACTGCTTCATAAAGGTGGTCAACACCCACACGGTGAAGGGCAGCGTGAAAATCAGGTAGGGCAGCACCAAGCCCAACGCCTTGTTGTAGATGCCCAGGAAGCGGATCAGCTCGAACATGCCGGCCAAGACCGCCACCTGCGGGAACATCGACACCGCCAACACCGTCGTCAGCAGCAGGCCACGGCCCTTGAAGCTGATGCGACCCAGCGCGTAGGACGCGGTCACGCCAATGAACAGCGACAGGCACACCACCAGCACCGAGACCATCACCGAGTTGACGATGTGGCGGCCGAAGGGCTGCTCGGCCAGGGCGAACAGCGACACATAGTTGCCCAGCGTCACACTCGACGGCCACAGCACCGGTTCAAACAGCGCCGAACCGCTCTTGAACGAAGTGGTGATGGCGTACAGAAAGGGGAACACCGAGAACACGACCACCACTGCGGCCGTCAGGTACAGCGCCACGCGCCAAAACAATGGGGTTTTCATGGCGTCAGTCCTCCGCGAGTTTCATCCGGCCCAGCTTGATGTAGGCCACGGTGCACAAACCAATGATCAAGAACAGCGCCGTGGACGCGGCCGAGCCATAGCCCATGTAGCCGTTGTCAACCATTTCACGCCGCACGAAGCCAGACATCGAAATCGTGCTGTTGTTGTTGGAGGTCAGCACATAGATCAAGTCGAACACCCGCAACGCATCCAGCAGACGGAAGATGACCGCCACCATCAGCGCCGGTCGGATCAGCGGGAGCGTCACCTTCCAGAACACCCGCAGCGGGTGCACGCCATCCACCTTGGCGGCTTCGTAACAGTCCTTGGGCAAGGTCTGCAACGCAGCCAGGATCAACAGGGCCATGAAGGGCGTGGTCTTCCACACATCCACCGCCACCACCGTCCACAGCGCGTACTCGGGCTGGGCGGTCCAGGCAATCTTCTCAGCGATCAGGCCCCAATCGAACAGCCATTGGTTGATGATGCCGAACTGGTCATGCAGCATCCAGCCCCACATCTTGGCCGACACAATGGTGGGGATGGCCCAGGGCACCAGCACAGCGGTTCGCACAAACGTGCGCCCTTTGAAATCCTGATTGAGCAACATGGCCACACCCAGGCCCATCAGGGTTTCCAGCGTGACCGAGACGACCGAAAACTTCAGGGTGTTCAGGATGGACAGCCCCCAGTCACTGGCCCAAAAGCCGTCGGTGTTGTTGGGGTTGGCGAACAGCCCGTACTCGCCGAAGTAATTCTCAAAGCCGACGAACCGGGTCGCGCTCAGGTCGTTGATGTTGGCATCGGTGAAGCTGAACCAGATGGTGCGGCCCAGCGGCCACAAGGCTACCAGCGCCAAGACCACCAGCATAGGCGCCATGAAGGTCCACGCGGTCCGAGTTTTGTTCTGCATGATGGTTCAGCCGTCAAGAAGTTAGAGAAACCCGACCGGCCCGGGCCACACAGCCCCAGGGCCAGCCGGCAAACGCTGCTTTAAGCGTCAGATCACCACTTGTTGCGCTTGATCTGGTTCAAGCGGCCCTCCAGGCGCTTGACCGCGTCCTCAGCCGAAGCCTTGCCCGACAGCACATCGTGGGTGGCGTTCCAGAAAGCGGAACTCACCTCGGGGTACTTGGCGCCCGTGGCGGTGGCCGGGCGCGGCACGGCGTTGGTGAACACGTCGTACAGGCTGCCGAAGAAGGGGTTGGCGGCCAGCACGTCCTTGTCCTTGTACAGAGAAGCGATGGTCGGGTTGTACGAGCCGTTGATGGCGCGGTACTTCTGCGACTCGGCGCTGGTCATGTACATCACCAGATCGGCGGCAACCGCCGGGTTCTTGGAGTACTTGGAAACCGCCAACTGCCAGCCGCCCAGCGTGGCAGCGTTCTGGCCATCGGCACCGCCCTTGGGCAAGGCCGAAACACCAATCTTGCCGGAGATCTTCGAATCCTTGGCGTTGCCCAGCGACCAGGCGTAAGGCCAGTTGCGCATGAAGGCGGCGTTGCCGTTCTGGAACACGCCGCGCGCTTCTTCTTCCGCGTAGTTCAGCACGCCTTGCGGTGCGATCGTGCCGATCCAGGAAGCGGCCGTTTTCAGCGCCTTGATGGCCCCCGGGTTGTTGATGGTGATGTTGCCCTTGTCGTCAACGATGTTGCCGCCTTTGTAGCTGTGCACCCATTCCACCGCGTCGCAGGTCAGGCCTTCATACGCCTTGGCCTGGAACACGAAGCCCTGGAAGTCTTTGTTGCCGGCGGCACGCTCGCCGTCCTGGATCACCTTGGCCGTGGCGGCCAGTTCTTCCCAGGTGGTGGGGGCCTTTTGCTTGTACTTCTCCACCAGGTCCTTGCGGTAGAACAGCAGGCCGGCGTCGGTGAACCACGGCATGGCCAGCAGCTTGCCGTCCACGGTGTTGTTGGCCACGATCGCCGGGAAGTGCTCTTTCTCCACGCCCTTGCTGTAGGGCTTGAGGTCCAGCAGGTGGTCCTTGATCACGCCAGGCCACACCACGTCCACGTTCACCACGTCCAGGTCGGGCGACTTGGCGGCGAACAGCTGGCGGAACAGCGCCAGGATGTCGGTCGTGCTGTTCGGGATGGTGAACAGCTTGACCTCATGGCCGGTCTTCTTGGACCAGTCGGCGGTCATCTTTTTGCAGGTCTCGTAGTCCTGCCCGACCGAGCCGCACGAAATGGTGATGGTGGCTGCCTGCGCACCGGCGATGAACAACGGAGCCGACACGGCCAGCACAGCGGCCTTGACAACGCGATGGAGCTTGAACATTTTCATCCTCTGCCTCTGTTGGAAATTGAGAAATGTTGGATCGCCGGTCACTCATTGTGTGGCGTCAACGGACAGATTGGATCATTTATGCAAACGTTTGCACGATGGGGTAAACCCTGAGCCAATGAGGTTCGTAACCAAAAAGAAACTCAAATTACCTGGGTTTTCCCGAATCAAATCCGGTTATTTTGCAAACGTTTGCATTTGCAGGCACGGAAATGCTCGAACGGCCACCAGGCCGTCCGGTGCTTGCATCAAACGGAAACGCTGCTTTCCCGCACCACCAGGCGCGTCTCCAACACCACGCTGCGGTGGGGCTCGTCCTGCATGGCTTCCAGCAGCAGATCGACCAGGGCCTGCCCGGCTTGGTCGGTGGGCTGGCGCACCGTGCTCAACGACGGGTGCACGTGTTGTGCCCAAGGAATGTCGTCGTACCCCACCACCTTGATCTGGCGCGGCACATCCAACCCCCGGCTGGCGAGTGCCGCCATCACGTTGAACGCCGAAATGTCGCTGCCGGCAAACACCGCGTCAAAAGCGTGGCCGCTGTCGATCCAGCGCCCCACCGCTTCCCGGGTGCCCTCCTCGCCAAACAGCATCGGGTGAAACAGCAGCGGATCGGCCTTCAGGCCCGCCTCTCGCAGCGCCTTCAGGTAGCCTTGGTGCCGCAACTGGCCTTCGGGGTAGTGGGTGTCACCCACAAAAGCAATCGAGCGTGCGCCCTGCTCCAACAGGTGCTTGGTGGCCAAATAGCCGCCCAGCACGTTGTCAGACCCCACCACCGAATAGACGGCGTCGGGCAGCACCGCCCCCCACACCGCCAGGGGAATGCCTTGGCGCGCCAGGTCGTTGAGGTACTCGTGCCAACGCAACTGGCCAATCACAATCAGCCCCGCCACTTGGCCACCCAACACCATGGCGGGAATTTGATCAATGCGGTCGTCGTTCAGCCGCGTCAGCAGCAGGTTCATGCCGCGCGACTCCAGCGCATCGGCCACTTGCCCCACCATGCTCAACAGGAACGGGTCGGACATGCGCTGCATGCTGTCGCCCAGATGCACCAGCGCCACCGTCTGCACATCGCGCTTGCGCAGGTTGGCGGCTCCCACGTTCACCGTGTAGTTCAGGCTGCGCGCCAGTTCGGTGATGCGCGCGCGGGTGGCCTCCGGAATCAGCGGGCTGCCATTGAGCGCACGCGACACGGTGGAGGTGGACACCCCGGCCATGCGGGCGATATCCGCCATTTGCATGCGTTTGCGGGACGAAGACTTTTCAGGGGCGGTGGCTTTATCGGCTGGCATCTCGTCTCCATTCTAGCGACCAGATATGCCAGAACTGGTCATCAGACAACTTGACACAAAAAAAGCCCGCGAGCCGTGAGGCTGCGGGCCAAAAACCTTGGAGAAATGCAGGGACGCGCGATCAGAACGCGTAGTTCAGGCGCACGCGCACCGCGGTCAGGTTTTCCACGCCCGTGCCGGTGGAGTGGCTGATGGCGGGGGTGATGGTGGCGCCTTTGATGCCCATCAGCGGGAAGCTGTAAGCCGCGTAGAAGGTGTTGACCTTGGTGTTGTTGCCGCTGTTCTTGTCCTGGATGTAACCCACGCCAGCCGGGCCAAAAGTGGCGTTCAGGCCGAAGGAGGACTTGTTCAGATCGCTGCTCTTGGCATAGCTGGCGTTCAGGTTGCTGTCTTTGGTCAGCGCGAAACCGGCCGACAAGCCGTAACCGGTGGTGGAACCAGCGACGCCTTGGTTCTTGAACGACTCGTAGCCAGCGCGCAGGGTCAGGGCGCCGGTGTTGTAAACGATGGTGGGACGCAGGCCTTGCTCAATCCCAGCAGCGCCGTTCTTGTGCGACACCACGCCCAGCTCAGCGCGCAGGCCAGGAGCGGCGTTCAGGCCGACCACGAAGTGGATCTTGCCGTCTTTGAAGCGACCACGCAGGGCGTTGGCACGGTAACCGTTGCCACCGATGGCTTCAGAGACCACCACATCCTTGCCCAGCGGGAACAGGTCAGCGGCTTCCTGGCGGCCCAGCTTCAGGTCCACCGACTTGTTGCCGAACTGGATCCAGGCGTCGTCCACGGTCACTTCGTTGTTGGCGCTGTCTTTGCTCAGCGGCACGATCAGCGAACCTTTGGCGCGCACGAACTTGTCGCCATCGTTCATCAGTTCGGCCGTGGCGTTGATTTCGATGCGGCCACCCAGGTAGGTTTTGCTGGGCGTTGCGCCTTGCGAACCCTGGAAAGTCGGGTCGGCTTCGAGGTTTGCATCGAATTTGACTTCGGCGTGAGCCAGCGAAACAAAGGCAGCAGCGGCGGCCACAGCGGCCAGTTGGAATGTCGTTTTCATGGAATCTCCTGGGAGGAAAGTTGGTTGGAATAGACACCTTCCAGAAGCCCATCCACGTGGCCTGAACTCCTGAAAGTGGCGCTATTCCACCACCCATGCAAACGTTTGCACCAAGGGATAACCCTGAAAACAGAGCTTGTAACCAGAACGAAACTCAAAAACGGAACAAATGCGCAACAATCAGGGACAACCCTGTTATGCAATCGTTTGCATTGTGCTACGGCCAGCTCGCCATGCCTGTGGCGTTACCCCAAAAGCCCGCCGAAACGCCTGAATGAAGTAGCTCGATCGGCTGTAGCCACAGGCCCAGGCCACCTCTTTCACCGCCAGCTCGGCGTGCTCCAACAGGTGGCAGGCCCGCTCCATGCGCAGGCGGGTGATGTAGGCCACCAGGTACTCCCCTGTTTCCTTGCGAAACCGCTGCGACAGGTGATCGGCGCTGCACTCCGCCTGAGCCGCCAGGCCCTGCACGCTCAGATTGGCATCGCCCAACTGGTTCTTCACCCACAAGCGCACCTTGGCCACCAACGGGCTGTCACCACCCGGATCGGTACCTGGGTGCATCAGCATCTGCCAAACACTGGTCAACGCGGCCGCCGTCAACGCCACCGCCCGGCGTTCCTCGGCCACCACCCAATCGGGATCGCTGTCAACGCCACCCCTTTGCGCCCTGTGGCTGGCCTGCTGCAACCATTGCAGTACCGGGCTGCAGCCGACGCCATGTCGAAACTCCAGGTGGCGCACTTCGGGGTGCCCGGTGTGGCGCTCCCCCGCCAAATGCACACTCAGGCGCTCGCTTTCGGCGTACAGCACCAGGTTGCTGAAAGGCGCCCCGCCCCCGCCGCCGCCCACCCGTTCCTGGTGCTGCAAATAGGCGGGCAGCAGCAACACCTGGCCAGGCTGGAGCAGACATTCGCCATCCGGAAAAGTGAAATGCGTCCAGCCCGACAATTGCACGAACATCTCGGGTGCGGTGTGATAATGGCCTTGCGCCCCTGCCTGCCATGACACCCCGACCACCGGACGCACCAAGGGCCAAGCACCTTGCATCACCTGGGTCGATGCGGTCTGCAGCGCCGCTCTCAGCAGCGCCCCCTGCGGCCCCTGGGGGTCGATCGAAATGTCGGACGGCAACTCGCAATGGAAAACCAGGTTTTTTGACATCATTGGCGGAAAACTGGTGCTCATTTTCGGCATGGAAGGCACGCCCGCATCCTACGATATCGGAATGACGCACCTCGACCCGATCGACTATGCCCTCCCTGTCACGCTGGACACTGCGCCCGCGCCGCCCACACCGGCCCGTTTGCGCCAGGCCCGCTGGGCCACCCGCGCGCAGTTTCTCGCCCTGGGCGTGCTGACCGGTTTTTGGGGCGTGCACATTCCGTCCGTCAAAGCGGGTTATGGGCTGAGCGAAGCCACCTTGTCCATGGTGTTGCTGGCGGTCGCGCTGGGCGCGGTCGTCGCGCTGCTGACCGCTGGGCGTGTGATTGCTGCGCTGGGTGCCCAGCGCACGACCCAAATCACCGCAGTGTTGATGGGCACGTTCATCGCTGTGGCGCTGCACTGGCCCACGCTGCCCGTGTTGCTGCTGTCGATGGTGTTGATGGGCTCGGCCATGAGCCTGTTTGACGTGGCCATCAACACCGAGGGCTCTGCCCTCGAATCGGTGGGCCAGCGCCCGATCATGGGCAACCTGCACGGCAGTTTCAGCATCGGCGGCATGGTCGGGGCCATGGTGGCAGGCCTGCTCCTCAAAGGCGGAATGCCCGCAACCTGGCAGCTGGGCTTGGCCGGCGGTGTTGTCGCGGCATGGGTGTTGTTCAGCGCACGTGGCATGCTGCCCACCCATCCGGTGGCGGCAGAAGAAAGCACGGTGCAAAATGCATCGTTCCAGTGGCCCACCGGCACGCTGTTGATCTTGGGTTTGCTCGCTTTTGCCGGCATGAGCGCTGAAGGGGCCATGTACGACTGGAGCGTGCTGTATTTGCAGCAGGACGTGGCTTTGCCGCAAGCCCAGGCGGCCTGGGGCTATGCGGCCTTTTCCGGGGCCATGGCGGCCGCCCGGTTCGGCGGCGATGCCCTGCGGACCCGTTACCCGGAACGCAGCCTGCTGCGGGCGGGGGGTGCCCTGTCGGCCATCGCCATGGCGCTGGTGCTGGTCACGGCCCACCCAGTGGTCGCGTTCATCGGCCTGGGCCTGGTGGGCGCAGGCTTGGCCATGGTGGTGCCTATTTTGTACAACGCGGCCTCGCGCGTTCCGGGCCAGACCCGCGCCAACGCGATTGCTACCGTGTCCGCCATCGGTTACAGCGGTTTCCTGCTGGGCCCGCCGGTCATTGGCGGCGTGGCACAGTTCAGCTCACTCACCTGGGCGCTGGCGCTGGTGGTGCCGCTGGCGGGGCTGTTGGCCTGGGGCGCCAAGCACGTGCCGCAAGCGGGGTGACCCGCCCGCCCAACCGCCGTTTGGGCTGGGCACTCAGTTCTCGCTGGACACCGAAGTTCTGGCGCCAGCGCCCAACTCCCGCTCCAGCAAAGTGGCCACCTGTTTGCGCAGCTGCTGGTTTTCGGCCGTCAATTGCTTGACCTGCTGACGCAAGCGTTGCAACTCGTCGCCGCTGGCGTCGGCCGTGCTGGCCATCTCGTCCAGCGAGACGGTCAGGTTGGCCGGCGCGTCGTCAGGCGCCGATTCGCGGTGCTTCCGTTTGGCCTCGCGCACCCGCTTGGCCGCCTGCTTCAAGCCCTGCATGCCTTCGCTGGCGGCCTCCTTCTGCTCCACTTCGGGCAAGGTCGCCACGGCAGCGGCCGCGTTCAATGACAAGGCACCGGTCTTGACCGCCGTGACCACCTCGGGCGCAGCCTGCTTGTGGATTTTTTCGATCATCACCACCTGATTGCTGGACAGCCGGGCCGCGCGGGCAATGTCCTCGCGGCTCTTGAGCGGGCGGGTCAGCGCAGCGATCGCCGGGGTGGCTTCACCTTCCCAGGGCAGCTCACCCGCCGGCTCGCCCTCGGCATCCGCAGCGGCGGCAGCGGCCTGGTTGGCCGAGGTCGCCAGGTAAGCAGCCCGGCGCTGATCGATGATTTCGCGCTTGCGCAGCGCCAGCACCCCACGCTGGAAATCAGACACACTGCGGCGGCCCAGGTGCTGGTCAATCATCCACAGGTGCACGTCTTCGATGGTCTTGAACAACTGGCTCTGCACCGTCTGGAACGGCAGGTTGTGCTTGGTGCAGATCTCGTGCCGGTTGTGGCCATCCACCAGCAAATCACCCCACAGCACCAAGGCATCACGGCAGCCTTCGGTCAGCAGGCTGCGCTCCAGCGCGGCGTATTCGTCGGGGGTCAGGGGATCGATGTAGGCTTTGAGTTCGGGATCAACGACGATGTTCATGAGCGGGCGAGGTACAGGCGGGGGCCGCATGCGTGAGGCGGCCCGACGGACAAAAGGGCTGCATTGTAGGCACGTGCGGGTTGGAGATGGCGGCTTTCGTCAGCCCTGCACCGAGGCACCTGCCACGATGAACTGCCCCCCGGCCACATGATGAATGGTGCGCAGGTCGTCAGGGGCCGTGTCAAAGTGCCAACGGCCTTGGCTAAAAACCCGCTCGTCCGCCCAAGCCGCCTCGACCTGGCCGATGAACAGATCGTAGGTGTGCTGATTGTGCGGCTCGGGCAACAGGCGGCAGATGAGCCAACCCACGCAGCCTTGCACCAGTGGCAGGTCGTCGCCTTGGGCGGCGAACATCGGCACCTTGAGGCGTGCCAGTTTGTCGGGCATGTCTTTCGCGCTGTGGGTGCCCACGGCCACCGTCAGACCGGCCTGGGCCACACAAGGCAGTTGAAGAGCGAAACGACCGCTGGCTTCAACCAGCTCACGGGTGCGGGTGGCTTTGTCCAGCACCACCGTCACTTTGGGCGCGGCGCCGTAGTCCAGCACACAGGCCCAGGCTGCAGCCATCACATCGTACTCGCCCCCATGTCGGGCCGAAACCAGCACCGTGGGGCCATGGTTCATCAAGCGGTAGCACTTCTCCAGGGGCACCGGGGTGAAGTGGTCAGGGCAGGTGTGGGTGATTGACATGGTTCAAACTGTAGCGGTTGCGGGAGGCTTCGGGCGGGTTGCAGCGATGGTCTTGCTGTGATCGATGCGCCGCGTTGATTTTGGGCACCGTCACGTGTTGTCACGGCGGCGGTCACTGGGCGTTCAAACCTGAGCGACAGCACGCAATCTTCTGCAATCCTTCACCCAGTAACAACAGCCCCTCAAGTCCCCGACAGCACCACGCGCAACACCCGCCCTTGCGGGCTGTCGGTCAGCAAATACACCGCACCGTCCGGCCCCACCCGCACGTCTCGCAGGCGTTCGCCCAGTTCCTTGAACAACACCTCCTGCGGGCCAGGCGTGCCGTTGGTCATCGGCACCCGACGCACGCTGCGCTCAGCCAGCGCGGCCACCAGCAAGCTGCCGCGCCAGGCCGGAAACAGCGCGCCGTCGTACCATGCCAGCCCAGCAGGCGCGATCGATGGGGTCCATTCTGTCAGCGGTGTTGTGATGCCGGGCAGGTTGCGGTACGGCGTGATGCGGGCATAGGTGTAATCCACCCCGCCCGTGGTGATGGGCCAACCGAAGTTGGCACCGGGCGCGAGCCGGTTGAGCTCGTCGCCGCCACGGGCGCCATGTTCGTGCGCATAGGGCACACCGTTGACCACCACCACGCCCTGCGGGTTGCGGTGGCCAATGCTGTAGATCTCGGGCAAGGCACCGTCGCGGCCCAGCCATGGGTTGTCGGCGGGCACACGGCCATCGGGTTGGATGCGCAAGAACTTGCCGAGGTGGGTGTGCAGGCGCTGTGCGTCGGTGCGCTCTTGGTTGCCGTCGCCCATGCCGAACAAGAGGGTGCCGTCCGGCAGCCAGGCCATGCGGCCACCGTAGTGCTGGGTATCGGATTTGGCGGGCATGGAAGTAAAGACCGTCCGCAGCGCTTGCAACTGACGCCCGTCAAACCGCGCACTGACCACGCGCAGGTGATTGGCTTCTGGCGTGCCATGGGCGAACGAAAGCAACAGCCGCCGATTGTGGGCGAAGTCCGGGGCCAGCAGGAGGTCGAACAGACCGGCCTGCCCTTTCGCCAGCACCGGTGGCACCCCAGCCACAGGCTCGAGCCGCAATTGAAACCGACCATCCGCCCTGCGCTCGATCACACGCAGCCGCCCCGGGCGCTCCGTCACCAGCATGCGGCCATCCGGCAGGAACGCCAGCGACCACGGGTGCTCCAGACCAGTGGCCACGGTCTCGATGCGGTAGGGCACCGTCTGGGACGATGTGGCCATGGCCAACGCACTCAGGAGCAACGCAAGGAGGTATCTCATAATCACTCAGATGAAATCCTGTGTCCGCCATCATGCCCCAACACCCCGATGGGCTCGGCGCGCGGGGGTGTTGTTGCTGGCCTGGGTGCTGGCGGCAGTCTGGGGCTCGGTGGTGCAGACGCGCTGGAACCTGCAAGCGCTGGTGGAGGTGGGGGTGAGCATCCCCGCCGGTACCTGGTGGCGGGTGGTCGGGCAAGACCTGCTCGGCTTTGCACCGGTCTACGGCGGCATCCTGGCCGTGGGCTGGCTGATCGCACTGCCCGTGGCCAGTGGCCTGGCCCGCTGGTGGCCCGCCGGACGAAGTGCCCTGCTGGCCTCGGCCGCAGGGATCGGCATGGTGTCAGCGGTGCGGGCGGTGGATGCCGCAGCGCCGATGCCGGTGTTCATCGACGCCACACGGGACCTGCCCGGGCTGCTGACCATGGCCGCAGGCGCGGTATTGGCGGGCTGGCTGTATGCCCGGCTTTCCGCCCGCTGAACGAAAGCCCACCTCATGAAGACGGCGGCTGGGGCATTTCATCGCGGGCTGAAGCGGCGCACGGTTCCGTTCGGCGTGGACACCAGGTCATCGAACTGAACCGCAGGCCGCACCCACAGGATGTCCGCGCCATCGCCCTGCTCGGGACGGTAGAGGATGCCAGTCTCCTGGGTGGCCTCGATCAGACAAGCCCCTTCGACCAGGTACAACCCGCCTTTGTAGTGCTGCAGGCGGGAGCCGGGCCTGAGGTGTGTGGGTACGTGCAATTCGAGTGGGTCGGACATGATGATGGGGAGCTTCAGTAAATCCAGGGCACCAAACGCCAGGTTTGTTGGCGGTATTCCGCGTACTCCGCATACCTCTGGAGCAGCCATCTCTCCTCAAGGTACGCTTTTGCAAGCAGCACACCCAGCAGATCCAACCAGAGCACCCACCCGACCAGCGTCATCAGCCACGCGCTGGCACCTGCGGCCAGCAGCAACACCGCGCTGTACATGGGGTGGCGCACCCAGCGGTAGGGTCCGGTTTGGACCAACTGGCCCTGAGCCTTGGGTTCTGGGCGGATGTTGAAATTGCCAGGCCGGTTGACGCTCAGCGTCCACCAGCCCAAGGTCACGCTGGCGAACCACAACGCATAGGTGACGGGACCGGGAACTTGGTCAGGCAACCGCTGCACGCACAGCCCAAAGAGCGCGGCCAGCAAACCGAACTGCAGGACGACCAATAGTTTGCCGACAGCGTGAGGACTCATGAGGGAAAGCGTACCGCATTCGTGATGATGCAGTCATCCATGGTGGCCTCCATGAAGCTGCTCCTGCTCATCGGACATGAAAAAAGCACTTAGGCATTTCTGCGCTAAGTGCTTGATTCGGTTGGTGGGTCGTGGGCGACTCGAACGCCCGACCTACGGATTAAAAGTCCGCTGCTCTACCAACTGAGCTAACGACCCAACCTTTAACTTTTTGCAATCAACTTCGTTGCTTGCTGAGCCTCAAATTATATGGTGTTTTTCGGGATTTTTAAAGACTTCGCGATTTTTCTTGAAAAAAGTTTGCCGGCCGCCAAACTGTCCATCACCCACCCGGCCGCGCACAAGCCAAACGTGGCCGTGACTGCCACGGACGAACCGTAGCCGTGGCAGTTAAGCGAGCCATCCCCCGCCCCATCGACCACGCAGGATGCATCGGGCCCGGCCACAGTCTCGCGGCTGAACACCGTCTGCACACCGATCTGCCCTTCGCGCGCCGCCCCATGGTGTTTGCGCAGACGGTAGCGCAGTTGCGCCAGCAAGGGGTCGTGGGTGGTCACGCTCAGGTCACCCATTTCCACCTTGTCGCCTCTGCGCTTTCCGCCAGCCGCACCGGCCGAAACGAACAGCGTCCCGGTCATCACGGCCCAGGCCGCCATCGCCACTTTGGCGGACATCTGATCACACGCGTCCACCACCGCCAGCACCCGATCGCCAGCACGCGCTTGCGCTTGGGTCACCAGGTCCGCCCAATTGTCGGGTGTGACGAAATCGTCCACGGTGTGCACCACAGCGCCGGGGTGAATGTCCAAAATGCGGTCGCGCATCGCGTCCACCTTGGCCCGGCCGAACTGGCTGCTCAGCGCGTGGATCTGACGGTTGGTGTTGGATTCGCCCACATGGTCCATATCGACCAGCGTCAGGTGCCCAACGCCACTGCGGGCAAATGCCTCAGCCACCCACGAACCCACGCCGCCGATACCCACGACCAGCACGTGCGCATCGAACACCCGCTGCGCACCCTCCACGCCATAAAGGCGTCGCAACCCGCCGAAGCGCCGCTCGAAATCACTCACGCTCAAGCAACCACATCTGGAACCGGAAGCCCCCCAGCGCACCCAGGCCAATGCCCACCACCGCAAAGATGCTGGTCAAGCTCAATGTGGAAAGGCCCGAAAGGCCTTGGCCGACGGTGCAACCCATGGCCGTGACGCCGCCCACACCCATGCAAACGGCACCCACCAAGTGCAGCGCCGTGTCCTGGGTGTCGCGGAAACCTTCCCAGCGAAAGGTCTTGCTGGCCAGCGCATCCACCAGAGCACCCACCACCACGCCAAACACCGACACCACCGCCAAGGTCAACACCTTGGAGGCGTCGCTGAAGTAGATCAACCAGTCCAGCGCGTAGGCCATGGGCGCGGTGAAGGTGAGCGATTCCATGCGCCCGGAGTTGGTCGCCAGGTAGACCGACTCCAATGTTTCGGGGTGTTCCGCCACAAACCCCAGCCGGCCAGTCACCCACCACATGGCGGCCACCGTGGCACCAATGCCCACACCGGCCAGCCAGTTGTGCCAATGGGCACGAAAACCACGCGCTGCCAAGGCCCAGCCGATCAACAGCACGCCCAACAGCGCGCCGATCCACCAACCACCCGCGGCTTCGCCACCCCACTGGACCGCGAACCAGGCCGGCAAAGCACTGCCTGGGCTCATGTCAAACGCCACCTGGTCCACGGTGTTGACCCGCAGCACCGCCGTGATGCCACGCATGGTGGCAAACGCCGCCAAACCCATCACGAAGAACACCACCAGGGATTTCAGGCTGCCCGCACCAACACGCACCAGCGTCTTGCTGCCACAGCCCGAGGCCAGCACCATGCCAAAGCCGAACAAGGCCCCGCCCACCAGCGCCGACAACCAGATCACGCGGCCACTGGCGTAAATGGTCTGGGTGGGGTCGATCCACCCCTGCCAGGCCATGGCGTGGAAAGCCAGCATGGCCACACCCACGGCCATGCCCCACATGCGCATGCGCGTCCAGTCGCCCATGTTGACGATGTCGCTGATCGCGCCCATGGTGCAAAAATGGGTGCGCTGTGCGATCCAACCAAAGACGGCAGACACCGCAAACGCGGCCCACAAAATTTGGGTGTAGAGGGATTGAAGCTCGGCCATTTCCATGGCGCGGATTGTAAGTGGACGCACCCAGCCCTGACGGGCTGGGGGTCAGCGCATGCGCGCGAGGCGGTCTTTGGCGGCCGAAGCCGCTTCGGAATTCGGGTACTTGGCCACCACTTGCTGCAGCGTGGCGCGGGCCGCCTTGGCGTCTTTGAGCTCAAGGTGGCAATTGGCGACCGCCAGCAGCGCCTCGGCCGCGCGGGGGTGGTTGGGCGCTTTCTCCAGCAAACGCTGGTAGGCCTCGATCGCGGGCTTGTAGCTGCGCACGGCGTACAAAGCGTTGCCTTGCCAGTACAGCGCCATGGGCACGTACCCGCTGTCGGGGTAGCGCTCCAACAGTTGGCCGTACTGGCGCGCGGCCGCCGCAAACTCGGTGGCGCGCAAGCTGGTCATTGCCGCGTCAAAAGCGGCCTTTTCTTCGGGACGGGCTGAAAACTCCTGCCCTTCCAACGTCACTTTCACCGGCTCCAGCGGGCGCAGGCGGACATCTACCGCCTCCTGCACGTCGCGTTGCTGGCGTTGCATCTCGGCCAAATCGCGGGCCAGCTTTTCATTTTGTCCACGAACGTCGGCCAACTCGCGGCGCAAGGCTTCGATCTGGTTGACCAGGTCGAGCATGCTGCGCCGGGTGGCAGACAACCCACTCTCCGACAGCTCCTTGAGTTCCTCTGCGAGCTTGCGGTCCGCGTCTTCCGCCGCCTGGCGGTTGGCCTCCACCCGGTTGCGCAAGTCCAGAATGGCGCGCCGCGCTTCGTCATCCCCAAACAGTGCGTGTGCGGGCGTGGCCAGCATCACCACAGCGGGCAACAAAGCCACTCGCGCCCAGCGAGCGGCCATCGTGGACATGAACGGATGGAGGTTGAACATGCGGATCAGCGGTAGTTCAGTTCAACACGGCGGTTCTGGCGGTAAGCCTCTTCGTCAGCGCCGGGGTTGGCCGGCTTTTCCTTGCCAAAGCTGACCGATTCCAACTGCGCATCGGCCACACCCAGCAGGCCCAAAGTGCGGCGGACCGCATCGGCGCGCTTCTGGCCCAAAGCCAGGTTGTATTCGCGGCCACCGCGCTCATCGGTGTGGCCTTCCAGCACCACACGGCGCTGGCGGTCTGCGTTCAGGAAGCGAGCGTGGCCTTCCAGCACAGCGGTGAACTCGCCACGCACGGCGAAGTCGTCGTAGTCAAAGTAGATGACGCGGGACAGGTTCTGCGGCGGCTGACCAGCGGCCTGCGCACCCGCTTCCACGCCCACGATACCGCGCTGCCCCACGCCACCGGCGTTGGCGCCTGCGCCTTGCGCGCCGCCCACGGCACCGGCGGGCACCCCCGTGCGATCGGACACGGGCACATTCTCATCCAGCTTCACGCTGGAGCCACACCCGGCCAGCAAGGCGGCGACCAGCAGGCCGGCGAGACCAGCGCGCACAGGTGCGTGACCCATGCGGCCAGCGGAAATGGAAAACGGAACGGTGGATTTCGAGCTCATGGAATCAGACAGCGGGTTGGAACAGGACAGAAAAGGACGAGTATCTTAATTCAGCGCAGGAAGGGGCCCCAATCGGGCTCGCGGATGCTGCCTGGCACGCTGGCCAGGCGGGTTTTGATGCGGCCATCCAGGGTGGTCGTCATCAGCGCCTCCCGCCCTTGGACTTTGGTGGCGTAGATGATGAGGCGGCCGTTGGGCGCAAAACTCGGGCTTTCGTCGGCGGTGGTGTCGGTCAGGGTTTGCAGCGTGCCGGTGGCCAATTCCATCACCCGCAACTTGAAGGCGCCAGACACCCGGGCCACGTGGGCCATCCAACGGCCGTCGGGGCTGATGGCCGGGGAAATGTTGTAGTTGCCGTCGAACGTGACCCGGCTGACATCGCGCCCGTTGGCCGACATGCGGTAAATCTGCGGCGAGCCGCCCCGGTCACTGACGAAATAGACTTGCTTGCCATCGGGCGAAAACGCGGGCTCGGTGTCGATGCCAGCGGTCTGTGTCAGGCGTTGGGGCTGGCCGCCGTTGGCGTCCAGCGCGTAAATCTGAGAACTGCCGCCCAGCGTCAGGGTGGCCAACACTTGCCGGCCATCAGGGGACCAGGCGGGTGCGCTGTTGGAGCCTCGGAAACTGGCCAGCAGGCGGCGGCGTCCGGTGGTCACCTCGTGGGTGTAAATGACTGGCTTGCGGGACTCGAAAGACACGTAAGCCAGTTGCGCGCCGTTGGGCGACCAGGCTGGTGAAATGATGGGTTCGGGGCTGGCCAGAGCGGCCTGCGCGTTCTCGCCATCGGCATCGGCCACCCACAACTGGTGCCGCTCCCCCTGTTTGGACACGTAAGCGATGCGGGTGGAAAACACCCCCGGATCGCCGATGAGTTTTTCGTACACGTAATCGGCCACGCGGTGCGCGGCCAAACGCAAGTCGCCGGCGGCCACGGGGTAGCTGACGCCGCCCAGGTCTTGCGCGCGCACCACGTCCCAGAGGCGGAAGCGGACATCAAAACGCCCGTCGGCCAGGCGAGACACGCTGCCGGTGACCAGTGCGTCGGCACCCCGTTCGCGCCAGGGCGCCAGGTCGGGTCGTGCCATTTCGTCCAGCACCGCGCTGCTCCCAGTGACGTGGCGCAACTGGCCACTGCGCTCCAGGTCGGCACGCACGATGGCGGGTACATCCTGCGGCGCGCCCGCCACCACCCGGAACGGGGCCACCGCAAACGGAATCTGCTGCATGCCAACGCCCGACACCTCGACCCGGAACTGTGCCCAAGCAGACGTGAGCGGCGCTGCACTCAGCGCCACACCCAGACCCGCCAAGCATTGGCGACGGTTCAGCACATTCGGGGAAACAACAGACGAAACAATCGGCATGGGGCAAACGATAGGTAAAGCGGAGCCAGGGTGCAGGCGAGAGCGGGAAAGACAACGGCGTTGATAATACCGGACAGCCGTTGGCCTTCAGTGTCCTTTTGGTTTCAAAAGGTTTCCCGGCCAGCACAGATCATTTTCACGGCCGCCCTGCACTTGAGTTTGCCCACGCCCACTCCGCCTTTGTCACTGCCCCGCCGGATCGGTCGGCTCTGGCCGTACTTCCGCCATGCCAAAGGCGGCGTCCTGCTGGCGTTCGTGGGCACCATCGTGGCCGCGCTGACCGAGCCGGCGATTCCCGCGCTGCTCAAGGCGCTACTGGACCAGGGTTTTTCGACCGACGCTTTTCCGCTGTGGATGGTGCCCGCCGCCCTGATGGGCCTGTTCGCGCTGCGCGGCGTGGCCACGTTCCTGAGCAACTACGGCCTCAACCACACCGCCACCCACGGCATGGTGGCGCTGCGCCGAGCCATGTTCGAACGGCTGAACCTGGCCGACCTGACGCTGTTTGCCGAACAGAGCGCCAGCAAGTTGTCCAACACACTGGTCTATGAGGTGCAGTCGGGCACCACGGTGCTGGTGGGCGCGCTGCTGACCACGGTACGCACGGTGCTGACCATCGTGGCGCTGTTGGGCTACCTGCTGTACCTCAACTGGCAGCTCACGCTCATCGTGCTGCTGCTGTTCCCGCCGCTGGCCTGGGTCATGCGGCTGCTGTCGAAACGGCTGTACCACATTGCCCGCAGCAGCCAGCACGCCACCGACGAGCTGGCCTACGTGGTGGAAGAGAACGTGCTGGCGCACAAAATGGTGCGCCTGCACGGTGCGCAGCAGCAGCAGGCCGAGCGCTTTGAGCAGCTCAGCAGCTCGTTGCGCCGTCTGGCCATGAAGGCCACCATTGCAGGCTCGGCCATGACGCCGCTGAGCCAGTTGCTGGCAGCCGCTGCGCTGTCGGCGGTGATCATGGTGGCGCTGTGGCAGAGTGGCTCTGGCGCCACCGTGGGCGGCTTCGTCGGCTTCGTCACCGCCATGCTGATGCTGATCACCCCGATCCGCCAGTTGGCCGACATTGCCGGCACCATCACCCGGGGTTTGGTGGCGCTGGAGCGCGGGCTGGACCTGATCGAGCAGACCCGTGCCCAACCAGACGGCACGCACCACGCAGAACGCACCCAAGGGCAGATCGAGTTCGACCAGGTGAGCGTGCGGTACGCCGGCAAAGACGGCTTTGCGCTGAGCCAGGTGACGCTTTCGGTTCGACCCGGCGAGGTGCTGGCGCTGGTGGGGCCATCGGGTTCGGGCAAAACCACCCTGGTGAACCTGCTGCCCCGCTTCGTGGAGCCCCACAGCGGGGAAGTGCGTCTGGACGGTGTGCCACTGCCGCAGTGGGCTTTGCCGGCCCTGCGCGCCCAGTTCGCCATGGTCAGCCAGGACGTGGTGATGCTGAACGGCACCTTGGCCGCGAACGTGGCGCTGGGCCAGGCGATGGATGAGACACGGGTGCTGGCAGCCCTGCAATCGGCCAACCTGGGGGACCTGGTGGACAAACTCCCGCAGGGCGTGCACAGCCTGGTCGGCCACAACGCCACCGAACTGTCGGGCGGGCAGCGCCAGCGCCTGGCCATCGCCCGGGCGATCTACAAAAATGCCCCCATCCTGATTCTGGACGAAGCCACCTCGGCTTTGGACAACGAATCGGAACGCCTGGTGCAGGACGCCCTGGCACGGCTGATGGTGGGGCGCACCACACTGATCATCGCGCACCGCCTGTCCACCATCGAACACGCCGACCGGGTGGTGGTGTTGGCCGACGGGCGAATTGTGGAGCAAGGCAGCCACGCCGAATTGCTGGCGGCCAACGGGCTGTTTGCGCGGCTCAAGGCTCAAGCACAGGGCCGCGACAGCCTGGAGGGCTGAAACAGCCGTCGCTCAGAGCAGCACGATGTCGTACTGCTCCTGGGTCATGGAGCTTTCGCTTTGCAGCGAAATCGGCTTGCCGATGAAGTCGCTCAAGCCGGCCAGGTGGGCGCTTTCCTCGTCCAGAAACAACTCCACCACCTGCGGTGGCGCCACCACGCGGAACTCGCGCGGGTTGAAGGCTCGCGCCTCGCGCAAAATTTCCCGCAGGATGTCGTAACACACGCTGCGCGCGGTTTTCACGTCACCTTTGCCAGCGCAAGCTGGACAGGGTTCGCACAGCATGTGCGCCAGCGACTCGCGGGTGCGCTTGCGCGTCATTTCCAGCAACCCCAGTTGCGAGAAACCGCCGATCATGGTCTTGACCCGATCGCGCGCCACCTGCTTGCGGAACTCGGCCAGCACCGCGTCCCGGTGGTCCTCGCGCGCCATGTCAATGAAATCGACGATGACGATGCCCCCCAGGTTGCGTAGGCGCAGTTGCCGCGCGATGGCCTGTGCGGCTTCGAGGTTGGTGCGAAACACCGTGTCGTCGAAATTGCGCGCCCCCACAAAGCCGCCGGTGTTCACGTCCACCGTGGTCAAAGCTTCGGTCTGGTCGATCACCAGGTATCCGCCGGATTTCAGGTCCACCCGCCGACCCAAGGCCCGCGCAATGTCTTCGTCGATGTTGTAGAGGTCAAAAATCGGCCGCTCGCCGCTGTAGCGGGCCATGCGGTCCAGCGTGCCCGGCATGTATTCACGGGCAAAGGTTTGCAGCAGATCGAATTGCTCTTTCGAGTCCACCTGAATGGCCTGCGTCTGCGCACTGACCAGATCGCGCAGCACGCGCTGCATCAGCGTCAAATCCTGGTGCAACAGGGTGCCGGGCGGCTGCCGCGTGGCACCGGCCTTGATGGCCGCCCAGGTTTTGCGCAGGTAGGTGATGTCCTCCGCCAGCTCCTCGTCGGTCGAGTCTTCGGCGTTGGTGCGCAAAATGAAGCCGCCACCGCCTTCGGCCGTCAGCGCCACCAGGCGCTGGCGCAAGGCCTCGCGCTGAGCATAGGGAATTTTCTGGGATACGCCAATGTGCTTGTCCTGCGGCAGAAACACCAGCAGGCGCCCGGCAATGCTGATCTGCGCCGTCAGCCGGGCGCCTTTGGTGCCGATCGGGTCTTTCAAGACCTGCACCATCAGGGCCTGTCCCTCGAAAATCTGCCGTTCGATCGGCAGCACTGCCGCCGTGGCGGGCGCGGTCACGGTGGGCGCGCCGTCGGCGGCGGGCTGGCCGCTGGCCACCAAAGGCGCTTTGTCTTTGCCAGCATGGCGCGCGGTGATGTTGGGCAACAGATCGGCCACGTGCAAGAACGCCGCCCGGTCCAGCCCCACGTCGATGAAGGCAGACTGCATGCCCGGCAACACGCGCGACACCTTGCCCAGGTAGATGTTGCCCACCAGCCCGCGCTCCAGCGTGCGTTCGATGTGGACTTCCTGCACAGCGCCCTGTTCCACCACCGCGACGCGGGTTTCCTGCGGGGACCAGTTGATGAGAATGTCTTGAGCCATAGGGTGATTACAGCAGACGCAGCCCGGCGGCGCGCAGCACCTGTGCCGTCTCGAACGCAGGCAGCCCCATGATGCCGGTGTAACTGCCGCTGATGCGTCGCACCCACAACCCCGCCAACCCCTGGATGCCGTAGGCGCCCGCCTTGCCCATGGGCTCGCCGGTGTCCACGTAGCGCTGGATGTCGGCCGCCGACCAGTCGCCAAACTCCACCTGCGAGCGGCTCAGCGCCTGAAAAACCTCTCCCCGGTGGGCCACGGCCACGGCGGTGAGCACCTGGTGACGGCGGCCAGCCAGGGCTTGCAGCATGCGGCACGCGTCCGCCTTGGAGGCCGGTTTCCCCAGAATTTCACGCCCCAGGGCCACGGTGGTGTCGGCGCACAGCACGGGGCCACTGGGCAAGCCACGGCGCTCCCAGCGTGCCACGGCGGCGTCGAGCTTGTGGCGCGTCACACGCTGCACGTAGCGTGCCGGTGCCTCGTTCGGCCGCACGGCCTCCAGCGCCTCGGCGTCTTCGTCCGCATCGGGCAGCAGCAGTTCGCTGCGAACGCCCCACTGGGCCAGCAAATCGCGGCGGCGCGGGCTTTGAGAGGCGAGGTAAACCCAGGGGCCTTCGTGCGGTTCAGCCATGCAGCATCATTCCCGGTGGTAAGGGTGGTTGGCGTTGACCGACCACGCGCGGTACAACTGCTCGATCAGCAGCACGCGCGCCAGGGCATGCGGCAAGGTCATGTCAGACAAACGGATGCGCAGGTGCGCGGCGGCTTTGAACGCCGGGTCCAGGCCATCAGGCCCGCCGATGATCAAGGCCACGTCGTCACCGCCCATTTGCCAGTCGCGCAGGTGCTTGGCCAGCGCCACGGTGGTCAACTGGGTGCCGCGCTCGTCCAGCGCCACCACGCGCGCGCCCTTGGGTATCGCAGCCTCGATGCGGGCACGCTCGGCCGCCAGCAAGGTCTCCAGCGTTTTGGAACCGCGCGGCTCGGTTTTGACGGTCTTGACCTCCACCCGGCAATCGGGTGGGAAGCGTTTGGCGTAATCGTCGTAGGCGGTCTGGGCCCAGTCGGGCATGCGTTGCCCGACCGCGACGATGATCAACTTCATGCCTGGGGCTTGGCGGCCTTGGCCGGCGCTTTGCGGGCCGGCGCCTTGGCAGCCGCTTTCTTGGCGGCCGGCTTCTTGGCCTCGCCACCCACCTTGACCACCTTCACCGGCGCTGCACGGGTGGACTTGGCTGCTGGCTTGGCGGCAGAACGGGACGCGGCCGGGCGAGCGGCACCGGTGCCGGAAGCGGCTTTGCGTGCCGGTGCTTTCTTGGCGGGCGCCTGGGCCACAGCGGCAGCCTGGGTCTTGCGCACCCGCTTGGCGGGTACCGCCGGCACCTCGGCCGCCGCAGCAGCCTTGCGGGGTTTGGCCGCCTTGCGGGCCGGTTCGGCCACGCCTTCGCTGGTCTGCGCAAACTTGGCCTTGGCCGCGTGCTTGATGCGCACCGGCTTGTCGCCCCAAATCTCTTCCAGGCGGTAATACTGGCGGATGCTCGGCTGCATCACATGCACCACCGCCGCACCACAGTCCACGATGATCCACTCGCCGTTTTCCTCGCCTTCGGTGCGCGGCTTCTCGAACCCGGCTTCACGCACCGCGTCGCGCACGCTGGCCGCCAGGGCTTTGGTCTGGCGGTTGGAGGTGCCGCTGGCCACAATCACGCGCTCAAACAGCGGCGACAGCAGCTCGGTGTTGAACACCTGAATGTCCTGGGCTTTGACGTCCTCCAGGCCATCGACGATGGCGCGCTGGAGTTTCTGGATGTTTTTCTTGGCGGCGGTATCGCTCATGTAGGTGATTCGTAAAGATGGTGTTCGGAAATATAACGCGCTACGCCTTCGGGCACCAGCACATCCAGATCGGGGTAGCGCCGGCTCTGGCCGTGCACATGCGCCCGAATAGCGGTAGAACTGGTGGCCTGCAGGGGCATGTTCAGTTGAACGAAGGGCAGATCGACAGCGCTCAAGTCGGTCTCAACGGTCGCAGCGTGGGCGTCGGTCGCCCCCAGGTGGACGGGACGGTTGGCCACGGCCAGCCGGGCCAACTTCAGCACTTCGTCCCAACGGGACCAGGTGCGAAACGCCAGCAACTGGTCAGCGCCCAACATCAAAAACAGCTCGGCGCCAGGGTATTCTGCACTCAGCTCGGTCAACGTGTCGGCCGTGTAGGATGGACCTGCGCGGCGGATTTCGCGCTCGTCCACGCACACCCCGGGCAGGTCAGAAAACGCCCTTTCGCACATGGCCACTCGGTGCTCGGCAGCACTCAAAGTGCGGGATTTGTGCCACGCCAAGCCGGTGGGCAGGATGTGCAACACGTCCAGCCCCAACTGCTGCAAAGCCGCTTGTGCCAACGCGCGGTGAGCAGCGTGCGGCGGATCGAACGCGCCGCCGAACATGCCCACACGCCGGGCGAAAGGGCGCTGGTTCACAACCAGTCCCGACGCACCAGAAATTCGTGGACCAGCCGGTGCTCCGGCGTGCCCGGCACGGGTTGCTCGTTGTAGGCCCAACGCACCAGCGGCGGCATGGACAACAAAATCGACTCGCTGCGCCCGCCCGACTGCAAGCCGAAGTGGGTTCCCCGGTCCCAGACCAGGTTGAACTCGACATAGCGGCCACGGCGGTAGAGCTGAAACTGGCGTTCGCGCTCCCCGTAGTGGGTGTTCAGACGCCGCTGTACGATGGGCAGGTAGGCGTGCAGAAAGGCATCGCCCACGGCCTGCGTCATGGCCAAGCCGCCGTCAAAGCCCAACTCCGAAAAATCATCGTAGAACACGCCGCCAATGCCGCGCTGCTCCTGCCGGTGCTTGTTGCAGAAGTAGTCGTCGCACCACGTCTTGAAGCGTGGGTACTTGTCGGCCCCAAAGGGCTGCAAGGCGTTGGCGCAGGTGCGGTGGAAGTGCACCGCGTCTTCCTCGAACCCGTAATAAGGCGTCAGGTCCATGCCGCCGCCGAACCAGCTCACCGGCGTGCCGCCGTTCACCGGGGTAGCGGTGATCATGCGCACGTTCATGTGCACCGTGGGCACGTAGGGGTTGCGCGGGTGGAACACCAACGACACGCCCAGTGCCTCGAACGGCGCGCCGGCCAATTCCGGCCGGTGCTGGGTGGCCGAGGGCGGCAGCTTGGGGCCACTGACGTGCGAAAACCCACAACCCGCGCGCTCGAACACCGGGCCATCCTCCAGGATCTGGGTGATGCCGTTGCCCTGCAGCGCGTCGCCCGGTGCCTTTTCCCAGCCGTCGGACACAAAAGCCTTGCCATCGATTTCGGAAATGGCCGAGGTGATGCGCTGCTGCAGCCCGAGCAGGTATTCGCGCATCGCGGTGGTGGGCGCGTGGCTCATGCCTGCAAGGCCCGGTAACCGATGTCGGTGCGGTACTGCATGCCTTCGAAGGCCACACCGTTCACCAGTTCGTAGGCGCGGCGCTGTGCGTCGGCCACCGTGGCCCCCAGGGCCGTGGCGCACAGCACGCGCCCGCCCGAGGTCAGCACCTGACCGTCTTTCATGGCGGTACCGGCATGGAACACCACCGCATCAGCCTGATCAGCCGGCAGGCGGGTGATGGCATCGCCTTTGCGCGGCTGCATCGGGTAACCGTGGGCCGCCAGCACCACGCCCAGGGCGCAAAGCTCGTCCCACTGCAGGGTGATCTCGCTCAGGCGCTGTTCGGCTGCCGCCAGCATCACCTCGGCCAAGTCGCTTTGCAGGCGCATCATGATGGGCTGGGTTTCCGGGTCGCCCATGCGGCAGTTGAATTCCAGCGTCTTGACCGAGCCGTTGGGCTCGATCATCAAGCCGGCGTACAGGAAACCGGTGTACGGAATGCCATCGGCCTCCATGCCACGCACCGTGGGCAGGATGATTTCTTCCATCGCGCGGCGGTGCACCTCGGGCGTCACCACCGGCGCGGGCGAATAGGCGCCCATGCCACCGGTGTTGGGGCCCTGGTCGGCGTCCAGCAGGCGTTTGTGGTCCTGGCTGGTGGCCAGGGCGGTCACGGTTTTGCCGTCGCACAGCACGATGAAGCTGGCCTCTTCGCCTTGCAGGAAGGACTCGATCACCACCCGCGCGCCACCGGCGTTGTGGGCCACGCCCAGTTTGTTGTCCAGCAGCATGAAGTCGATGGCTTCGTGCGCCTCGGCCAACGTCATCGCCACCACCACGCCCTTGCCGGCGGCCAGACCGTCGGCCTTGACCACGATGGGCGCGCCCTCGCGGTCCACGTAGGCGTGGGCCGCGGCGGCATCGGTGAAGGTTTCGTACGACGCGGTCGGGATGCCGTGGCGCTGCATGAAGGCCTTGGAAAACGCCTTGGAGCTTTCCAGCTGCGCGGCCGCCTTCGTGGGGCCGAAGATGGCCAGGCCGTGGGCGCGAAACTCATCCACCACGCCAGCGGCCAGCGGCGCCTCGGGGCCGACCACGGTGAGCGCAATGCCCTGAACCTGCGCCCACTCGCGCAGCGCGCGCACGTCGGTGATGTCGATGTTCGTCAGGCCAGCGTCCAGCGCGGTGCCGCCGTTGCCCGGGGCCACGAAAACCTGTGCCACGCGCGGCGACTGCTTCATCTTCCAGGCCAGCGCGTGTTCGCGCCCGCCACCGCCCACCACCAGCACTTTCATTTGGTCGCTCATTCGTTGATTTCCGCGTTGTGGAACACGTTCTGCACGTTGTCCAGGTCTTCCAGCACGTCCAGCAGCTTCTGCATCTTGGCGGCGTCGTCACCGCTGAGTTCA
>CAZSZN010000009.1:8931-31488 GCA_964610405.1 uncultured Macromonas sp. | reverse complement strand
GGTTGACGAAATGACTCGTTCTCTCAAAAAAGGTCCCTTCGTTGACCATCACCTGCTGGCCAAGGTTGAAAAAGCCGTGGCTACCAAGGACAAGAAGCCGGTCAAGACCTGGTCGCGCCGCTCCATGATCCTGCCCGAGTTCATCGGTCTGACCATCGCCGTACACAACGGCAAGCAACACGTGCCGGTGTACGTGACCGACCAGATGGTCGGCCACAAGCTGGGCGAGTTTTCGCTGACCCGCACGTTCAAGGGTCACCCCGGCGACAAGAAAGCCAAGAAGTAAGGACACACCATGGAAACACGCGCAATTGTTCGCGGCGTTCGCCTGTCGGTCGACAAAGGCCGTCTGGTGGCGGACCTGATTCGCGGCAAAAAGGTGGACCAGGCCCTGAACATCCTGACGTTCACCCAGAAGAAAGCGGCTGGCATCGTCAAGAAGGCCCTGGAATCCGCCATCGCCAACGCTGAACACAACGACGGCGCCGACATCGACGAACTGAAGGTCAAGACCATCTACGTCGAGCAAGGCACCACGCTCAAGCGTTTCACTGCGCGCGCCAAAGGCCGCGGCAACCGCATCAGCAAGCCGACCTGTCACATCTATGTGACGGTGGGCAACTGAGCCAGAAGGAAGACTATGGGACAGAAAATCCATCCTACCGGCTTCCGCCTGGCGGTCAGCCGCAACTGGGCCAGCCGTTGGTACGCCTCCAACCGTGACTTCGCCGGCATGCTGGCCGAAGACATCAAGGTGCGCGAGTACCTGAAGGCCAAGCTGAAAAACGCCGCGGTGTCTCGCGTCGTGATCGAGCGCCCCGCCAAGAACGCACGCATCACCATTTACTCGGCACGTCCGGGCGTGGTGATCGGCAAGAAGGGCGAGGACATTGAGAAGCTGAAGAAGGACCTGGCCGCCAAGTTGGGCGTCCCGGTGGCCGTCAACATCGAAGAAGTGCGCAAGCCCGAAGTCGATGCCAAGCTGATCGCCGACTCCATCACCCAGCAGCTGGAAAAGCGCATCATGTTCCGCCGCGCCATGAAGCGCGCCATGCAGAACGCCATGCGCCTGGGCGCCCAAGGCATCAAGATCATGTCTTCGGGTCGTCTGAACGGCATCGAAATCGCCCGTACCGAGTGGTACCGCGAAGGTCGTGTGCCGCTGCACACCCTGCGCGCCGACATCGACTACGGCACCTCGCTGGCCCAAACCACCTACGGCATCATCGGTGTCAAGGTGTGGGTCTACAAGGGTGACCACCTGGGCCGCAACGACGCCCCTTCGCTGGACAGCACCCCGCGTCCGGACGACGAGCGCCGTCCCCGTGGTCCGCGCCGTGATGGTCGTGGCGACAACCGCGGTGAACGCCGTGGTGGCCCCCGTCGTGGTGCCTCCACCAACGCCGCCCCGGCCGATGGCAGCGACAAGCCGCAGGCCTAAGGAGAACTGACAATGTTGCAACCTGCTCGCCGTAAATACCGTAAAGAGCAAAAAGGCCGCAACACGGGTATTGCCACCACTGGCAACACCGTGGCCTTTGGCGATTTCGGCCTGAAGTCCACCGACCGTGGCCGTCTGACGGCACGCCAGATCGAATCCGCACGCCGTGCGATTTCCCGTCACGTCAAGCGTGGCGGCCGGATCTGGATCCGTGTGTTCCCTGACAAGCCGATTTCCAAGAAGCCTGCCGAAGTCCGTATGGGTAACGGTAAGGGTGGTGTGGAGTACTACGTGGCTGAGATCCAGCCCGGCAAGGTGCTGTACGAGATCGTGGGCGTGCCCGAGCAACTGGCTCGCGAAGCGTTCACCCTGGCCGCTGCCAAGCTCCCGCTGCGCACGACCTTTGTGACCCGCATGCTGGGCCAGTGATTCAGGAGAACACAAGATGAAAGCTGCTGAACTGCGCCAAAAAGACGTTGCCGGCCTGCAAGCCGAAGTGAAAGCCCTGCAAAAGGCCCACTTCAATCTGCGCATGCAGAAAGCCACGCAACAACTGTCCAACCTCGCCACGCTGCGCAGCACCCGTCGTGCCATCGCCCGTGCGAAGACCATTCTTGCTGAAAAGCAAGCCGCCAAGTAAGGAGTGACCATGACGGAAGCCAAAACCTCCCTCAAGCGCACCTTGATTGGCAAGGTGGTCAGCGACAAGCGTGCCAAGACCGTGACCGTGCTGGTCGAACGCCGTGTGAAGCACGAGCTGTACGACAAGATCGTGATCAAGTCGAGCAAGTACCACGCGCACGACGAAAACAGCGAGTACAAGCTGGGTGACATCATCGAGATCACCGAAAGCCGTCCGCTGTCCAAGACGAAGAACTGGGTTGCCACCCGCCTGGTCCAAAAGGCCGCACTGGTGTAAGCCTGTTCTGCTGCCCTTGGGCAGAAACTGAAAAAACGACCGACAATCTCGGTCGTTTTTTTTCGTCTTTTCACCGCGACCCGGCCATGGGGGTTGGGCCGCACCACCCAGGTGCCCGAAGGGGCCCGCACTAGGAGATTGCCATGATTCAGGTCGGAGACCGATTGCCCGCCCTCACGCTGATGGAGTTTGTGGAAGTGGAGGGCGGCGGCTGCAGCCTGGGCCCGAACCCGGTGGACGTGGCCAAGGCCACCGACGGCAAGACCATCGCCCTGTTCGCGGTGCCGGGCGCCTTCACGCCCACCTGTTCCGCCAAGCACGTGCCGGGCTATGTGGAACACCACGACGCGCTGAAGGCGGCGGGGGTGGACGAGATTTGGTGTGTCAGCGTCAACGACGTCTTCGTGATGGGCGCCTGGGGCCGAGACCAGCAGGTGAACGGCAAGGTGCGCATGCTTGCCGATGGCAGTGCCGAATTCGCGCAGGCCACGGGTTTGACCTTGGACCTGACCGCGCGTGGCCTGGGCCTGCGCAGCAACCGCTATTCCATGCTGGTGAAAGACGGCGTGGTCAAGACCCTGAACGTGGAAGGCCCGGGCCAGTTCGAGGTCAGCGACGCCGCCACCTTGCTGGCCCAGGCACAGCAGGGCTGATCAGAGCTCGACCTTGAGGTAGTGCGCGCCCGGCAGTGGGTTGTGGTAGTAGGGGGCGATCTCCTCGAAACCCACTTCCGCGTACAGGGCGCGCGCGGCCTCCATGTCGCTCAGCGTGTCGAGCAGCATGCGGTCGTAGCCGGCTTGGCGGGCGTGCAGCAAGGTGTCGTCCACCAGCAGCCGCCCCAAACCAAAGCCACGGAAAGCTCGGCGCACGAAGAGGCGCTTCATCTCGCAGGCGTTGGTGTGGTCGCTGTCGAGCAAGGGGCGCAGCGCGCAGCAACCGGCCGGTTGGCCATCGATGAAGGCCAGCAGCAGCACGCCGTAGGGCGACTGGTACGCGCCAGGCAGTTGCGCCAGTTCGTCGGCAAAACCCTGAAAGCACAGGTCCACGCCGATGTCTTGCTGGTACTCCAGGAACAATTCCCGAATCCACCCCAGTTGGGTTGATTGGGTCACCACTTCAATGCGAATGTCGGGCGCCTGCGGGGCGTCCCCGGGCTCCATGCCGTGTTCACTCATGGCCGCAATATACGCGATCGTGCTTCAAGCCGGGCCCAAAGACACAATCCACCAACTCGCCACACCACTGCCGGTGGCCACCGCCAGTGCCAGCAACCGTTGCGGCCAACCGTCCAGTGAGGCCGGTAGCAGGCCCGACGGGTCGTTCACTGGTTTGTGACCGTGCCACATGGCGTTGACCAGGGCCTCGCCTTTGAGCAGTTGGTGGTACAGCACCGCCCCCAGGTGCAGCGCCAGCAGCGCGATCAGCAACAGTTTGCCGATGGCGGTGTGGTACTGGGTCGCAAGGGAGGCGATCTCGCTGCTGACCAGGTGCGACAGGGGGCCGAAGAAGGCGATCTCGTCGTCACTGAACAGGCCAGAGACCACTTGCAGCCCCAGCACAGCGAGCATGGCGAACACCGACAGCGCGCCCAAGGGGTTGTGGCCGATGTCATCGGCCGGTTGGCGTTGGCCCTTCAGGTAAGCCCAGGTGGCGGCAGGGCTGTAGACAAACTGGCGGAAACGGGCCCAGTGCCCACCCACCACACCCCATCCCAGCCGAAACAGCAACAAAGCGAGCACCAGGTAACCCAGTCTCAGGTGCCACGCCATCCAGGGGCCGCCGATGTTGCCGGAGACGATCAGGCCCAACACAGCCAGGGCCAGTGACCCATGGAACAGGCGGGTGGGCAGATCCCAGACTTTCAGGCGGCGCATGCAACATCTCCCCAGCGTTTCGATGGTGTGTGGGCGGAACTTTAATGATAAAACCTACACCTTAGCAAGGCCGGCATGTGCTGGCGTAAACGGTGTTCATCCTATCGGAAAGGTTTGCCTCCATGAAAGTTCAATGCGTGTGTGTGGCCGCAGTGTGGGCGTTGGCGGCGGGTACTGCCCAGGCCCAGTTTCAGCGAGCGGAAGATGCGGTGAAGTACCGCCAGAGTGCGTTGACCGTGATGGGCACCCATTTCAGCCGCTTGGGGGCCATGGCCAATGGCCGGGTTCCGTTCGACGCGGCCGTGGCGCAAGAGAATGCCGCCGTCGTGCTGACGATGAGCAAGTTGCCCTGGGCGGGTTTCACCCCGGAGACCGAGAAGCTCACCAGCAAGGCCAAGCCTGCGGTGTGGCGGGAGATGGACAAAGTGAAGGCCGCCGCCGATCGTTTGATGGCTTCCACCGTTGCCCTGGATGCCGCAGCCAAGACGGGCAATCTGGACAACCTGAAGAAGGCCTTTGGCGAAACGGCCGCCAGTTGCAAGGCCTGCCACGACGCCTACCGCAACTGACGCCGGCTACCGGTCGGCGGCGCCGTGAGGTTTTCAGGCCTGCGCCAGCAGCTTTTCCAGCAACTGGTGCAAGGCGGCGAAATCGGGCTCGCCCACATAGCGTTTGACGATCTGCCCCTGCTTGTCCACCAGGTAGGTGGTGGGTGTGAGCTTCACGTCGCCCCAGTCGCGCGCCAGTTGGCCGGTGTTGTCCAGGGCGACCTTGAACGGCAGTTGACGTGAGTTGGCGAAATTGACCACCCATTCGGTCGGGTCGTAGCTCATGGCCACGGCCACGGTTTCAAACCCTTGGGGGTGGTACTTGTTGTAGGTTGCCACCAGCGCGGGCATTTCTTTGACGCAGGACACACAGGTGGTGGCCCAGAAATTGACCAGCGTGACCTTGCCCTTGAGGTCGGCCGTGGTCAGCCGGCTGCCATCCAGCAGCACGAACTGCGATGCGGGAGCGGTTTCAGCGGGCGCACAGCCCGCAGCGGCCATGACCAAAGGCAGGCCAGCGCCAGCGAGCAGAAGGGAGCGACGGGGCAGAGTCATGGGCAGCGAGACGCGACAAGGACAAATAATCAACGCCAATGCGGCGTCCATCGTTTCAGAACCAATGGCGGCCAGAAAGTTCATTTCGGGAGGCGGGCTGGGCCCATAATCTGAGCATGAGCACGTCGCACACTCCCGTCAAGCCCTTGCACATTCTGGTCGCCGACGACAACGCGGTCAATTTGCGGTTGGCCACCCGTATTTTGCGCGATATGGGCCACACCGGGGCGTTGGTGACCGATGGGGTGAAAGCCCTCAAGGCGCTGGATGCACAACGCTTTGACGTGGTGCTGCTGGACGTGACCATGCCCGAGATGGATGGCTTGGAGGTGTTGCGCAACCTGCGCGAGCTGGAGCAGCGGGGGCGGCCCAGAACACCCGTGATCATGGTGACGGCGCACGACCTGCCCAGCGACCGCAAAAACCTGTTGGCGGCGGGCGCTGATGGGTTTGTGCCCAAGCCGTTGGAGGCGGGGGCGTTGGCCGGCGAATTGGCGCGCGTGCTGCGCTGATGGGCGGGCGGGTCTGAAGGTGAAAGCCTTGCGCACGGTCCGGCAGGCAGGCGTCTTGTGGCGGCTGTGGTCGGTGCCGCTGCTGATTCTGGCCTTTGGGGTGGTGTTGACGGTTTGGGCCGCCCGGAGTCTGCACGTCGATCAACTGGCTCAAGTGGAGGCCGAATTGCACCGCCAGGCGCGCCAGTTCAAGTTCGCGTTGCAAGGCGAGCTGGAGCGGCAGGTGACGTTGCTGCAGTCGGCCCGGGGGCTGTATGCCGCGAGCGATCGGGTGTCGGCCTCGGAGTACCGTGCGTTTGTGAACTCGGTCGATTTGCCGGGCAAGTTTCCCTACCTGTACGCGATCAACCATGTGAACCGGGTGCCCGCTGACCGATTGGATGCATGGTTGGCCGAGCGCCGTCAAGACGACCCCGATTACCGCCTGCACTACCTGCGGCCGCCTGCGGGGGAGCCGTTGTTCGACCATTTTGTCGTCGATCTGTCGGAGCCCTTGGAGCGCAACCGGGACGTGTTGGGGCTGGAGTTGTCGACGTCGCCAGACCGGTTGGCGGCGATGCAGTTGGCGGCGCTGACGGGGCATGTGGCGCTGACCGCGCCTTTGCGGCTCTACCAAGTCAGCGAGGCGGGGTACAGTTTTGCACTGTACATGCCGCTGTACCAGGGCGGTGGTGTGCCCGAAGACCCGATGGCACGCGAGGCGATGCTGCAGGGTTTTGTGGTCAGTGCGTTTCGGGCGCACGACCTGATCCAGACGGCGGTGGCGGGGCTGGACCTGCGTGCCGATCTGGAATTGGTGGACCCCTGGGCCAGCCAGGCGCTGGCCAATGGGCGGCAGGATTTGCAGGAGGCGTCCGGGACGGACAGCCTGGGGGTGGTGGTGTACGACGCCAACGCCGACCTGCAGGGCCAGGCCCCCGAGGGCGCGGCGGCTCGACAGGCGCTGGGCATTGCGGCCTTCCATGAGCAGTTGACGCTCGCCGGCCGTGGTTTCGACTTTTACGCCCGCGCCACGCCCGATTTGATGGCCGTGGTGGACCACCGGGTGCCGTGGCTGGTGGGTTTCAGTGGGACTTTGTTCAGCCTGGGCTTGGCGTACCTGGCCCTGCGCTTGCTGCGGACCCGGGCTCACACCATGCAACGCATGCGCCAGTTGGGGCAGGACGTGCAGCGCCTGTCTCTGGTCGCTCGGCGGACCCACAACGCGGTGGTGATCACCGATTTGAGCGGTCGCATCACCTGGGTGAACGATGCCTACCTGAACCTCACGGGAGGGACGCTGGAGGCCGCGGTGGGGCAATGGCCCTGGGTGTTGCAAGAGGGGGCCAGCGCCAACGCCCTGGCCCAGGCCCGCCTGGAGGCGGCGGTGGCCCAGCACAGCGCGTGCGACGTGGTGTTGGCCCGCCGAACACCCGCTGGGCGCGATTACTGGGCGAACGTGGAACTGCAACCGATGCTGGACGAAGCCTTGCACTGCATGGGCTTCATGATCATTCACACCGACATCACCGAGCAGGTGCAGACGCAGGCGGCCTTGCGTGCCGCCTTGAACGAGGCCGAGGTGCTGATGAGCACCCTCAAGCACCACTTCATTGTCAGCCAGACGGCGCCGGACGGCACCATCGTTGACGTGAACGAGGCTTTTTGCACCATCAGCGGATACACCCGCGACGAATTGATCGGCGAGCACCACCGCATCGTCAATTCCGGCGTGCACCCGGAAGCCTTGTGGCACGACATGTGGTCGACCATCAGTGCCGGTCATTCGTGGCGCGCCGAGATTTGCAACCGAACCAAGTCCGGCGGTTTGTATTGGGTGGACACGCTGATCGCGCCATTCACCCAGGAGAACGGTGAGATCGAACGCTTTGTGTCGATACGCACCGACATTTCGGCGCGCAAGCTGATCGAGACGGCGCTGGAAAAAGCGCGGCAAGACCTGGAGCTTTCCAACCGGGCGGCGCGCATTGGTACCTGGGAATACGTGGTCGAGGGGGATGCCCTGGTCTGGTCGCCGATGGCGCGCGACATTTTCCGGGCGACGCCAGAGCAGGCGGTGAACCGGCCGCTGGCCTTGGCCTGTTTCGACGAACCCGACATGCGCGATCGCGCCCGCGAGCTGATGCGCCGAGCGATCGATCATGGCGAAGGCTGGGATGAGGAATTGCTGATCCGCACGCTCGACGGCGATGCCTGCTGGATTCACAGCATTGGCATGGCGGACGTGCGCGGTGGGCGCTGTGTGCGGGTGTACGGCACGGTGCAGGACATCCACCGGCGCAAAGAAGCCAGCCTGCAACTGGCCCAGCAGGAGCACATCTTGCGCAGCGCCATCGAGGCACTCGGTGAGGCGTTTGTGCTGTACGACCCCCAGGATCGCCTGGTCTATTGCAACGAACGTTACCGCGAGATGTACCCGGTGGCGGCGCAACTCATGGAGCCGGGGCGGACGTTCGAGGACATCATCCGCTACGGGGCTGAGCGTGGCGAGTATGTGGAAGCTATCGGGCGGGTGGACGATTGGGTGGCTGAACGCATGGTCCAGCACCGGCGCCGCTCGGTGGAGTTGGTGCAACGCCTGGCCACGGGCCGTGTGCTGCGCATCGTGGAACGCGAAACCCCCGACGGTTACCGGGTGGGATTCCGCATCGACATCACCGAGCTGGTGACGGCCAAGGATGCGGCCGAAGCCGCCTCGCGCGCCAAGAGCGAGTTTGTGGCCAACATGAGCCATGAAATCCGCACCCCGATGAACGCGGTGCTGGGCATGTTGCAACTGTTGCTGGGCACCGAGTTGCTGCCGAACCAGCGCGACTACGCCGAGAAAAGTCAGGGCGCCGCGCAATCGCTGCTGGGCATCATCAACGATGTGCTGGATTTTTCCAAGATCGAGGCAGGCAAGCTGGAGCTGGACCCCGAGCCCTTTGTGCTGGAGCACTTGCTGCGCGACTTGTCCACGATTTTTGCCAGCAACCTCAAGGGCAAGCGTCTGGAGCTCATTTTTGACATCGACCCGGCCATTCCGCCGGTGTTGATCGGCGATGTGCTGCGCTTGCAGCAGGTGCTGATCAACCTGGGTGGCAACGCGATCAAGTTCACCGCCCAGGGCGAGGTGAAGCTGCGCATGGCGCTGGCCCCTGGCTGCGCAACGGGGCCGGGGCAGGTGGCGCGACTGCAGTTCGCGGTGGTGGACAGCGGCATCGGCATCGCGCCCGAAGCGCAGGCACGCATTTTCAGTGGCTTTACCCAGGCCGAAACCTCCACCACCCGCAAGTACGGTGGCACCGGGTTGGGGCTGGCCATTTCCCGTCGGCTGGTCGCCCTCATGGGGGGCGATTTGCAGTTGGACAGCGTGCCGGGGCAGGGGAGTACATTTGCGTTCGAAGTGCCGTTGCTGGTGCCCGCCGAGGTGCCGGCCCGTTTGAGCCAGCCCATGCACTCGGTCCCGCCAGGGTTGAGCGCATTGGTGGTGGACGACCACGCCGACGCGCGCGAGGTGATGGCCGGCATGCTGACCACCCTGCGCTGGCGCCCCGAGGTGGCCGAGGGAGGTGCGGCGGCCTTGGCCTTGGTGCGCGCGCGGTTGCTGCAAGAACCCAAGCCGTTTGACCTGGTGTTTGTGGATTGGGACATGCCCGAGATGGATGGCCTCGCGCTGGCCGAGGCTTTGCGCGATGCGCACCCTCCTGATCAGCAGCCCCTGTTCGTCATGGTCACCGCCAGTGGCCGTGAGGCTTTCGGCGCC
This sequence comes from uncultured Macromonas sp., assembly GCA_964610405.1. GTDB lineage: Bacteria > Pseudomonadota > Gammaproteobacteria > Burkholderiales > Burkholderiaceae_C > CAZGDZ01. The sequence continues at coordinate 21,894 of CAZSZN010000009.1, read as the reverse complement.
CTGCCGCCCGAGCGCCAGGCCTTGGTTCAAGGTTTCCTGGTCAAGCCGGTCACCGCGTCGGCCATCGAGGCGGTGGTGCGGCAAGCCATGGCCGATGCCCAAGGGGCTGCCGAGCCGTGTGTGGCTGCGCCCCCCCCGGCAGCCCACCGTTTGCAGGGCTTGCGGCTGCTGCTGGTGGAGGACAACGAAATCAACCAGCAGGTGGCGCAGGAGCTGCTGCGGCGGGAGGGGGCTGAGGTGACGATCGCCGGTCATGGCCAAGAGGCCGTGGACCTCCTCAAGAGCCAGCCCGACGCCTTCGATCTGGTGTTGATGGACATGCAGATGCCGGTGCTGGATGGCATAGGCGCCACCCAGGCGATCCGCCAGCGATTGCGGCTGGGTGCTTTGCCCATCGTGGCGATGACCGCCAACGCCATGACCAGCGATCGCGAGGCCTGTCTGGCGGCGGGCATGAACGATCACGTGGGCAAACCCTTCGAGCTGGGGCGGCTGGTGGCGACCATTTTGCAGTGGACGGGGCGTGCCGAGGCCCAGGCTGGCGAGCCGATGGAGGCTCCACCGGAGGAGGCGACGGTCGCAGACGCCTTGGTCCAGGCCGCGATGCCCGAGGCCGTGAGGCAAGAGACCGACCGGATCGATGTGCCCGGCGCTCTGCAGCGCTTGGGGGGTGACCAGGGGTTTTACCTGCGGTTGGCGAGCCAGGTGGCTCGCGATCTGCCCTCACACAGCACCCAGGTGGCGCAACGCGTCGCAGCCCTGGATGCGGTGGAGTTGGCCGCGGCACTGCATGGCATCAAAGGCATGTGTGCCACGGTGGGGGCGCACCGCCTGGCCACGCTGGCCGCTGAGGGTGAACGCGCCCTGAAAGTCGACCCCACCCAGGTGGATGTGCCAGCACTCGGGGCCGCAGTGGTGGCTGAAATCGCGCACACCCAGGAGGCGCTGGTGCGGATTGTGAGTGCTTTGGAGGGGGCCGAACCGCCCGCCGCAAGCACCGCCGGTCGCGCCGACGTCTGGTTGCAGCGGTTGCCGGAGCTGGAACGTTTGTTGGAGGGGGCCGACATGGAAGCCCTCGACTGGCACGACGCGATGATGGCCCAAGGCGGACCCGGCGAAGCGCCGCACTGGGTTCAGTTGCGCGACGCGATCGAGTCGGTGGACTTTGACCGCGCGCTGGCGGTGGTGCGCGACATCCGCCGGTTCAACGCCGTTGTCGAATGACGGTGCGGGCCTGGTTCAGCCGGTCGTCCAGGTAGGCGCCGTAGAAGTCGGCGCTGCTGATGCCTTCCAGCCGCTCGGCCACTTCCCGCCCCTGATCGTCCAGGAACAGCAGGGTGGGCGCGATCCGGGCGTTCCAGGCCTTGACCTGATCGTAAGGCGTGGTCAGGTGGCCTTGCACCGCTTGCAGCGGGGTGGTGCGGTCCAGCATGTTCACCTGCACCGCCACCACCTCGCCTTTGCGGTGCATCGGGCCCAGGTAGTTGTTGCGGACCAGGTCGCAGAACACGCAGCCTTTGAGGGTCACCATCACCACCAGCGGCTCACGTCGCGCCTGTGCGGCCTGCGCCACGGCACGCAACGAACCCGGCACCGGCAAGGTGTCGGGCAGGCCGTCGGGGTTGGTGTTGCGGGTGTTCATCGAGCCGATACCATCATGGGTTTACATGCGCATATTGTGCGCGGAAAGGTCAACATGTGCAGGGGTGCGGATCGAGGGTGGCGCGGGGCCGTGTTGGCCGTGGCCATGCTGTGGCTGGCGGCTTGCAGCCCGACCCACAACTGGCGCGAAGTGCGCCACGAGGGCACGCCCGTCCTGGCCTTGTTGCCTTGCAAGCCCGACCGGGCCGAGCGTGAAGTGCCGCTGCTGGGGCCCGATCAGCCCTTGGCCCGCTTGCAGATGATGAGCTGCGACGTGCAAGGCCGCACCTACGTGTTGGCGGCGCTGGCGCTGCCTGCCGCGCAGCCCGCCGGCGAAGCCCTGGCGCGCTGGCGCCAAGCCGCCTGGACCAGTTTGCGACAGACCGTGCCGGCGCAGGCTAGCGCGCCGCCTGGCTGGACGCAGGTACCCACGCCAGCCACGGCCGCCCAGCACTGGCGCGGGTCTGCGGTGGACCACCGTGGGCAGGCGTTGCAGGCCGAGGTGCTGTGGCTGGCGGCTCCCGGTTGGTTGGCGCAGGCGGCGGTGTATGCGCCTCAGGTGGATGCCGATGCGCGCCAGACTTTTTTTGAATCGGTCCGCCTGAGCCCATAATCGCAGCCATGAACGGCATTCTTGTCATTGCTCACGCACCGCTCGCGTCGGCGTTGCGCCAGTGTGTGTTGCATGTGTTTCCCGATGCTGGCCCCCACGTCGTGGCGCTCGACGTCCCGCCCAACCAGCCGCCTGCCGAAACCCAGGCCCAGGCGCAGCAAATGATCGCGCTGCAAGGCGCGCCCCACACGCTGGTGTTGACCGACGTGTTCGGCGCCACCCCGTGCAACGTTGCCAGCAAACTGATCGACGGGGTGCACACCCGGTTGGTCACGGGCGTCAACCTGCCCATGCTGCTGCGCGCGGTGTCGTACCGCCACGAGTCCCTCGACGCCCTGGTGTCGCGGGCCATGCTGGGTGGCACGCAAGGGGTGATGCCGGTGTCCGTCACGGCGCAGCAAAACCAGGTTCGCAGAACAACCCATGATCAAAACCACCGCGACCATCAGCAATAAATTGGGCCTGCACGCCCGCGCCTCGGCCAAGTTGACCAAGCTGGCCGGCAGTTTCCCGTGCGAGGTGTGGATGAGCCGCAACGGCCGGCGGGTCAACGCCAAGAGCATCATGGGTGTGATGATGTTGGCCGCTGGCCTGGGCTCGGAGGTGGAGATCGAGACCGACGGCGCGCAGGAGCAGGAAGCGATGGAGGCGCTGCGGGCCTTGATCGACGACAAATTCGGAGAAGGCGAATGACTTTTTCGGTGCATGGCCAAGCGGTTTCTCGGGGTATCGCCATCGGGCGGGCGGTGCTGGTCGCGTCCAGCCGCATCGATGTGGCGCACTACTTCATCACCGACGAGCAGGTACCCGAAGAATTGATGCGCCTGCGCAACGCCCGCGACGGCGTGGTGGCCGAAATCGCCCGTGTGCAGCAGACGCTGAAAGAAGCCGCGGGCATGGAGGCGCACCACGAGCTGAATGCGTTGCTCGACGTGCATTGCATGTTGCTGCAAGACACCCAGTTGCAAGAGGGTGTGAAGCATTGGGTGCAAGACCGCCACTACAACGCTGAGTGGGCGCTCACATCGCAACTGGAGCAGATTGCCAAACAGTTCGATGAAATGGAAGACCCCTACCTGCGGGAGCGCAAGGCCGATTTGGAGCAGGTGGTGGAGCGGATGTTGCGCCACATGCGCGGGGTGGCTTCGCCGGTGCCGGGGCCGGCCGGCAGCGCCGAGGTGACGGCCAGCCACGAAGACCCGCTGGTGCTGGTGGCGCACGACCTGTCGCCCGCCGACATGTTGCAGTTCAAACAGAGCGTGTTCACCGGCTTTGTCACCGACGTCGGGGGCAAGACCAGCCACACCGCCATCGTGGCGCGCAGCATGGACATTCCGGCGGTGGTGGGCGCGCGCACCGCCAGCCAGTTGGTGCAACAGGATGACTGGGTCATCATCGACGGCGATGCCGGGGTGGTGATCGTCAACCCCTCGCCCATCGTGCTGGCCGAGTACGGGTTCAAGCAACGCCAGGGCGAGGTGGAGCGCGAGCGGCTGTCGCGCATCAAGAACACGCCGGCGGTGACGCTGGACGGCGAACGCATCGAGTTGCTGGCCAACATCGAGCAACCGCAGGACACGACGCCGGCCTTGTCGGTCAGCGCGGTGGGGGTGGGGCTGTTTCGCACCGAATTCCTGTTCATGGGGCGCGACGGCAAGTTACCCGACGAAGAAGAGCAATTCCAGGCCTACCGCGCGGCGGTGGAGGGTATGCACGGCTTGCCGGTGACCATCCGCACCGTGGATGTGGGCGCCGACAAGCCGCTGGACCGCAACGTGCGGGACGACCACCTCAACCCGGCGTTGGGGCTGCGCGCGATCCGCTGGAGTTTGTCGGAGCCGGCCATGTTCCTGACCCAGCTGCGCGCCGTGTTGCGGGCGGCGGCGCACGGCAAGGTCAATTTGCTGATCCCGATGCTGGCGCACACCAGTGAAATATTGCAGGTCAAGGCGATGCTGGCCAAGGCGCGCGAACAGCTCGACGAGCGCGCGGTGGTGCACGGCACGGTGCGCGTGGGGGCGATGATCGAAATCCCGGCGGCGGCCCTGGCGGTGAAGATGTTCCTGAAACACTTCGACTTCCTGTCCATCGGCACCAACGACCTGATCCAGTACACCCTGGCGATCGACCGGGTGGACGAGAACGTGGCCCACCTGTACGACCCGTTGCACCCGGCGGTGCTGCAACTGGTCGCCGGCACCATCGCCGAGTGCCGCGCCCAAGGCAAGGGCGTGAGCGTGTGCGGCGAAATGGCTGGTGACGTGACCATGACCCGGCTCCTGCTGGGCCTGGGGCTGCGCAGTTTTTCGATGCACCCGTCGCAAATTCTGCCGGTCAAGCAGCAAATTCTGCGGGCCGACACCCGCAAGCTCCGCGCCTGGGCGCAGGAGGTGGTGCAAAGCGACGACCCGGCCGCGCTGTTGGCCGACTGATTTGCGCGCCCCGCCAGAAAAACAGTAACCATTTGCTACACTGGTTCGCAGTGTGCGGCGTTGATCCGCCGTATGGCCCTGAGCCTTTCAGGGCTGTTCCGGACTTGGGTGGAGTTTTGAATGGCATCAGATCCCGGCAACGCCGGCTTGAGCGCGCACGCCGCAGCGGCGGACCGTGACGAATTGTTGTCCTGCCTGATCATTCTGGCCAGGGCGCACGGCGAAACCATCACCCGCGACGGCGCGCTGGCTGGCTTACCGCTGGACGAGGGACGCTTGACGCCTTCCTTGTTTGAACGCGCCGCCCACCGTGCCGGTCTCAGCAGCAAGGTGGTGCGTCAGCCCATCGACGCGCTCAAGGCCGACCTGTTGCCTGCCATCTTGTTGCTGGACGGCGAGCAAGCCTGTGTGCTGCTGGAGCGCGGCCCGAACGACACCCTGCAGGTGGTGTACCCTGAGCTGGGCGATGCCCCGGTCACCGTGGCCCGGGCCGATCTGGATGCACGTTACACCGGTCACGCGATTTACGCCCGACCCCGCCTGCGCTTTGATGCCCGCAGCCCCGAGGTCAACGCCACCCAGCGTGGTCACTGGTTCTGGGGCGTGATCGCGGAAAACGGTCAGCTCTACCGCGACGTGCTGCTGGCGGCCTTTCTGACCAACCTGTTCGCGGTGGCCATGCCCCTGTTCGTGATGAACGTGTACGACCGCGTGGTGCCCAACCAGGCGGTGGACACCTTGTGGGTGCTGTCCGCCGGCTTGGCGCTGGTGCTGGTGGGTGATCTGGTGTTGCGCACCATGCGCGGCAAATTTGTGGACCTGGCCAGCAGCCGGGCGGATGTCAAGCTGTCTGCCTACATCATGGAACGGGTGCTGGGTACGCGCATGGAGCAGCGCCCAGTGTCGGCCGGTTCTTTCGCGGCCAACCTGCGCGCGTTCGAGTCGGTGCGCGATTTCATCGGTTCCGCCACGGTGGTGGCGTTTATCGACCTGCCGTTCGCGTTGATCTTCTTCGTCGTCATCGGCTGGATCGCCTGGCCGATGCTGATTCCCCTGGTGTTGGGCGCGGTACTGTTGTTGCTGTATGCCCTGTCGGTGCAAGGACGCATGCATGAACTGGCCGAAACCACCTACCGCGCCGGGGCGCAGCGCAACGCCACATTGGTGGAGGGGCTGGTCGGGTTCGAGACCGTCAAGGCGCTGGGCGCCGAAGCACCGATCCAGCGCAAGTGGGAAAAGAGCGCCGCCTTGCTGGCACGGGTGGGCGCCCAGTTGCGCCTGCTGTCGTCGAGCGCCACCAACTCGTCGGCGTTCATGCAGCAGACGATCAACATGTTCATCGTCATTCTCGGGGTGTACCTGATTGGCGAGCGCGCCTTGTCCATGGGCGGCTTGATCGCCTGTACCATGCTGGCTTCGCGCGCCATGGCGCCGGTGGGACAGGTGGCCGGCCTGCTGGTGCAGTACCACACCGCGTCCACCGCGCTCACCTCGCTCAACGAGATGATGAAGCGCGAGGTGGAACGCCCGGCAGATGCCAATTTTGTGGCGCGCGGCACCATCCGCGGGGCGATCGAGTTCAAGGACGTGTCCTTCAATTACCCGGGGCAACAGAACGCGTCGCTGCGCAATGTGAGCTTGCGCATCCAGCCGGGGGAGAAGGTGGCGATTTTGGGCCGCATCGGCTCGGGCAAGACCACCCTTGAAAAGCTGATCCTCGGTTTGTACCGCCCCACCGCCGGTGCGGTGCTGGTCGATGGCATCGACCAGCGACAGCTCGACCCGGCGGAGTTGCGCCGCCACATCGGCTATGTGCAGCAGGACGTGATGCTGTTCTACGGCACCCTGCGCGAAAACATCACGCTGGGCGCGCCGCTGGCCGACGACGAGGACGTGCTCAAGGCCGCGACCATCGGCGGCATTCTGGATTTGGTCAACAACCACCCGCAGGGGTTTGACATGCTGGTGGGTGAGCGCGGCGAGTCGCTCTCGGGCGGGCAGCGTCAGGGCGTGGCCATCGCCCGGGCGGTCATCAATGACCCGTCCATCCTGTTGCTCGACGAGCCCACCGCGTCGATGGACCACTCCAGCGAGGAGGATATCAAGAAGCGGCTGCGCGAATTCATGCCGGGCAAGACGGTGATTCTGGTCAGCCACCGCACGTCGCTGCTGGACCTGGTGGACCGCATCATCGTCATGGACGCGGGGCGCATCGTCGCCGATGGTCCGAAAGACCAGGTGGTTCAGGCGCTGCGCCAAGGTCGCATTGGAAAGGCCGCGTGATGTCGGAACTGAACGAAAAAGATTTCGAGCGCATCGGGCGGGCCACGCAAAAGGCCAGCCGCTTGGGCGACAAGGTGTTTGGCCGCGTGGTGCAGCGTCTGGCGGGACAGGACGGCGACCGCGAGGCCATGGATTGGGCCGCCGATGCCGACTGGGCACAATTGCAGCAGGAGCCCCTGCGTGCCCGCGTGCTGCTGCGCGGAGCGGCGGTGGTGCTGGTGCTGTTGCTTCTCTGGGCGGCTTTTGCCGAGGTGGACGAGGTGACCCGGGGTGAGGCCAAGGTGGTGCCCACCAGCCAGGTGCAGATCATCCAGAGCGTGGACGGCGGCGTGGTGGAAGAAATCATGGTCCGCGAAGGCCAGGTGGTGGAAGCCGGCCAACTGCTGTTGCGGGTAGATCCGACGCGCTTCGCGTCCAGCCTGGGCGAGAGCCGGGTCAGCCAGCTCGCGTTGCGGGCCAAGGCCGAGCGGCTGCAGGCGTTGGTGCAGGGACGGGCGTTCAACCCCGAGCCCGATCTGATGAAAAACGCGGCCGACATCGTGGCGCAGGAACGCAGCCTGTACGAGTCCCGCCGGGCCGAAATCAGTGCGCAGATTTCCATCACCCAAAGCCAGCTCAGCCAGCGGCAGCAGGAGTTGAACGAGGCGCGGTCGCGCAAAGAGTCGGCCGAACGCAGCCTGGAGCTGGTGCAACGCGAACTCAACGCCACCCGCCCGATGGTGGCGACCGGTGCAGTGTCCGAAGTGGAAGTGCTGCGGCTGGAACAGCAGGTGGCCCGTTTGCGTGGCGACCGTGACCAAGCGACGGCGCAAATTTCGCGGGTGCAGGCGGCGATCGCCGAAGCGCAGCGCCGCATCGAAGAGGTGCAACTGACGGCGCGCAACCAGATGAGTGCCGAGTTGTCCGAGACCATGAGCCGTCTGTCGGCCCTGTCGGAAGGCGGGCGGGCGTTGGAAGACAAGGTGGCGAAGGCGGAGATCAAATCACCGGTGCGTGGTACCGTCAAGCGCCTGCTGGTGAACACCGTGGGCGGTGTGGTACAGCCGGGCCGCGAGGTGGTGGAAGTGGTGCCGCTGGACGAAGCCTTGATCCTGGAGGCGCAAATCACGCCCAAGGACATCGCCTTCCTGCGACCAGGGCTGGAGGCGATGGTCAAGTTCACCGCCTACGACTTCGCGATTTACGGTGGTTTGAAAGCCGATGTCGAGAACATTGGCGCCGATTCGGTGGTGGACGACAAGGGCAATGCGTTCTACATTGTGCGTTTGCGCACCCGCGAAGCGAGCCTGGGCCAGGGGCTGCCCATCATCCCGGGCATGGTGGCGCAGGTGGACATCCTCACCGGCAAAAAGACCGTGCTGGCCTACCTGCTCAAGCCGGTGTTGCGCGCCAAGGCCAACGCCTTGTCGGAACGTTGAAGCAGCAAGGGACGCAGTCATGAGCAAGCAGCATTTTCTGGTCAGCGCGCTGGCCGCCGGGGGCGACGGCGGGGCGTTGTTGGCCCCGCCTGAGCGTTGGCTGCAGGCCTTTCCGGACGGGCAGTGGAGCAACTGGGCCACGCTGTTGTCGTCGGTGCGGGCGGGTGACACCGCCTGGGTGCCCGCGACCTACCCGGCCTGGGAGGCGCGCGTGGTCGAGCTGCTGACGCACCAGCCGGGCTGTGCGGTGGTGGTGGCGAGTGGCGTGCTGCAAGACGCCGAGGGCCTGCGTGCCATCAACGCCGGTGCTCGGGGCTACTGCCACTTGCTCGCCGTGCCCGAGCTGATGCGCGAGGTGGCCGAAGTGGTGGCGCACGGCGGCTTGTGGGTGGGCCCGAGTTTGATGCAGCGCATCATGGCCGCCACCCGCGAAGCGTTGCGCCGCAGCCCCAGCGTGCAACTGCCGTCGGTCGATGTGTCGGTGTTGTCCGAACGCGAGTTGCAGGTGGCCCGTGCGGTGGCGGCCGGCAAGTCCAACAAAGAAGTGGCGGAGCAACTCTTCATTTCAGAGCGCACCGTCAAGGCCCACCTGGGCGCGATTTTCGAGAAACTGGGCGTGCGCGACCGCGTGCAACTGGTGCTGCACCTGACGGGCAGCCAGGTCAATGCCTGAAGGGACTGCCATGGAACCGACCGACAGCGCCTCCCAGCAAGCCGAGGCGCTGAGCCACAAGGCCCTGGCCGACAGCGATGCGGGCCTGGCCCGCGTGACCGAAGACTTGATCGACATCCTCATCAACCGGGGAGTGATCCAGTTCACCGATTTCCCGCCCGCAGCCCAGGCCAAGCTGCTGGAGCGCCGCCAGACCCGTGCCACCCTCAGCCGGCGCTTGCGGCTGCTCGATGACGATTCCGGTCTGATTTGATCCGCGTCAAGCCTGCGCTGGCGGCTTGGGTTGAAACTGCATCTATCAGCAGTCCCATCCAAGGAGTAGCGCCATGGCAACGTCGGCCACTGTCACCGCCCTGAGCGGCAAAGTCATTGTCATTGATCTGGCGGGCGTGCCCCGTTTGCTGGCCGTGGGCGACACGGTGCAAGCCGGCGACACAGTTCGCCCCGCACCCGGGGCCAGCGTGCAGTTGCAGCCCGATGTGGGGTCGCCCCTGACTCTGAGTGACAGCCAAGCGTGGCTGGTGGGTGCCGAGGCGCCGGTGGCCGCGCAACCGGCGTTGACCGAAGCCATCAACGCGGTGCTCGACGTGCTGGAGCGCGGCGGCGACCTGGACGAATTGGAAGCCGCGGCGGCCGGTGTCGGCGGTGGCGTCGGTGGTGACGGCAGCAGTTTTGTGCGTTTGCTGCGCATTACCGAAGGCGTCACCCCGTTGGCGTACGAATACGGCGTGGAGCAACCTGGGCGCATCGACACGGTGGAGGGTGGCAACGTCATCGGCGCCGAGGCCGTACCGGTCCCCGGCGACCCGCCGGTGGAGCCTCCGCCCCCACCTCCGCCGCCCACCGATGCGTTCCCCTACGCGCTGGACGACAGCGCCAAAGTCGTCATCCGGGCCTTCACCGAAGATGGCGATCTGGATGCCCGCTGGAAAATTGCGGGTAAAGGTAACCTGCTCGACCACCTGGCCAAACCACAGAACGCAGACGTCTGGATGGTGAGTGATGCCTCATTCAAGGACGGCTTGGCCACCTTGGCCCAAGGGAGCTTCACGGTGGAAGACAGCGGCAGCGGCCAACCCAACGAAACCGCCTTCGTGGTCACGCCCACGTTCGAGGCCGAAGGTGGTGACACCTTCAGCTTCCGCGCCACCCCGCAACTGGGGGAGGGTGATACCTTCCAGGCTGTGGTGTACCAGCAGGCTGGTGACGGTTGGAACGAGGGCTCCGCCCTGGTTCCCGACGCTGACGGCGTGTACACCCACACCTTTGACGATGACGGCACCTACCGTGTGGGCTTTGTGGTGGACGACCAGACCGGCGGCAGCGACAGCGCATCGGCCGAGATTGAACTGCTCAGCCCCGGGTACTTCAGCGCGCCGGCCAATACCGACTACGTGTACCAGTCGGCCACCGGCAGCCTCTTCGCCAACGACCAGCCGGGCGATGGCGACCACACCTTCAGCTTCGCGGGCGGCACCTACGACGAGGACGCCGGCCTGCACACCATCGAAGGCGAGCACGGCACCTTGGTGGTGGACGACGACGGCCACTACGTGTACACACCCGACGGCGAAGGCCTGGGTCACGCCGCCTTTGACTACACCGTCACCGACGCCGATGGCGATACCAGCAGCGCCACCTTGCGCGTGGGCTACGAGTTCGACGACTTCAATCTGGCCCATGTGGACGAAGGCGGCCATACCATCGACCTGTCCGACATGCTGGATGTGGACAGCACCGACGCCACCGCCCTCAGCGCCTACCTGGACTTTGACGAAAACGCTGACGGGCATTCTGTCATCACCGTGGATGCCAATGGCGACGGTGTGCCCGATGGCCTGCAAACCAGCATCACCCTGAACGACATCAGCCTGCTTGATTTGCAAGCCTACGCGGGTGGTAGCAGCGAGGTGGACATCATCCAGAAGCTGCTGGACAACGGCAATTTGCGCAAAGACGCGTAATTTCGAACCGCCTCGCTAAAAACTGTACTTAAGTCCAATGGCCGCAGCGCTTGCCCGGGGGTAAGCTGCGGCCATATCTTCAACTAGGAGTGTCACCATGGCCCAAGCCACCGTACTGTCTGTCACCGGTAACGCGGTCGTCGTCCTTGCCGACGGTTCCACCCGCCCCCTGAAGGCGGGCGACGTCATCCAGAAGGGCGAAACCATCCGCACCGCTGCGGGCGCGCGCGTGGAACTGATGATGGAAGACGGCCAAGTGGTCGCCATGGGGCCCAGCCAGGCTGTGCGCGTGGACGAGTCCATGGCCCAGACCGAAGCCACCCCCACCACGGCCGATGCGGCCACCCAGGGCGGCACCGTGGAGCAAATTACCCAGTTGCTGGAACAGGGCGGTGACCTGACGCAAGAACTGGAAGCCGCAGCGGCCGGTGCTGGCGCCGGCGGTGGTGGCGACGGCAGCGACTTTGTGCGCTTGCTGCGCGTGGCCGAAGGCGTGGATCCGCTGGCTTACGACTACAGCTTTGACCCGCTGGGTGGGCTGGATGAAATCTTGCTGAGTTCCGAAGCGGCGGTGGCTGACGTCCCAGTCATCAGCGTGGGTGTGAATGTCAACGTGGAAATTGGTTCGGGCGGTGGTAACACTGGTGGCCCAGTTTTGATCACTGGCGATGTGATCAAAGGTGCTGTCACTGGTGTGGATGTGATTGAGGGCTCGGGCACTGGTGCGCGCCCTGTAACCTTTCTAATCACGCTTGACAAGGTTGCCACAACCGATGTGACTGTGACCTACACCATCAATGGTGGCAACGCTTCAAACAGTGGTGCCGAAGCAGATTATTCCGGTGTGTTGACTGGTACTGTCACTATTCCGGCGGGCTTTATTGGCTTCAGCGTCACGGTCGATATTGCTCAAGACACTCGGGTTGAAGGCAACGAAACCTTCGAGATTGTCTTGACAAACCCCATTGGTGCTACTCTGTCCAATGACACTGCCACTGTCACTCTGGTAGATGACGACATCACAATTGCGCCCCAAGCCAATGTAGTGGATGAAACTGGCGACTTTGATTCAGTAAGCGGCGACTTGAATATTGATTACAAGGGCACTGGCGTTGAGCCGGTAGTTACTTTGTCAGCTGCTGGGGCAACTTGGGCTGCGGACGCCAAAACCCTGACCAGTGATGATGGTGCGTGGAAGGCTGTGGTCAACGATGATGGCACCTACACCTTCACTCAATTGAAGGCCATGAGCCACTCGGATAAGACAGATTCGGATGACGCGTTCACGGTAAACATCACCGCAAAAGTTGAAACGTCGGTGGTCGTCAATGGTGAAGTTTTCTCCAGCGCTGCAGAAGCTCCAATAGTTATTACTGTGCGAGACGACGGTCCGAGCGTGACGACGGCGATGGTGGCGGGTGCTGCGGACAGTCTGGTGGTGGCCGACAGGACACTGGGCACGAACGCCTCGTCCGACTTCAGCAACAACTTCACAGCCCCCGTCTTTGCTGCGGGCAACGACGGTTCTGCCGGCATCGCCAGCGTTTACACGCTGAGCGTTGCCACGCCGGTCTCGCCGGCAACGACCATCGACTCCGGTCTGGTGGATGCCCAGACCAACGAAGCGGTGCTGCTGCGCATGAACACCACCACCGGTGCGGTGGAAGGCTACAGCGCCACTGGCGGTGTGGTCTTCACGGTGAGCGTGAGTGCCACGGGCACGGTGACGCTGGACCAGGTGCGTGCGGTGGAGCACAACGACAGCACCGACGCGATCGAGGCGGGCGCATCGGCGGCCAAGCTGGTGGGCACAGGCCTGATTGGTCTGACGCGCACCGACACCATCACCGACGGTGATGGGGACACTGCTTCCAGCAGTGCCACGATCGATCTGACGGGCGCCTTGGCCTTTGAAGACGCGGGTCCGAGCGTGACGACG